>JBDSMR010000121.1:0-9916 GCA_039915735.1 Usitatibacter sp. | reverse complement strand
AAGCCGGCGGAAAGCACGACCACGAAGACCAGCCAGGAGCGCTGCGTGCGCCCGGACGTCACTTGGTCCTTCGCTCCGCGACGTGGGCAGCGAGGGCGTTGAGGGAGAGGAAGATCTTCACGTTGTCCTGGTCGTCTTCCTTGAGCTTGAAGCCGTAGCGCTTGGAGACCACGAGGGCCACTTCGAGGATGTCGATCGAGTCGAGGCCCAGGCCCTCCCCGTAGAGCGGGGCGGCGGGATCGATGTCGGATTCGGCGACTTCAAGGTTGAGCGCGGAGACGATCAGGCCCGCGATTTCACGCGTCAGCGCGGGGTCGGCGGTGTGCCCGGTGACCGGGTCGTTTTCGAGGGAATTGGGCATGTGGCGCAGGAGCGGAGAGTGGCCGAAATGATAGCACCTAGGGCAGTGCTTCCTCGGGCAAGGCGAACACCAACTGACGCCCGGCGGAGGTCTTCGGCCACTCGAATGGCAGCGTCGGATACGCCCGCTCCAGCGCCTTGCGGTTGTGGCCGATCTCCACCACCAGCCGTCCGCCCTGAGTGAGGTGTTTCCGGGCTTGCGCGAGGATCACCCGGGTGTGGTCGAGGCCGTCCTCGCCGCTCGCCAGCGCCATCTGCGGCTCGCGGCGGTATTCCTCCGGCAGCTTGCGCATCGCGGCGGCCTTCACGTAGGGCGGATTGGAGATGATCAGGTCGTACTTCCTCCCGGCGAGGCCGGTAAACATTTCCGAATGGACCAGTTCCACCCGGCCCATGAGGCCGTAGTCGGCGACATTTCGCTTCGCGACCTGGAGTGCGTCGGTGGAAAGGTCCACGGCGTCCACTTTCGCCTTCGGGAATGCGAGCGCCGCGAGGATGGCAAGGCAGCCCGAGCCGGTGCAGAGGTCGAGGATGGCAAGAGGTGGACCCGGAAACCGGGGACGCACCCTACTTTCCCGGAAAGCGGTGCTGATGGGTTTTGCGGTTGACCGCAAAACCGTCTCCGCGCCCGCTTGGAGAAAGTAGGGTGCGTCCCCGGTTTTCGGGTCCACCCTGAGCAGCTCGAAGATCAGGGACCGAGGCACGATCACGCGCTCGTCGACGTAGAACTTGTGCCGGCCGAGCCAGGCCTCGTTCAGCAGGTAGGCGGCGGGCTTGCGGGTGGCGATGCGGCGGTCGACGAGTGCGCGCAGCCTGGCTTCGTCCCCGGCGTCCATGGGATCGTCGAGCGCCTTGTCAAGTGCATCCCAGCTCAGGCCCAGCACGTGTGCGGTAAGCCAGAGCGCTTCCTGCCCGGATTCGACAGTGCCGTGGCCGAACACCACGCCGGCGTCGTCCAGACGCTCGGCGGCATCTGCGACCGCGTCCCCGATGCGGCGCTTGCGGCTCAAGCGCGCAGCAGCTCGCCGAGGGTGACTTCTCCCCGGACCAGGCGATCGATGCTGAGCTGCCGGCAGCCTTCGTCGGCCGGGGTGAGCGACCTACGCCGAATCAGCGCTTTTGCCAGCGCCAGGGTCTCGTTGTCCAAACGCCAGCTTTCCGGTGAGCAGTTGCCAGTACATGACCCAGTCGCCCGCGAAACTCCAGGCCGGGTACTTGAAGGTGGCGGGGCGGTTCTTCTCGAACACGAAATGCCCCACCCATGCGAATCCATATCCCGCGACGGGCAGCGCCGCGTAGTACCAGCCGTTGCCGCTGTAGATCGCCACCGCCAGCAACACCAGCACCAGCGTGCTGCCGGCGAAGTGCAGCTTGCGCGAGGTGGGATGCGTGTGCTCCGAGAGGTAGAACGGATAGAACTCGCGGAACGATTGGAAGCGGACCTCGCTCATATGTCGCTTTCGAAGATCGGCAGCGGGCGGCCATTGCGCTTGCCACACGTGGGACCGACGCGCTCCTCGATGTGGCGGCGAATGGGGCCGCGGGCGCCGGCGATGAAGTACACCTCGGCGCATACAAACACCGGGCCGATGAGGAGCTGCTTCGCGTCATCGAAAAACGCGGGCTTCACGCCTTCGAACTTGTGGCCGAGGCCCTGGATCGCCCAGCCAATGACGAAAACCGCGAGCGCCACACCGAGCGAGGCGCCGATGCCCAGGCGCTGGATGATTTCGCTGGAAGCCGCGCACATGAGGAAGAGGACCACCGCCATGGTGACGCCGAAGACGAAATCGAGGCGGAAGTAATACAGGCAGGCCGCGATGGAAACGATCGCGGCGAGGGTGACCGGCACCGTCCCCACGCTGAAGCTCATCGTGGCCAGCGCCAGCACGACCGAGAATACGATCATCGGGACGCCGCAGAAATGGGTGGCGATGTTGCGTCGGTCGCGGTGGTAGGCCGCGTATTGGGTGAGGTTTTCTTCTATCGATTTCATGGAGTGTCCTCATGAAATCCGGTGTCAGACACGACTTTTCGATTCTGAAAAGTCGTGTCTGACACCAGTTTTAGAACTTCTCTTCTTCCTCGGTGATCTTGAATTCGCCGAAGGAAGGGGAGCCGGCGGCGCGTCCGCCGGGGGTGCCCGGGATCGGCGCCTTGGCGCGTTCGGAGGCGGCCGGCATGATGCCTGAGTTGCCGAGGAGCAGGCCGAGGTTGGTGGCGGAATCCGCGTTGCCCAGAGCTTCGTCGACGGAGATCTTGCCCTGGCGCACCAGGCGGAAGAGGTCCTGCTCGAAGGTCTGCGAGCCGGTGGCCATGGATTTCTCCATCGCTTCCTTGATCTCAGTGATTTCGCCCTTCTCGATCAGCTCCTGCACGTTGCGCGTGTTGAGCAGCACTTCCACCGCAGGCGTGCGACCGCCTTCGACGGTTTTGATGAGGCGCTGGGAGATCACCGCCTTGAGTGATACCGACAAGTCCTGCAGCAGCATCGGGCGCACTTCCAGCGGGAAGAAGCTGATCACGCGGTTCATGGCCTGGTAGGCGTTGTTGGCGTGAAGCGTGGCGAGGCAAAGGTGGCCCGAGAGCGCGTAGGTGAGCGCCATGCGCATGGTTTCCAGATCGCGGATCTCGCCGATCAGGATGCAGTCCGGCGCCTGGCGCATGGCGTTGCGCAGCGCGTCATGGAACGAATGCGTGTCGTTGCCGACCTCGCGCTGGTTGAAGATCGATTTCTTGGGCGTGAAGACGTATTCGACCGGATCCTCGATGGTGAGGATGTGGCCCGCCTGGACGGAGTTGCGGTAGTCCAGCATCGAGGCGAGCGTCGTCGACTTGCCGGAGCCGGTGGCGCCGACCACGAGGATCAGGCCGCGTTTTTCCATCACCAGCGTGGAGAGCACCTGCGGCAGGCTCAGGTCCGCGATCTTGGGGATGTCCGCGGAGATGAAGCGGATCACGCACGAGACCGCGCCTTTCTGCCAGAACATGTTCACGCGGAAGTTGCCCAGGCCCACCATCGGCTTGGAGAAGTTGAGCTCCTGGTCCTTCTCGAACATCACGATCTGTTCCGGGCGGAGCATCTCGTAGCAGACCTTCTTGCACATCTCCCCGTCCATCATCTGCGGGTTGACAGGCATGATGTTGCCGCTGATCTTGATGCTGATCGGCGAGCCCGCGGAGATGAAGATGTCCGAGGCTTTTTTCTCGGCCATCAGCTGCAGGAGCTTCTCGATGAACATGGCGTGTGCGCCTCCTGGTTATGCCCGGCTGGTCAGTCGCGGAGCAGCTCGTTGATCGCGGTTTTGGCCCGCGTGCCGGCATCCACCTGCTTGATGATGACGGCGCAGTAGAGACTATACCGTCCATCCGGGCTGGGCAGGTTGCCGGAAACCACCACCGAGCCGGGGGGGATCCGGCCATGGCTCACCTCGCCAGTCATGCGGTTGTAGATCTTGGTGCTCTGGCCGATGTAGACGCCCATGGAAATCACCGAGCCCGCGCCGACGATCACGCCTTCTACCACCTCGCTGCGGGCGCCGACGAAGCAGTTGTCCTCGATGATCGTGGGGTTGGCCTGCAGCGGTTCGAGCACGCCGCCGATGCCGACGCCGCCCGAGAGGTGCACGTTTTTGCCGATCTGCGCGCAGGAGCCCACCGTGGCCCAGGTATCAACCATGGTGCCTTCGTCGACGTAGGCGCCGATGTTGACGTAGGAGGGCATCAGCACCACGTTTTTCGCGATGAAGGCGCCGCGGCGCACGGCGGCCGGCGGCACCACGCGATAGCCGCCGTTGGCGAAGTCCTGGTGCGTGAAATTGCTGAATTTCGAATCGACCTTGTCGAAGTAGTGCGAATAACCGCCCTGCATGATGCCGTTGTCGCGGATGCGGAACGACAGCAGCACCGCCTTCTTGACCCACTGGTGCACGGTCCATTCGCCCGAGACCTTTTCCGCCACGCGCAGCCTGCCGGCGTCAAGGTCCGCAACCACGTGGTCGACCGCCTCCTTGAGCTCCCTGGAAACGGAGGAGGGCGTGATGTCGGAGCGTTGCTCCCAGGCGTCGTTGATGGTTTTCTGCAGGCTCATCTCGTTGTTCTCGGTAGGCACTAGTGGATGAAGGTGGCGATGCGGTCGGCCGCCTCGAGGCTCTCGGCGAGCGTCGAGACCAGCGCCATGCGCACGAAGCCGCGGCCCGGGTTGATGCCATGGGCGTCGCGGCCAATGTAGCTGCCGGGCAGCACGGTGACATTCCTGGCGGCATACAGGTCACGCGTGAAGGCGAGGTCATCGCCACCGGGCACCGCGACCCAGTAGTAGAACGCAGCTTCGGGATTCGTGAGCGGCAACACCGGGTTCACGCGATCATGGAATGCAGCGAATTTCTCGCGATACAGGCGGCGATTCTCGATCACGTGCGCCTCGTCTTTCCACGCGGGGATCGAGGCCATCTGCACCATGTTGCTCATCGCCGAGCCGTAGTAGGTGCGATAGAGGACGTATTTCTCGAGGATGGCGCGGTCGCCCGCGGCGTATCCGGAGCGCAGGCCCGGGGCGCTCGAGCGCTTCGAGAGGGAACCGAGCACCACCAGGCGCGGGTAACCCTCGCGTCCCAGCTGCTTCGCGGCGGCGAGCGCACCCAGAGGTGGCTTCGACTCGTCGAAGTAGATTTCGCTGTAGCACTCATCCGAGACGATGACGAAGCCATGGCGGTCGGAAAGCTCGAAGAGTTGCTTCCATTCCTCCATCGGCATCACGCGCCCGTGCGGATTGTTGGGCGAGCACGCGTAGAGCAGGCGCACCCGCTTCCAGACATCAACGGGCACCGAGTCCCAATCCGGGCGCAGGCCGTTCTGCGGCAGCGCGTTCATGTAGTACGGCTGCGCACCGCCCAGCAGTGTCGCGCCTTCGTAGATCTGGTAGAACGGGTTGGGGCAGACCACCAGCGCATCGCTCTTCATCGGATCGAGCACCGCTTGCGCGATCGAAAACAGCGCCTCGCGGCTGCCGCTGACCGGGATGATTTCCTTCGTGGCGTCGATGCTGCCGAGGCCATGGCGTCGCGCGAGCCATTCCGCCATCGCTTGCCGCAGCTCGGGCAAGCCGAGGGTGAGCGGATAACGCGCAAGGCCACCGAGGTTCGCAGTGATCGCGTCCTTGATCACCGAGGGTGTTGGATGCTGCGGCTCCCCCAGGCCCAGGCTGATGGGCGACATGCCTGCGGGCGGCGTCACGCCGGCAAGCAATCCGCGCAGCCGCTCGAAGGGATAGGGCTGCAGCAGCCCGAGGCGGGGATTCATCGCGCCGATTATACGGGCGGGTGTTTGAGGATCCCGAAGCGGTAGAGGGGCAGCAGCAGCCACCAGCGCAGGCCGCCGCGGCGCGTGACCTCGCGATCCTTCGCCACGATGATCGCCGCGTGGACGCGCAACTGCTCGTCGCGCTCCGCGATCTGGCGGCGAAACCACGCTTCGCCTTCCGCATATCGAGCGTCCGTGTCCTGCTTGAGCTTCTTCCACTCGAGGATGTCGCGCGTCATGAAGGTGATGGCGCCGTCACGCTCCTCGACCAGCTTGATGGCGTGCTCGCGCTCCCTGGCGCAGCCGCCGAGGTCGCGCATCACCTTCTCGTAATCGCGGTGCACCCATTCGTCGCGATCGGACAGCACCGAGAGCGGCGGCGGCACGCGATCGACGGCTTCGGCGGTGTGCCCGGCCACGATGAGGAAATACAGCGGGTTCTCGATTTTCGCGCCTGCCTCCCCGGGTGCGGACTCCACCACTTCGATGAGCTCGCCCGAAGCGGCGTTCGTTTCCGGCGCGATCACCGAGAAAAACGACGGCCGCTGCCCGTACCAGCGCGTTTCAGGGAATCGATGTGTGACGAGTGCGGCCAGCTCGTCGCGATAGAGCTCCTTCACATGGAATTCGTTGTCGAAGTGGCGCTTGTCGCTGTATTCGAGCTTGTTGGGGCAGGACATCACCAGCACGCCGCCCGGCTTGAGCACGCGCGCGATCTCGGCCATGAATTCCTGCTGCACCGCAATGTGTTCGATCGTCTCGAATGACACCACCACGTCGAAGCAGGCGTCGGGCAGCGGCAGCCTGGCGATCGAGGCTTCGATGAACTCGGTGTTGGCAAGGTTCGCGTACTTCCGCCGGGCGTGCGCGATGGCATCCGGCGAGAGGTCCACGCCGGTCACATGCGCGGCATGGCGTGCGAGCAATGCCGCTCCGTAACCTTCGCCGCAAGCCGCGTCGAGCACGCGCAGGCCTTTAGCCCAGCGTGCCGCGAAGTGGTAGCGGTGCCAGTGCTCGACCCAGATTTCGCCGCGCGTGCCGGGGATGAATCGCTCGCCGGTGAATTCGATGTCCTGGCTCAATTCACAGTCCCATCCGGCGCAGCCATGCGCGGGTAGGCGCGCGCCACGAGGCAAGCCGTGCCAGCGCCGGGCTCGCGCTCACCACGTGCCGCACCGCGTTGCGCGTGGCCTGCATCATCGCCTGCTCGCGCGAGTAGCTCTCAGCCATCTGCGCGATCTCGCGCGGCGAAAGCGTCAGGCGCAGCTTGCGTTGACGCTCCACGGCGTCCGCGTACGCGGCGTCGAGCAGCGCCTGGCGAGAGGCGGCCGCGCGCGGATCGTCGGGGACGCGGTATTTCGAAGTGGTCTTCTCGACGTGCACGAAATCATCCTCGATGGTGTAGCGCGTCCAGAGGTTCCAGTCCTCGAGCTGCTCCATGTCCTCGGCGAAACCACCGTGGCGCTCCCACAGGGCGCGATGGAACAGGACCGACTGGATCGGCATGAAATTCTGGTGCCAGAGCGAGATGCGATCGAAGCGCTGGCGCAGGCGCGGCACGCAGCGGATCTCCTCGTACTGCGCCTTCTCGAGGTCGATCACTCGCGTGTGTGTCTCCCAGGCGAAGCCGTAGGCGCCGCGCACACCCGCGCGCCGCGCCGCCTCCACCAGCACCTCGACGTGGTCGGCGAAAAACACGTCGTCATCGTCGAGGAAGTTCATCCACTCGCCCTTTGCCTGCGCCATGGCGAGGTTGCCCGCGCGCGCGCGGCCGACGCGCTGCCCGGTGGCCTGGTAGTTGATCGCGAGCCGCGGCGAGAACTCTCGCACCACGTCCTGAGCGAGAGGCTCGCCATCCTCGACCACGACCACTTCCAGGTTCGGATAAGTCTGGTGCGCGCAGGTGGCCAGCGCCTGGCGCACCCAGGCGGGCTTGCCATGGGTGCGGATCATGATCGAAACCAGCGGAAAGTCGGCTTGTGGCCGGCCGCGGCGCGAATGGGTTTCGTGAAACGCGCCATCGCGCCGCTCCTCGTAGCTCCAGCCGGCGAACTGCGGACGGAAGCGAGGCGTGCATCGCACGCGGCTGCCGAGGAAACGCGGCATGTGCCGCAGGTAACGCAATCCGGTGCGCATCATTCCCCAGCTGCGGCCGGGGAAGGATTCCGGAGCGAGGATTTCAGCGGCCAGCATCGCGAAGCCGCGCATCACCTGCATCGCGCTGCCGTAACGCGTACGCAGCGCGAGGCCGGCGAAGACCGCGCCGTAGGCCTGCATCGGCTTCACCTCGCCCTTGGTGGCGTAGGTGCGATGCACCACGGCGGCTCGCGGCACGTAGCGCAGGACGTTGCCGCTTGCCCGCAGCCGCCACGAAAGATCGACGTCTTCGCCGTAGAGGAAAATCGCGGCGTCGAAGCCGCCGACGGATTCGAAGGCCGCGCGGCGGAAAAGCGTGGCAGCACCGCTGGTCCAGGGCGTTTCGAGAGTGACCGGGTCGTAGGCCTTGGGATGTTCGTACGGAATCTGGCGCATCTCCCAGGCGGCCGCGTAGGGCGCATCACGCTCCGAGTAATCCAGCAGCGTTGCGAGCGCGCCCGGCTCCAGCACGCAGTCCGGATTGATGACGAGGAGGTTCGGCGCGGTGCCGAGGACTGCGTTGGCGTTGTGGCCGCGGCCGAAGCCGACGTTTTCCGCGCCATGGTGAATCTCCACGCGCGCGAAGGCGCTGGTTTCGAGTTCCGCGCGCAGCGCTTCCACGGCTGCGGGATGCGCGCTGTTGTCGTGGATGAAGAGGTTGAGGCGCGCGGGTGGCGCGGGGTCCGACATGCTCGCGAGCAGCTGGCGCAGCAGTGCCATGTCCGGCTCGTAGGTGACGATGCTGACGTCAGCTACGCGCACGGCGGAAGATCCTGGCGAGGACGCGATTGACGAAATGCGGCAGGTGGATGGCGGCGCCGGCCGCGGTCTGCGCGAGGCCGAGTTCCACCGCGATGCGCTGGCGCTGGTCGAATTCCCCCTTGAGCTCGGCCTGCAGGTTCGCGACATCACCTTCGAGCTTCGCGATCCAGCGGCGCGCTTCGGCCTCGAAGTCGCGTTGGCGCTTGGCATGCGAGTCGGACTGGTCGCAGAGATCCGCCAGGTAGGCGAGTTCCTGGCGGAAGAGCGAGCTGTCGAGCGAAGGTGCCAGCAGCGCGTCCACCGAGGGCGCGTCCATGCTTTCGCCGGCGGCTTCACGGGCATAGCGGCGGTAATACGCTTCGAGCGATTCGGCCATGGTGGCGAGGGTCGGAACGCGATTCACGTCGGGCTGCAGGAGGCCCAATCTTACTCGCGCCATCGCGGCTTCCCCAGCCGGTTGCATCAGCTCGCGTAATCGTTTCGCGACTTCGGTGGCGCCGAATCCTTCCTCGAGCAGCCAGCCTCCGCCATGCATCGCGATGCGTTCGCCGATTGCACCCGCGGGGCCCGCAAGCACCGGCAAGCCCGCGGCCCATGCTTCCGAAAGCGAATAACTGAAGCTCTCGGGCACGCGATTGGGGAACAGGACGAGTTCTGCTCCGTAAGCCTTCAGCAGCTGCGCCGTTTGCGACGGGTGATACGGGCCGTGCACGTAGATATGCGGCTTCGGATTCCAGCCGGGATAAACCTGCTGGTCGAGATAACCAATCACGACGATGACGATGCCGGAGCCTTCGAGGTGCGCCGGTAGCTGGCGCAGGAGGTCCGCGCCCTTGTGCGCGCCGATTGCGCCCAGCACGACCACCACGTGCTGCGGTTTGCTCGCGAGGAATTCAGGGCGTGGAAAACCGGGGACGCACCCTACTTCTGCACTCTCGTGGAAGCGTAGGGTGCGTCCCCGGTCTAGTCCGTTGGGGACAACTTGCACGTCGAGGCCGGGGAATGTTTCCCTGGCCAGGTCTGCCAGGTAGTGCGAGGGCGCAAGTACGGCGCTGGCGCCGGAGAGCACCGGCGCGATCTTCTCCGTCCACGAACGTTCGGCGGTGGGCGTGCCGGAATCGAAGGCATCGGGGCGCAGGAACAACACGTCGTGCAGCGTCACCATCAGTGGCACGCCGAGGCGCTGCGCCATCTGCAGCGCTCTTTGGCGCGGCGCGTCGTGCACGGTAGGCAGGTGAACCAGTCCGACACCCTTCGAACGCAGCAGTTGTTCCAGCAATTCGGGTTGCGCGTCGACCCGCGAAGGTTCGAGCGGAAGGTACTGGCGGCCCATGCCGGGCGCCTCGAGCACTTCCGC
>JBDSMR010000120.1:0-15090 GCA_039915735.1 Usitatibacter sp. | reverse complement strand
CTGGACTGGCTGCTGTGGATGCGACGCAGCGCCCCGCAGCTCGCGCTGCGCACCGAGGTTGGGGTGGCGGGAAGCCTGCTCGACCAGGTCGCGCACGGCACGCTCGACATCGCGGTGGCTTACGCACCGCAGCATCGGCCAGGGCTGCGCGTGGAGCTGCTGCTGGAGGAGAAGCTGGTCCTGGTCTCGACGCGCAAGCAGGGCAAATCGCAGCTTTCCGACTACGTCTACGTCGACTGGGGACCGGAATTCGCGGCGCAGCACAATCTCGCCTTTCCGGACCTCGCCAACGCGCCGGTGCATGCGGGGCTGGGACCGCTCGGGCGCGAATACCTGCTGCAGGCCGGCGGATCGGGATACTTCCGGTTGAGCGTGGTGCGGCAATACCTCATGAGCGGCAAGCTGCACCGCGTCGCTGGCGCGCCGGTTTTCCTGTATCCCGCCTATGCGGTGTATTCCGAAGGCACCGACCAGAAGGTAGTGGCACCGGCCCTCGAAGGGCTACGCCACGCCGCTAGTTCGCGAGCGGCGTCAGCACGCCGCCCTTG
Source organism: Usitatibacter sp. (assembly GCA_039915735.1). Classification (GTDB taxonomy): domain Bacteria; phylum Pseudomonadota; class Gammaproteobacteria; order Burkholderiales; family Usitatibacteraceae; genus Usitatibacter. The sequence continues at coordinate 14,542 of JBDSMR010000120.1, read as the reverse complement.
ACGATCGCAACCGGCACGATCTTGCCGCCCTTCATGCGGAAGATGGTCATCTCCGCATCCTTGCGGTCGCCCTTGGCGTCGAACTCGATCTTGCCGGTGGCGCCGGCAAGCGAAAGTTTGTAGACCTCCGGCACGAATTTGGCTGGGTCCACGGAATCCGCCTTCACCATCGCTTCGATCATCACGTTGGCCCCGTCGTAGAAAAACGGCGCGTACAGCTTGGTCGGGCCGTATTTCGCGTTGAAGGCATCGAGGAACTCCTTGCTGGCCGCGGTTGCGGGAATGCCGGCCTGCGAACACGCCATGCCCTCACCCGCAGGACCGGCCAGCATCGCCATCTCCTCGGTGCACGCGCCGTCGCCGAAGGCGAACTGCGTCTTCATGTTGAGCTCGCGTGCCTGCTTCAGCATGAGGCCGGCGGTTGCATCCATGCCGCCGTGGAAGATCACGTCCGGCGACTTCTGCTTGATGCGCGTGAGGATCGCCTTGAAGTCGGTCTCCTTGTCGGTGGTGCGCTCGCGCCCGACGATGGTGACGTGGGCCTTGCGAAGCGCCTTCTCCACCTCGCTCGCCAGGCCCTCGCCGTACGCCGTCTTGTCGTCAACGATCGCTACCCGCTTGCCCGCGAGTTCGCCCGCGATGTACGCCGCGATCGCCGGTCCCTGCTGGTCATCCCGGCCCACGGTGCGGAAGACGCCCTTCAGGCCACGCTCGGTGAGGTCCGGATTGGTGGCGGAACCGGAGATCACCGGGATGCCGGCGCGATTGTAGATATCGCTCGCCGGAATGGTCACGCCCGAGTTGAGGTGGCCAATCACCGCGGCCACCTTCGCGTCGACGAACTTCTGCGCCACCAGCGTGCCCACCTTCGGGTCGCCCTGGTCGTCCTCGCTCAGCATGCGGAAGGTGACGGCCTTGCCGCCGATCCTCAGCTTGCGCGCGTTGGCCTGCGCGATCGCCAGTGCCACGCCGTTTTCGTCGTCCTTGCCCTGGTGCGCGATGGAACCCGTGAGCGGACCGGCATGCCCCAGCGTCACGACAAGCGTGTCCTGCGCCACCTTGGGCGCGGGCGCATCGGTCTTCGAGCACGCCGCCAGCGCCAGGACGAAAACTGGTGTCAGACACCACTTTCCCATCGTGAACATGGTGTCAGACACCGGGCGCGGGTTTGCCGTCGTTCAGGCGCATCCAGCCGCGGATCACGCGGTAGAGGTACCAGATGGTGAGGATGCCCCAAGGCAGCCACAGCAACAGCAGGCCGATGAGCGTGATCGCGAAAGCCACGGTCGTGACCACCAGCCACAGGATGCCCCACAGGAAGGTGCGCAGCAGCCACGAGTAGTGCGACTCCACCCAGGTGCCCTGGACCGCATCGCGGTTGATCGCGCCGATGATCACGGCCACCAGCGAAAGCGTCCACAGCGTGAACGGCGCCAGCAGGTGCATGAAGTAGAGGATGTGCGCGGTACGTGTCGGTGCGACGCGACCCGTGCTCTCGATTTCGGCCATGGTGACTCCCTATTGCTGCGAGTAGATTTCGCGGATCGCGTTGAGTGCGTCCTTGCGCTTCTTCGCGTCCGTGCCTGACAGCCCCGCCTGCAATCCATCTCGGCGCGCGCGCTGTTCAGCCGTTAGACGCGCTTCCTGCCCACTGCGGATGCTCGAGATCTCGAGGGCCGAGCCGGACACCCACTCTGCCGTGGCGCCAGGGCGTTTCTGTGCCTCCTCCAGCTCGCGGATGCGGACCTTGTCCGCGTCGCTCAGCTGGTGGCGCCCGCCGGTTTCCGCCTTCTCGACCTTCGCCGCGGCGGCCGGGCCTTCGCAGCGGACGTCGCTGAAGACAACCTTGCCGTCAGGCCCCTGGCATTTGAAGAGTTGCGCGCCTGCCGGGCTTGCGGCGAACAGCATGGCCGCGGCAAGCGCCGGAATGAACGTGCTTGTTGGTTTTGTGTGCATTGTGTCTCCCTAGTCTTCGGCGATGTCCTCACCCGGGAAGAGTTCCCGGGTGAAACCAAACGTCCGCATGTCCGTCATGCGTTGAGGATAAAGGATGCCGTCGAGGTGGTCGCACTCATGCTGGACGACGCGCGCATGGAAGCCTTCGGCCACGCGGTCGATCGGGTTGCCGTCTTCATCGAAGCCGGTATAGCGAAGCCTGGTGTACCGCGGGACCACGCCGCGCATGCCAGGCACCGACAGGCAACCTTCCCAGTCGCTCTCGACTTCGCGCGTGAGCAGGGTGATCTTCGGATTCACCAGCACCGTGAACGGCACTTCCTCGGCGTCGGGATAACGCGGATTCTCCGCGACACCGAAGATCACGACCCGCTGGCCGACGCCGATCTGCGGCGCGGCGAGCCCGGCGCCGTTCTGCGCCTTCATCGTTTCCTTCATGTCGGCGATCAACTCGCGCAACTCCGGCGAGCCAAGTTTCTCGACTTCCACGGCCTGCTCCCGCAACACGGGATGGCCCATCCTCAGGACTTCACGAACCGGCATGGTGTTCCACCACTTTGGCGACGATCAATCGTACCTTTTCCATGGCCGCCTCCATCACCTTCGAGATCTCGTCCATGGAAACGGAAAGTGCGCTGCTGCCGCGGCCAGCGGCGGGATTGACCACCACCGCGATGGCGGCGTAGCCCATCTTCAATTCACGCGCGAGGGCTGCCTCCGGCATGCCGGTCATGCCCACCATCGTGGCGCCGTCGCGGTCCAGCCGGTCGATCTCTGCCTTGGTCTCGAGGCGCGGGCCCTGCGTGCAGGCGTAGGTGCCGCCGTCGAAGACCGGCACGCCGGCCGCGCCCGCCGCGGCGACCAGCATGCGGCGCGTCGCTTCGTCGTACGGGTGGGTGAAATCGATGTGGGTCACCGGCTGCTCCGAGCCCTCGAAATAGGTCGAGGGACGCCCCCAGGTGTAGTCGATGATCTGGTCGGGCACGGCGATCACGCCCGCGCCCATGTTCGCCGCGATGCCGCCGACCGTGCACACGGAAATGATGCGGGTGGCCTTGAGCTGCTCCAGCGCCCAGAGGTTGGCGCGATAGTTGATTTCGTGCGGTGCGATCCGGTGGCCAGAGCCGTGGCGCGCGAGGAACACCACTTCGCTGGCACCGATATGCCCGAAGGTGAGCGGTCCCGAAGGTTCGCCAAAAGGCGTGCGCACGATCTGGCGGCGCGTGATCTCCAGGTTGGCGAGCTGCGTGAGGCCACTGCCTCCGATTACGGCGATCATGGTTTTACCTTTAAAGCGTAAATGGCGGGAAGGTTGCGCCACAGTCCATACGCGTCCATCCCGAACCCGAACACGTACCGATTGGGCACCATCACACCCACGAAATCGGCGGAAATCGGCTTGGCGCGCCCGAGGTCCTTGTCCGCGAACACCGCCGAGAGCACCCGCGCGGCGCCCATCTCGACGAGCTTGTCGCGGATGGCGGCAAGCGTGATGCCTTCGTCGAGGATGTCGTCGACCACCAGCACGGTGCGCCCGCGCACGTTGTCCTTCGGCGCCAGGCGCCAGCTGATCTCGCGGCCCTGCGTGCCGTTGTCATAGCGCGTGACTTCGATGGCGCCGAACTCCAGCGGGAATGCGAGCTGTGGAAGCAGCTGTCCGGTGAAAACCGCGGCGCCCCCCATCACCGAAAGCAGCACCGGGAACTCACTGCCTAGCGCAGCCGTGATCTCGCGCGCCATGCGAGCGACTTCCGCCTGCACTCGCGCGGGCTCGCAGATGAGCTCGGCATCGGCAAGGAGGCCTTTCGCCTCCTGGGGACTCACGCGTTCCTGCCCGCGGGAGCGACGCCGTCGAGGAACTTGCGGAAATCGTCCGCCAGCTCCGGGTGCTTCAACGCGTAGTTGACCGTGGCCTGCAGGTAGCCCAACTTGGAGCCGCAGTCGTAGCGCTGGCCCTGGAATTCGTAGGCGAAGACACTTTCCTCGCGCAGCAGGCGGCCGATGGCGTCGGTGAGCTGGATCTCGCGGCCGGCGCCGGGGCGCAGGTTCTCGAGGAAATGGAAGATGCGCGGGCTGAGGATGTAGCGGCCCACCACGCCGAGTGTCGACGGTGCTTCCTCGGGCCTCGGTTTCTCCACGATCGCCGACATCTTCGACAGGCCCGGCGATACCGCCTCGGCCGATGCGATGCCGTAGGACGCCGTCTCCGCGCGCGCAACGTTCTGCACCGCGATCACGCTGCCGCCGTTCCTGGCTTGCACCTGCACCATCTGCTTCATGACGGGCACCTGCGCATCGATGAGGTCGTCGGCAAGGATCACGGCGAAGGGCTCGTCACCCACGAGGTGGCGCGCGCACATGACGGCGTGCCCGAGGCCGAGGGCTTCCGCCTGGCGCACGTAGGCGCACGCGACGCCTTCGGGCAGCAGGTTGCGCACTTCCTTCAGCAGCTTGTTCTTGCCGTGGGCGAGCAGTTCCGCTTCCAGTTCGTAGGCCTTGTCGAAATGGTCCTCGATCGCGCGCTTGCCGCGCCCGGTGATGAAGATGAGATCGGTGATGCCCGCGGCGACCGCTTCTTCCACCGCGTACTGGATCAGCGGCTTGTCCACGATCGGCAACATCTCCTTCGGCGAGGCCTTGGTGGCGGGAAGGAAACGCGTGCCGAGGCCCGCGACGGGGAACACTGCCTTGGTTATCTTTTGCATGGAATCCTATGCGCCCAGCATCTTGAGGAACTTTTCTTCGTCCAGCACCGCAACACCGAGCTCCTGTGCGCGGTCGAGCTTGGAACCAGCCTCGGCGCCGGCCACCACGAAATCGGTCTTCTTCGAGACCGAACCCGTGACCTTGCCGCCTTCCGCCTCGATTCTCTCCTTCGCCTCGTCGCGCGACATCGCAGCGAGAGTGCCGGTGAGGACCACGATTTTACCCGCGAAGATGCCCGCGGTCGCCGCTTTCGCGCGTGTTCCTTCCCGGATCCGCAGATGGACGCGGATGGCGCCGATGACCTCGAGATTGTGCGGTTGCTGCATGAATTTCCAGATCGATTCAGCCACGATGGGACCGACATCCGGCACCTGCATGAGCTCGTCCAGCGTCGCGCCCATCACCTCATCGAGAGTGCCGAAATGCCGCGCCAGGTCCTTGGCGGTCACCTCGCCCACGTTGCGGATTCCCAGGGCGAAAAGGAACCGGGCGAGTGTCGGCTCCTTGCTCTTGTTGATGGCGGCGATGACGTTGGTGGCCGACTTCTCCGCCATGCGCTCGAGCTCCGCAAGGCTTGCAACTCCGAGGTTGTAAAGATCGGCGGGGGTGCGCACCACGTTCGCCTCGACCAGCTGGTCCACGAGCTTTTCGCCCAGGCCTTCGATATCCATCGCGCGGCGCGAGGCGAAGTGCAGCAGCGCCTGCTTGCGCTGCGCCGGGCAGAAGAGGCCACCGGTGCAACGCAGGATCGCTTCGTCCTCGCCCCGCGCGACCGCCGATCCGCAGCGCGGACACTTGTCCGGCATGTCGAACCAGTCGCTCTCGAGGCGCGGGCCCGGCGCCGAGACACGCGCGACTTCGGGGATCACGTCGCCCGCGCGGCGCACAACCACGGTATCGCGCTTCCAGATGTCCTTGCGGCGGATTTCGTCTTCGTTGTGCAGCGTGGCGTTCACGATCGTCGTGCCGCCGACGAAGATCGGCTTCAAGCGCGCCACCGGCGTGAGCGCTCCGGTGCGCCCGACCTGGATGTCGATGTTCTCGATTTCGGTGGTCGCCTCTTCCGCGGGGAACTTGTGCGCGATCGCCCAACGCGGCGCACGCGAGACAAAGCCCAGCTGCTGCTGCTCGGTGTATTTGTTCACCTTGTAGACGACGCCGTCGATGTCGTAGGCGAGCTTCGGTCGCTTCTCGCCCACCTCGCGGTAGAACTCCAGCAGGCCTTGGGCCCCCTTCACGGTGCGCCGGTCCTTCGCTACCGGGAATCCCATGGCGGCGAGCCCGTCGAGCATCTTCGCGTGCGTGGGCGGCAGCTCGTAGCCTTCGTAGGCGCCGAGGCCATAGGCGAAAAACGAGAGCCGGCGCTGCGCGGTGAGTTTGGGATCGAGCTGGCGCAGTCCGCCGGCGGCCGAGTTGCGCGGGTTCACGTACGGCTTCTCGCCCGCTACGAGCGCGCGCTGGTTGAGCGCCTCGAAGTCCTTGCGGAACATCAGCACCTCCCCGCGCACTTCGAGCAGCTTCGGGGGTTTCTTCAAGTCCAGTCGCAGCGGGATGGAACGTACCGTGCGCAGGTTGGAGGTGACGTCCTCGCCGGTGTAGCCGTCGCCGCGCGTGGCACCCTGCACGAAGACGCCGCTTTCATAGGAAAGGGTGACCGCGAGCCCATCGAACTTGAGCTCGCACGCGTATTCGACCGATTCGCTCTCCAGGCCTTCACGGCAGCGCCGGTCGAAATTGGCGATGTCGCCGTCCTCGAACGCATTGGCGAGCGACAACATCGGCACACGGTGGGAGACAGTGTCGAAACCTTCGCTCGGTTTCGTGCCCACGCGTTGCGTGGGCGAATCCGCGGTCAGCAACTCCGGGCGCGCTTCCTCCAGCTGCTGCAATTCGAGGAAAAGCGCGTCGTACTCCGCGTCGGAAATTTCGGGCGCGTCATCGTTGTGGTACAGCCGCAGGTGCCGTTCGATCTCGCGCCGCAACTGGGCAACACGGGATTCCGGGGTCAGGTTACCTTTCGTGCCCAAAGTTGTCCTCGAAAGGTAACCTGACCCCGAAGGCTAGGAGAACAGCCGCCGAGCGAGCGTGCTGCCGGCGGGAATGCCGTGGGCGTCCATGTCCTGCACGATCTTCTCGAGCGAGCGGCGGATCGAAAGCAGGCCGGCCTCGGTCAGCGGGCGGCGGTTGTCGTCCACCAGCTGCCCACCGAGCTGCTCCGCGAAACCCTGCGCAAGCCGCACCATCTCCGCCAGCGCCACGGAAGGCTCGGTGACCTGGGGCAGGTCGAGCGCGAAGGTGATGCCGGTGTAATAGGCAGCGGCAGCCTTGGCCTGCGGATCGTCGAAGCGGCGCAACACGAATTCGGGCGTGCCGTCGGCGGCGAAGCTCGCAAGGTCACCGGAGACGGTCTCCGACATGCCGCTTTCCATCGCGAGCGATTTCACGCGCGACACGGCGAAGGTGGCACCGAACTGGCCGATGACGTTGATCGCAACTTCGATGTCGGCGTCAGCGCAGAAACGATCGAGGTCACGGGCGCGCGCGGCGGCGGCATTGGGCGCTTCGCGCTGCGAAACCGCGCCGACACTTGCGGCAAACGCCGCGATCGAGCGGTTGAAGCGATCGATCTCGTCTTCGCCCAGCGGCCCATTGCGGCTTGCCAATTGAAGGCCGACGCGCAGCTCACGCCAGCTGCTGCGCGGGCTCGATTCGATCGGGTGCCACTGCTCGTCGACGATGCCTTCCACATGCACGCTACAGGCCTGGCCGCGCAGCATGTCGAGCAAAGGCTCGAGCTGCTCGCTCATCACCGGGTCGTCGGCGAGGATCACGGCGACCGTGTCGATGCGACTGGAAATTTCCGCGGCGGGGCCGCCGGTGGCATCCAGCTCCTCCGCCTTCTGCATGCGTTGCACCGGGGGCAGCGTCTCGTCCAGGCCCGTGGCGGGTGGCAGCGGGAGATCGCCCATGGTGGGTTCGCGGCGCTCCGGCGCGGGCGTATCGAAAAGCGCGTCCGCGGGGCGCTCGCCGAAAGCCTCCTCCGCCTTGCCGCGCGCGCGTCGCTCCTGCCAGACGTTGTAGGCGATGACCGCGGCGATGAAGACGCCGCCACCTGCCAACAGATAAAGCTGCAGTTCACTCATCGAGGGTAGTTCCGGCAAAAAGCGTTGGATCCGCCGATGAACGCAGATGAAAGCGGGGCAAGGCAGCGGGATATTGGTGCCCAATGCGCCCGCCCACAAACGCAGCCACGAAATTCATTTCGCTTTTCATTTCCTTCATTTGCTGTTCATCGGCGGATTCAAGGCTCTAGTCAAGCAGCCTGCTGCCGTGCCAGGTCCATCGCCGTTTCTATATCCACTTCGACGATGCGCGAAACGCCGGGTTCCGGCATCGTCACGCCGACCAGCTGGTTGGCAAGCTCCATCGTGATCTTGTTGTGGGTAATGAAGAGGAACTGCGTCTGCGCCGCCATCTGGCGCACCAGCTCGCAGAAGCGCTCGGTGTTGGGATCGTCCAGCGGCGCGTCCACCTCGTCCAGCAGGCAGAAGGGCGCGGGGTTCAGCTTGAAAAGCGCGAACACCAGCGCGATGGCGGTTAGCGCCTTCTCACCACCCGAGAGCAGCTGGATAGACGAGTTCTTCTTGCCCGGGGGCTGCGCCATCACGACCAGGCCCGCGTCGAGGATTTCCTCGCCGGTGAGCTTGAGGCTGGCCTGGCCGCCGCCGAAGAGCGCGGGGAACAACTCGCTGAAGTTCCTGCTGACGGTCTCGAAGGTGTCCTGGAGCAGTTCGCGTGTCTCGCGGTCGATGCGCTTGATGGCCGCTTCCAGCGTCTCGACCGCCTGGTTAAGGTCGAGCGCCTGCGCGTCGAGGTAACCCTTGCGGTCGCGCGCCGTGGTGAGCTCGGAAAGCGCGGCGAGGTTCACCGGGCCGAGGGCGGCGATTTCCTCGCTGAGGCGGTTGATCTCCTGCTGCATGCCCTTGGAGCCGACGCGTTTCTCGATCTGCTCGGCCATCTCCTCGCGGGTGACGCCGGCTTCCTGCAGCTGCAACGCGTATTGCTCGCCATGCGTCGCGGCTTCCTGTTCCTTGATGCGTTGCTCGGTGATGCGTTCGCGCAGCGGGTTCAACGTCTGCTCGACTGCGAGGCGACCCTCTTCCAGCAAGCGCAGCTCGTCGGTGATGTGTTCGAGCGCGGCGCGCGCATCACCCAGCACCTTCTCGCGCTCGCCCTTCACGGTGAGCGCGGCGGAGAGCCTCTCGCGCACCTGGCCTTCTTCCAGCTGGCCCAGTTCCGCGTTGACGGTGTCCTTGTTGGAGGCCAGCGCCTGCAGCCGCTCTCCCAGCGAAACCGCGAGGCGCTTCTGCGCTTGCGCACGCTCCTGCGCGCTGCGCTCATTGAAGCGCGCCTCCGACAACGCGCGCTCCGAAACGGAGATGGCATTGCGCGACTCGCCGAGGATGCGTTGCGCTTCCTTGGCGGCGTTTTCGAGCGCTACAAGGCGCTGCACGATGTCGTCGATCTTCGAGGAGCCAGCCTTCAGGCCCTCTTGTGCCTGCTGCATTTCGATGCGCTCGCGGCCGTCTTCTTCCTCAAGCGTGGCGAGCTCTGCACGGATGGCCTCGCGACGCTGCTCGGCTTGCTGCGTGCTTTGCGTGAGCTTGAGGTATTCAACTTCGAGACCGTGGCTGTCCTGGCGGGCGCGGGCGACTTCATCGCGGCCACGGCGGGCATTTTCCTGGCTGGTGCGCAGGTCCAGTTCAAGGGTGCGCAGGCCGGTTTCGATATCGGTGCGGGCACGTGAACGATCCGGGATACGGCCTTGCAGGTCCTCGATTTCCCGCTGGCGCTGCAACACGCCATGTAATTCAGACTGCGGGCCGTGGAACACCACACCCTGGCGGCTGAAGAGGTGGCCGGCCTTGTTCACCAGCAGTCCGCCCGGCGGCAGGACGCGCGCGAGCTGCATGCCGTCCTCGCCTTCAGGAAGGATGAAGACGTTGGCGAGTGCATCCTTCAGATAGGCGCCAACGCCGGTGCGGGTGCTGCTCACTACGGAAGACAGCGGCTTGAGGTGCGAGGAAGTGACCGCCGCATCAGGCGCGCCACGCTCCAGGAACACCGCGAAGTTGCCCGGGGGCGCATCACGCAGCAGGTTGGGCAGCGAGGAATCGTCTCCCAGCTTGACCGCGTTGAGGCGTACGCCGAGCGCCGCTTCCACGCCATCGTCCCAGCCGGCTTCCACGTGGATCGCCTGCCACAGGCGTTCCGCGCGCTCCAGGCCATGGGTTTGCACCCAATCCTTGAGCTTCGAGTCGGTATCGAGTTTTTCCTGCTGCGAGACGAGTGCCTTGAGTGACGCTTCGAGGCCCGCCAGCTCACGGGTGGAGTCCTGCAGCGCCTGGTTGGCGATGCGACGTTGATCTTCGAGTGCCGGCAGGCGCGCTTCGGCGTCGCGTTGCGTATTTTCGAGATCGGCAAGGCGCGAAACCAACCCGCTACGCTGCTCCTCGAGCGCGGCCAGCTTCGAGGGCTCCGGGAACACCAGCGCCATGTTCTCCTGCTTGAGGCGGTTCTTGCGCGCCTCGAGCTGCGACAGGAGCTTGAGCGAGTGCGACTCGCGCGCCTGGTGCAGGCCCTGCTCCTGCTCCGCGGCGTTCATTTCGTTTTCAGTATTGCGCACTTCCGCGGCAGCCTTCTGCGATTCCACTTCCGCGGCGGGCAGCGCTTCACGGGCGGCGGCAACTTCCGCCTCGCGCGTGGAAATGGCCGTGGTCGCCTCACCGATGGCGGTGGCGGAACGCTCGCTCTCGCTGGTGGCGTCCGCAATACGGCGCTCGACCTCCTGCGCCTCGCGCGAAAGCGCCTCGAGCTGCGCGCCCATGCGGCGGCGGTTCTCGGCAAGATACGAAATCTCCTGCTCGAGCGACTGCACGTCCCCGTTTGCGGCGTAGAGCGCGCCCTGCAGCTCCTGCAGCTGGTCGGTTTCTTCGTAGTGGCGGCTGCGCAGGTCTTCCAGCGCGCGCTCGTTTTCGCGCAGCTTGGCGGTTTCCGCTTCGAGGGCGAGGGTCACCTTCTGCACTTCGTTGGAGTAACGCGTCTTCGCGGTCTCCGCCTCGCGCAGTCGCGTGAAGGCCAGCAGGTTGTGGTTCAACGCCAGTTGCGCCTGCAGGTCCGTGTAGCGCGCGGCGACTTCCGCCTGCAGCGACAGGTGCTCCAGCTGCGTGGAGAGTTCCGTCTGGATATCGCCGACACGGGAGAGGTTCTCGCGCGTGTCTTCGAGACGCAACTCGGTTTCCCGGCGGCGCTCGCGATACTTGGAGACGCCGGCGGCCTCTTCCAGGAACACGCGCAGTTCCTCGGGTTTCGAGGTGATGACGCGCGAGATCATGCCCTGCTCGATGATCGAGTAGGCGCGTGGGCCCAGGCCCGTGCCGAGGAAGATGTCCTGCACGTCGCGACGGCGCACGTGCTGGCCATTCAAGTAATAGTTGGAGTCACCGTCACGCGAGAGCACGCGCTTCACGCTGATCTCGCTGTACGCGGCCCATGCGCCACCGATGCGGCCCATGGAGTTGTCGAACACCAGCTCGACGGAGGCGCGCCCGACCGGCTTGCGGTCGACGGAGCCGTTGAAGATCACGTCGTGCATGTGTTCGCCGCGCAGCTGCTTGGCGCTGGACTCGCCCAGCACCCAACGCACGGCGTCGATCACGTTGGATTTGCCGCAGCCGTTGGGGCCGACGACACCCACCAGTTGTCCCGGGACCGCGATGACGGTGGGATCGACGAAGGATTTGAAACCAGCGAGCTTTACGGAGGTGAGTCTCAAGGGGCAGTTTTTCTTGGAAACACGCCCCGCCCGGTCGGACCGGCAGCGGGGCGCTTGTTAAGTCTTTGTTTTTACGTCCCGCGGTTGCCGGACGCTTCAGTAGAATGCTGATTTTACCGGAACGAACTGCGCTGCCCAATGGCCCATGCAACCAAGAAGCTGGAAACCTTCCCGAACCCCAAGCCGGACCGGGATTATGCAATCCATATGCAGATTCCGGAATTCACCTGCCTCTGCCCCAAGACGGGCCAGCCCGATTTTGCGACACTCCTGCTGGACTACATTCCCGATCGCAAATGCGTTGAGCTGAAGAGCCTCAAGCTCTATATATGGTCGTTCCGCGATGAAGGCGCTTTCCACGAAGCCGTGACCAACCAGATCCTCGATCACCTCGTGGCCGCCACCCGCCCGCGCTTCATGCGGCTGACCGCGAAATTCTTCGTGCGTGGGGGTATCTTCACCCACGTGGTCGCCGAGCATCGCAAGAAGGGATGGAAGCCCGCGCCGCGCGTGGAGCTTGAGGGTTTCGCCACCGAATCGAATACACGTTGAAGGAAATGCCATGAGAACCCTTGCCGCCGCCCTGCTACTCGCCCTTTCCGCCACCGCTTACGCGGCACCCGCGACGGTCGAGGAGTTGTTCAAGCCGCCGCAGTTCCAGTCCATGACGCTGTCGCCAGATGGCAAGACCATCGCGGCGCTGGCGCCGGTCAACGGCCACCAGAACCTGGTGGTGCTGGATGCGAAGACCAAGAAGCCGACGCCGATCACCTCCTTCAATTCGCGCGACATCGTCGAAGTGTTCTGGATCAACAGCAAACGCATGATCGTTCGCACCGGATCCATCGGCGTGCGCGACTTCGATGCACGCGGCGGCGCGCTTTATGCCCTCGATGTCGACGGATCCGACGGCAGGATGATCTCCGAAGGAGGCGCCGACGAGCAGTCCTCCAGTGGCATCCGCTTCACTGGGCGCGCGCTCAATATCGTGCGCACGCTTCCTGGCGAGAGCGACGACGTCATTGCCCAGGAATACGTCTTCTCGAGCAGCGGCACGCAGGCCGGCGATCTCTTCCGCGTCAACACCCGCACTGGCCGCCGCACCTCGATCGGCTTCGGCAAGCCCGCCTCGGGCTCCGGCGAAGGCTGGGTCGTGGACAAGACAGGCGTCGCGCGGGTGATGAGTGTTTTCGCGGAAGGCAAGGTCGCCATCTACTACCGCGCCGGCCCCGACGCCCCGTGGAAAAAGGTCGAAGAACGCGGACAGACCCAGCCAGGCTGGGCGCCGCTCGCCATCGCTGAAGACAACAAGCGGCTGCTGGTAGCAGACCAGGTCCACTACGACAAGGCAACGCTTGTGATGTACGACCCCGAGACGAAGACCTTCGGCGACGTCATCGCGACGCACCCGCAGGTGGATCTGGGAAATCTCGTCTGGAACAACGGCGTTGTCGTGGGCGTGCGCTACGACGCGGATCGTGGGGGCACGGCCTGGTTCGACGAGTCGCTCGCCAAGCTGCAGAGCGGCATCGATCGCGCGATCCCGACCAGCGTCAACATGCTGTTCCCTTCGCGCGACCGCTCGCTGATCCTCGTGTTCTCCTACTCCGACGTCTCGCCGGGCTCCTTCTACCTGTTCGACACCAGGACCGGAAAGATGGAATGGCTGGTAGATCGCGCGCCCAACATCAAGCCGAAGGAAATGGCCCACATGCAACCGGTGCGCTACAAGGCGCGTGACGGCATGGAAATCCCCGGGTATCTCACGCTGCCCACCAACGGCAGGAAGAAGGACCTGCCGATGGTGGTGATGGTGCACGGCGGCCCGTGGGTCGAGGGCGACCAATGGGGCTTCCATCCGGAAGTGCAGTTCCTCGCTGCGCGCGGCTATGCGGTTCTGCAGCCCAATTTCCGCGGCACCACCCGCTATGGCTGGAAACACTTCACCTCGAGCTTCGGCCAATGGGGCCTGAGCATGCAGGACGACGTGACCGACGGCGTGAAGTGGGCCATCGACCAGGGTTATGCCGACGCCAAGCGCGTGTGCATCTACGGCGCCAGCTACGGTGGCTACGCCACGATGATGGGCCTCGCGAAGGATCCCGACCTTTACAAGTGCGGCATCAACTATGTCGGCGTCACCGACGTGAACCTCTTCCTCACCGCGACGTGGTCCGACTACGCGCAGTCCGACTTCCTCAAGTACACGGTGCAGGAGATGGTGGGTGATGCCAAGAAGGATGCCGATCGCCTGAAGGCCACCTCACCCGTCGAACAGGCCGGCCGGATAAAGGCGCCGGTGCTGATGGCTTACGGCGCCGCGGACTCCCGCGTGCCTATCGAGCACGGCCAGCGCATGAAGGCCGCGCTGGAGAAAAACGGTCAGAAACCAATCTGGATCGTGGCCGATGGCGAAGGCCACGGCTTCCGCGAGGTGGCCAACCAGAAGATGTTCTACGAGGCGATGGCCAAGTTCCTCGAGGAAAATATCGGCAAGTAACGCCTGGGGGAAAAACTGGTGTCAGACACGACTTTCCGGCGGGCGCCGGAAAGTCGTGTCTGACACCAGTTTTTCCCGTACGCCGCTCACCACCGTCGCGGCAACAATCAGCGCGCCGCCCACCCAGTCCTGCGGACGCAGCGATTCGTGGGCGAGGTACGCGGCGGCGATCGCGGCCACCACCAGCTCGAACAGCAGCACCACGATTGCGCGGTTGGCGGGCATGCGTGAAAGTCCGTACTGCAGTGCAAGGCTCATGAGCACAATCGCCAGCGCGATGCCCGCGACCAGCGCCGCGTTCTCCCATCCCAGTTCGAAGGCGCGAGCCGCCCCCAGCTTGCTGCTGCCGAGGTAGAAGAGGCTCACGATCATCACGCCGGCCCAGATCGCCATCGACTTGGACACGTCACTCATCGTTTCGAGCTTGCGCACCAGCACGTTTCCCACCGCGAAGAAGAATCCCGCCGAAAGTCCCAGCCATTCCGCGCGCGACCCCGGCCAGGGGAAACCGAGTTCCGGGTGCCACAACATCGTGACAGCGCCCG
>JBDSMR010000094.1:0-8384 GCA_039915735.1 Usitatibacter sp. | reverse complement strand
GGCCGCCGCGCAGATCTGCGCCACTTCGGCGGCCACCGGCGTGAGTCCGCCGAGGTCGCGACTGTAGGCAACCCGGCGCGGCGCGACAGGCTGCTCCAGCGCGGCACGGAATGGTGTGCGCGGGGCGTCCATCGACAGCGGATCAGCCGGATGGTGGCCCGACATCGCATCGAGCATCAGCGCCACGTCGCCGACGTCGCGGGCGAGCGGTCCCTGGACCCAGAGCGTGTCGAAAGGCAGGCGCACGCGACTGCGGGCAACACGGCCCGGCGAGGGGCGCAGGCCCACCACCGAGCAGAATGCCGCGGGCGTGCGCAGGCTGCAGCCGAGGTCAGAGCCGGTGGCGAGCCATGCTTGGCCGGTGGCAACCGCCACCGCCGAGCCGCCGGAGGACCCGCCGCAGGTCATTGCAGTGTTCCAGGGATTGCGCGTCTTGCCGAAGACCTCGTTGTAGGTATTCGCCCCATGGCCGAACTCGGGGGTATTGGCCTTGCCCACGACCACCGCGCCGTTCGCCTCCAGGGTCTCGACCATCACATCGCTGGCTTCGGGCACGTGGTCGGCGAAGAGCGGTGAGCCATAGGTGGTGCGCACGCCGGCCACGTCGTTGAGGTCCTTCACGACGATCGGCAGGCCGCCGAGCCAGGCGGGGGGGCGCCCGGCCGTGCCTTCGGATTCGATGCGGCGGGCGTGCGCAAGCGCGCGCTCGGCGCAGACGGTCGGCACGGCGTTGAGCGCACCATCCGTGGCCGCGATGCGCTCCAGCGCGGCGTGCACCGCTTCCACCGGCGAGACCTCGCGTCGGCGCAGCAACCCGGACACCTCGCGCGCGCTGCGCCGAAACAGGTCCTTCACGATGCTTGAACGCCGGGATCGAGGGCGCGCGCCACGCCGATCAGGCTGTCGCGCGTTACCAGGGCCTCGAGGCGCCCGGCGGGCCAGTCGCGCGTGCCGTCCGGGCGCTGCGGCAGCACCAGGTAGCGCATGTTGGCGGTGCTGTCGTGCACGCGCAGCTGCACCGCCTGGTCGAGCACGAGACCGAATTCCTCCAGCACCCGGCGCGGCTCGCGCACAGCGCGCGCACGATACTGCTTGCCAACGTACCAGGCAGGAGCGCTCCCCAGGATCGAGCGCGGGTAGCAGGAACACAGTGTGCACACCACCAGGTTGTGGACCTGGGGAGTGTTCTCGACCACGATGATCTGCGCCTCGAGCGCTTCGATGCCTATGAGCGCCATCGCGGCCCTGCCGTCAGCCAGCAATGCCGCCTTGAACTGCCCATCGATCCATGCGCGGGCGACGATGCGCGCCCCCAGAGCAGGCCCCGCCGTCTCGGCGCGCTCGACGCCCGCACGCAACTCGCCAGGCACCAGCAGCCCGCGCGCCACCAGCCCCTGGATCATGGCCTCGCTCAGCAGCTCGTATGCGTCGACTGCGGCGGTCCCGGACACCGCATCCCCGCGGAGGTCATCCGCGTCCCGAGAGTCGTGGTCATGGTCATGATCGTGATCGTGGCCCTGGGCACGATGCTCGGGCAACTCGCGCGCCACTACCCGGTCCTTCTCGCGCTCGCGCCGCAACCAGTCGATTGCCGCCTCAAGCTCGGCGGCTTCGAGCACGCCGCGCTCCACCAGGACGTTGCGAATCGCCAGCGTCTTGCGCTGGTAGAAGTCGAGCTCGGCGTACAGGGCGGAATCGAGCTCCTCGATGCCGCGGCGCATCTCGTCGACGTGCATGACCGCGGGAGTCCGGCGCGCGAGGCAGTCGCGCATCGCCTCCAGCCGTTTCTGCCAGTGCGAGGGCACGGCCTCCAGCCGTTCGACCGGCCCGGCGGGATGGCCGCCGACGTCGTGGTGGCCGGTCAAGAGCCGGGCACCTCGGCCTTGCCGCTGGCCGCGGGCGCCTTCACGTCGCGCGAACGCACCGGCGCGCTACCCGGCGCGACGTTGATGCCAATGCTGCGGTCCGCCTGGTCCGGCGGAGTGGGCGTGGAGAGTTCGCCGGGCATGCCGCCGCGCATCAACCGCGGCTGGATCACCTGGAAGACGAGGCCCGGCAGGTCACGCACCCCGGGGACGAGATAGTCGGCGCCGGCCAGTTGCAGGGTCTCGAAGTCGTGCATCCCGGTCGCATAGAGTCCAACCGTCCAGGCGCCGGAGTTGGCCCCCTCCTGCACGCCCGCGCGGATATCGTCGGCCTTCACCACTGCGGCC
Source organism: Usitatibacter sp. (assembly GCA_039915735.1). Lineage (GTDB taxonomy): Bacteria > Pseudomonadota > Gammaproteobacteria > Burkholderiales > Usitatibacteraceae > Usitatibacter. The sequence continues at coordinate 6,171 of JBDSMR010000094.1, read as the reverse complement.
GGCGGATAGACGTTCGCCTTGTACATGCAGTCGTAGACCAGGAACGGGGTGGGGCGCCCACGGACATTCTCGGAATCGGCCACGACGTCGAAGTGGATGCCGTGCTTGCGCTCCAGGGTTGCGTAGATCGCACTGCACGCTTCCTTCGAGTAGCCGGTGTCGCATCCCACCAGAATTCCCGCGGCGCGAAAGGTATCGATCGCCTCCCGCACGCCCTCGAACGGCCGGATCAGGTCCTCGGTGACCGCGACTTTCGCCATCTCCGGGCGGAACTTGTCGAACATCGCGTCGACATCGGAGTCCGCCCACGGGCGCTTGTGCACCGCCTCGAACTGCGCGCCGACTTCGGGGATCTGCAGGATCTCGCGCAAGTGCTCTTTCTTGAACTTGCCCATGGGGCGGCGGATCGTGGCCCAGTCGACCTCCATGCCGTACTGACGGAACATCGACTCGAAGACGATGACCGGGCCCTTCACCGCGAGGCCGTCGTCGTTCGGGTAGATGTGCCGCAGGTCCTGCGGACCGTCGCAGACAGTGCCCGCGATGTCGAGGATTACCAGCCTGATCGGTCCGGTGTATCTGGCCATGTTGTGCTCCAGCAAAAGGGATGCTGCCAGTGTGGTGCCCGGACGCCTCACGCGCAAATCGGAATTGGTGATCGCAGCCATCAGCCTGGGTTATGGCAAGACCGGCTACGCAGCAGCACTCCGGGCGCGGCTGGGTATACTCGTCGCTTATGCATTACCACCAGCTGCGCGCCTTCCACGCGGTTGCCTCCGAGGGCGGTTTCACCCGCGCCGCGGCGCTGCTGCGGCGCACCCAGCCCGCGGTCTCCGCGCAGGTGAAGGCGCTCGAGGGACGCTACGGCGTGAAGCTCTTCGAGCGCGGCGGCCGCGGCATCACCATCACCGAGGCCGGACAGCGCCTCTTCGAGATCACCCGGCGAATGCTCGCCCTCGAGGAGGAAGCTGACCTCGCGCTACGCACGGCCCGCGACTCCGACGCGGTTGCGCTGCGCATCGCCGCGGATGCGCCGTACTCGTTGAGCCAGCTGCTCGCGACCTATTGCCCGGCGAATCCGGACGTTCGCGTCTCCGTGGCGATGTCAACCGGCGAAGCCATCCTCGCCGAGCTGCTGGCCCGCGACATCGACGCCGCGATCCTCGTGCGCGCGCGCGCCGACGCGCGCTTCGCCGTCGTGCCTTACATGCGCCACCGCATGGTCGTCATCGTCGGCCGGGGTCATCCATGGGCGCGCCGTGCACGGATCTCGCTGCGCGACCTCCACGGCAAGCCGATGGTCGCACGCGACACACGCTTCTCGCTCACGAGCCAGGTGTTCGACCAGGCCCTGCGCGATCGCGGCGTGCGCCCCCTCGTGGCGCTGCGCGTGGATAGCCGCGAGAACCTGCGCGAGGCCGTGGCCGCCGGCGCGGCCTTCGGCGTAAGCGTCGAGCCCGACGCCATTGCCGACCGGCGCCTGCGCCTGCTGCGGCTGGCCGATCTAGACCTCTCGATCGCCGACAGCCTCGTGTGCCTCAGGGAACGGCGCTCGGAACCTGCGATCGCCGCGCTCCTGGAACTCGCGGGCAGCCGGAGCTAGATGATGCGCGAGCGCATCCAGAGGCAGATGCGGTCGATTACGATGATCATGACAATCAGGACGATCATCGCCATCGTCGCCTTCTCGAAGTAATAGGTGCTGATGTTGAAGAAGAGCGTGTAGCCGACGCCGCCTGCGCCGACGAACCCCAACACCACCGCCGAGCGCGTGTTGTGGTCCCAGTAATACAGGCAATAGGAGAGGTACATCGGCATCACCTGGGGCCAGGCGCCGTAGAGAAACACCTTCCAGCGGCTCGCCCCTGCCGCCGCCATGGCCTCCAGGGGCCCGGGATCGACCGCCTCGATCGCCTCGGCCATCAGCTTGCCGATGACGCCCACGCAGAAGATGATGAGCGCGATCACGCCGGCGAAGGGCCCCAGGCCGACGGCCACCACGATCAGCAGCGCCCAGATGAGCTCGGAGACGCCGCGGAAGATCGTAAGCACCAGGCGCACGGGGTAATAGACGAGCGGGTGCGGCGAAACGTTCTTCGCGGCCAGGTAGGCGAGCGGCAGCGACAGCATCGCCGCCACGATGGTGGAGATGATCCCGATCTGCAGGGTCTCGACCACCGCCTTGCCGAGCGTCATGCCGTAGGCCCAGTCGGGAGGGAACATCTGCCGCACCAGGTCGAGGATCGGCGGGATCCCCGAGACCAGCTCCTTCAGGCTCACGTTGGTGTCCTGGAGCGACTTCCAGTAGATCATCGCGACGATTCCGGCCACGATCATCTGCTTCACGGAGAGCTTGCCGAGCCCGTGGGACGGAATGGCGGGGACTGGAGGAGGCGTGGTCGCCATCGTCAGATCACCTTCGCGCGCAGGTACGCACTGAAGCGGTCGATCACCACCAGGACCAGGACAATCAGGATGAGGCAGGTGACCACCTCGCGGTAGCGGAAGTCGGACATCGCATGGGTCAGCGCCAGGCCGATGCCCCCGGCACCCACCAAGCCCAGCACTGTGGATGCGCGGTTGTTGTACTCCCAGTAGAAGAGCGTGCTCGACATCATGGTGGGCAGCACATTGGGCAGCACGCCGAACCAGATGACCTTGAAGCGGCTGGCTCCGGTGGCCTGCATCGCTTCGATGAGGCCGGGCGAGCTCGACTCGATCGCCTCGTAGTAGAACTTGCCCATGCCGCCGATGCTGTGCAGCGTGAGCGCCAGCACGCCCGGAAACGGCCCCAGGCCCACGGCGGTGACCAGGATCATGGCCCACACCAGCTCCGGCACCGTGCGCAGGCTGCCGATCACCACCCGCGCCGCCGCGGCCACTGCCGGATGCGGCGAGATGTTGACCGCGGCGAGGAAGGCGAGCGGCAGCGCGATGAAGATGGGCAGGGTCGTGCCCAGCAACGCCATCTCGAGGGTTTCCAGGAGCGGGGCCATCAGCTTCGGGAGCACCGTCAGGTCCGGGGGCATCATGCGCCCGAGCAGCTCGAAGAACTTCGGCAGCCCTTCGATGAGCCGCGGGATGTTGAACTCCGTGCCACGCCCCGACCAGATGGCGAGTCCTACCAGGACTGCGACGATCGCGAGCAGCTGCCGGCGGTTCGCCTGGCGCTGCAACACGACATAGCCGAGCGTCCGCTCGAGGACCGCGGCGCTAGACACTGGCGCGCGCGATCGGCGTGTCGCCTGGAAGCGCGGCGCCGTCCGGCTCGCCCTTCTTGCGGAAGATCCGCTCGACAACCTCAGGGCCCAGCTCGGAAGGTGGGCCGTCAAAGGTCACGACACCGCCGGTGAGGGCGATGATGCGGTCCGCGTACTTCCGCGCGGCGTCGAGCTGGTGCAGGCTCATCACCACGGTGATGCCGTCGCGCTTCGCGATGTCGGCGATCAGGTCCATGATCTGCGCGCGCATGATCACGTCCAGGCTTGCGATCGGCTCGTCGGCGAGGATCAGCTTGGGCTCCTGCACCAGCGCCCGGGCGATGGCCACACGCTGGCGCTGCCCACCGCTCAGCATGTCGGCCCGGCGCATGTACATCTCGGGATCCTCCAGCCCTGCGCGCGCGAGCGCGCGCACCGCGAGCACGTGGTCGGAATGGGGAAACGAATAGGTGAGCGCCCTCCAGAAGGGCAGAGATCCCAGCCGCCCGCAGAGCACGTTCGTGAGCACGGACATCCGATTCACCAGGTTGAACTCCTGGAAGATCATGCCGATGTGGCGGCGTGCCTTGAGCAATCCCGACCCGTTGAGCGCCCCGAGATCCTGGCCGTCGACAACGACCGAACCCGAAGTCGGGCGCACGAGGAAGTTCAGGCTGCGCAGCAGCGTCGACTTGCCCACCCCACTGGGCCCCAGCAGGACGATGAACTCGCCGCGCTTGAAGGTGAGCGAGATGTCCCGGATCGCGGGCGCATTGCTGCCGTATGCCTTGGTGAGGTTTCTCACCTCGACCATGTTCTCGTTCGATTGCAAGACGCTCACCTCTCCGGTTTTCGACCGCTTGGAGCGCCGCCCCCGACCACGGTGGGGGCGGCGCTCGCGCCCTATTTCTTCTTGTCGTTCATCCGGGCCATGCCCACCAGGTCCACGAAGTCCTGGTGGCTGGTGCGCACGAAACCCGTGCTGGGCCACACCTTGTAGGCGCCGGCCACGTTCTGCGGCAGTGACTCGAATGCCTTGCGCAGGTCTTCGATGAACTTGTCGCCGTTCGACTTGAGCGTCACCATCGGCGTGTTGGGGACCTTGATGCAGCCGATCACGTGCAGCTCCGAGTTGATGAGCCGGTTGTTGGGCTCGTCGAACTTCTCCATCTGCAGGATGCCGCGCTCTTTCCAGCGCCAGAAGTAGAAGTCGCCCACCGCGGCGGCATCGACCTTCTTGTTCTTCACCGCCAGGAACGCGGCGTCGTGCTTGCCCGCGTAGATCGTGCTCTTGAAGTCGGTTTCGGGATTGATGCCCTTCTGCGCCAGGAGGTACGCGGGGGCAACCCCGCCCGAGGTCGAGGTCGGGGTCACGAAGGCGAAGGTCTTGCCCTTCAGGTCGGCCCAGTCCTTGATGCCGCTGTCGCTGCGCGAAATGATGCACGACTGGTAGTAGGTGCGGTTCTCGGTGTCCTTGTTGAGGACCACCGGCACCGGATCCATTCCCAGCTCGATCATCTTCACGTACTGGCTGCCGCCGACGTAGACCACGTCGAGGTGTCCCGAGCGCATCGCCTCGATGAGCGCGTTGTAGCTCTCCGAGACCTGCACCGTCACCGGAAGGCCCATGGACTTGCCCACGTGCTCGGCGATGCCCTTGAACATCTGCACCATGTTGGTCGGGTCCTCGGCCGGCAAGAGGCCGAAGCGGAGCTGCTTGGGGGCCTCGGCGAACGCCGCCTGGATGCCTCCGGCCAGTGTCGCGCCGGCCAGTGCCGTGGCCGCGAGCATGCGAATGAAGTTTCTGCGCATTTCAAACCTCCTCATGGTTATGGTCCGCCGTCTGACGCGGCGGGATACAGCGGGCTGTGGCGCCAAAGTGCGCCACGATAATTTTACGTCGGCTTCATCTCACTTCGTTGACAACTTTCCCGGAACCCCTTGCGCGCGCTGCCGCATCCGTTGGCGACTTTCCATCGCGTGCTCGTTAAGGGCCCTGCCGGCGGCGGCAACCTGTCCCGCCGCGATCTTCTCGACGATTTCGCGATGCTCGCGGATCGATACCGCCATGGTCCCGCCGATCTCCAGCGAGGAGCGCCGGCGCAGGTTGAGCTCGTTGACCAGCCGACGGTAGGTGGCGAGCAGCTTGGCGTTGCCGGTGAGGGCGATGAGCCGGTCGTGAAACTCGAGATTTGCGGAGGCATAGGCGTCGACATTCGCGCGCGACGCGGCCTTCTCCATGCGCTCGACGAGGGCCCGAAGCTGCCGCACGGCATCGGGCGAACCCATCTGCGCGAGGCGGCGTCCCGCGAACTCGTCAAGCGCCGCGCGTACCTCGTAGATCTCCTCGGCCTCATCAACCGAGACATGGCGCACGTAGACGCCGCGATTTTTCTCGAACCGAACCAGGCCAGCTTCGAGCAGGCCGCGAAACGCCTCCCGCACGGGACCGCGCGAGACGCCCAGGCGCTCAGCGAGCGTGCCCTCGATGAGCTTCTCGCCCGCCGGCAGCTCGCCGTTGACGATCATGCGCTCGAGTTCCTTCTGCACCAGCGTCGACAGCGAACTCGCCTGCACGAAGGCGATCGTGCCGGGCGCAAGGACCGCGTCGTTAACGCTTTCGGGCGCGCCGGCTTGGAGCTTGCCGGCGGCCCGGCGCGCACTGGCAAGGGCTGCTGGAGACTTGAGCATCAAACCATTAAACTAGGCGACAATGAAATTGTCAACAATTCGCAGAAATATCTTCCAATCCCCGCCCGACCAGTTGTCCGCTGTCTCAAAGCTATCCATAATCGAATCTTGCAAACGCTCCTGAATCTCCTTTCCAGCGTCGCCCTCCTCGTTTGGGGGACACACATCGTCCGCACCGGCATCCTGCGCGTCCTCGGCGCGGACCTGCGCCGCGTGCTTTCGAAAAGCGTCTCCAACCGCGGCTCGGCCTTCCTCGCGGGCCTCGGCGTCACGGCGCTGG
>JBDSMR010000087.1:0-10360 GCA_039915735.1 Usitatibacter sp. | reverse complement strand
CGTAGCTGCCAGAAAGTGTCCAGCCGTCGAAGAGAGCGCCGCGGATGGCGCTCGCGCTGGCCACAAATACGTCCGTGCGAGTCCAGAACGACGTGCCGACGCCCTGCAGCGTGTAGATCCAGATGTTTCCCGTGCCCGGTGACGCCGGCAGCGCACCGGCCGCCTGCGTGGCCGAGACCTTCTGCAGCTTGACGTCACCGCCCAGTTGCCAGCGCGGACCGAGGCGATAGGTAAGGCCGAACGAGTACAGATCGGAGATGGGCGTCACCGCCTTCGCCTCGCGCCACAACTCGTCACGCGAAATGCCGCCATCGATCAGCGTGCGAATCGAGGTCGTGCCGGGGTGCGCGAACACGGCGTTGGACAACTGCAGGGTGGGCGCACGGCGGTGGTCCACCAGGAGGTTCGCGCTCGCCGCCGCGGTGACGTTCCAGTTGGCTTGGACCAGCAGCGTGTTGATTTCGTGTTGGCCTGCGTCGTAGTCGAGGAGGGCGAAGCCGTTCGCGACGGGATCGAGGTAGCGCAGTTCCGCTCCTGCCGCGCGCCGGCTCGCGAACCCTTCGGCGCGCTGCTCGATGGCGAACAGGTTTCCGCTCCACGCCTTGGCGAACGGGCCGATGTCCAGGCTCGCGCCGAAAAAACGCTGCTCCGGCGAGGGGAAGAACTCCACCGGCCGGCCCGCCACCGCGCCGATGCGCCAGCCGGGAACCAGCGCGATGCGCGCCCAGCCTCCGTCGAAGCGGCCGAGCACCCCCACGCCGGGCGAGGATTGCCGCCCGAGCCGAGCGAGGATGTCGCGCCCGCGGTCAACGGCCTCGTAGGACAGCGTGTTCAGCCGGTTGTCGTTCTGCTGGCCCGCGAGGAAGTTGGCCGAATACGTGTCGCGGAAGCTGATCCGGTGCTCCCAGTCTCCCGCGCGAAACCGGGTCGTGGCGTTGATGTCGGTGATGAGCGCCGACTGGTCGCGGCTGGTGAGCGAGATCTGGTCGGCGGGAAGCGTGGGCTGTGCCGGCTGCGTCGAGGCGTCGAACTTCGTGTTGCCGGAATAGTAGTAGCTCGAGATGCTTCCCCAGGTGCTGCGCTCTGCCTTCACGAAGCGTGGAGCGCGCGCCTCTTCGGTGCGCTTCTTGCCGAGCGCGGCAAGAAGCGCCCTCACCCGCTCCGCGCCCGCGCCCGCAGGATAGAGCTTGAGATAGAGCTCGTACTCGACGCGCGCCTTGTCGAGCTGCCCGTTCTGCTCGCGCGCCGTGCCGATCAACTCCTGTGCCTCCTCGGAGCTGCGGTTCGGCGGCAGGTCAAGGACGCGGTTCAGCGATTCGATCGCCGCGGCCAGGTCGCGCCGCTCGAGGGCGGACCGCGCCACGCCGAGCGCCCGCGCTGCCTGCGTCTCGACCTCAGCCGATGTCGCGGGCGCGACCCCCTGAGGGACGGGCTCTGCTCCCCCTTTGGGAGGCGCGGTCGCCGGCGCAGGCGCGGCGCGCGCCGCTTGCGGCACCGGCACGCGAATCTCGATCGTGCGGCCGTCGGCCCCGCCGCCCACCTTGAAGGAGACATCCTCGCGAAATTCGACCGTGAGGCCAACGGTTTCCGGCGCGTACGTGAGCAGGAATGCGGGAATGAAATCGGACGCGGGATGGCGACGCGTGATGCGCCCGTTCCGGCGCGGTCCCTCGAGAGGCCCGGTCGCCTCCAACTCGATCTTGACAAGCTTGCCGCGGTCGGGAGGCGCGTGCCGCACGTAACGCACCGTGGTGTCGAAGCGCGCCTGGATCACCGCCAGGTCGCCGCGGCGCACCACCTCGACGCTTTCCAGCTGTTGAGCGTGCGCCCGCGGCGCGAAGGCCAGCGAGAGGGTGAACGCAACGATCATGTGTAACCACAGGCTGCGGGCGGCCGGGATGAAGGGCAAGGCGTTCTCCTGTTGGAGTTAGAACGATCCCGATGTCGCGCGGTGCTGGCCAGAGCGGCTCGTGCGGATGCGGGTGAAGGTGGCGTCGGTGTACGTGTGGCAGGAGCCCGTGCAGTCCTTCAACTGGCCTGCCGTATAGAGGATCCGCGGGCTGTCCACCTTCTTGTGCTCGTCGGGCTTGAAGTCGGCGGCATGGCAGCCCGCGCAGTCGGGCCGGTAGGCGGCGAAGGGCCAGGGAACCACCTTGTTGTTCGACTTGTGGCACGACGCGCATGCAAGCCCCGATTGGTGCTGCTTGTAGAACGGCGAGACGTGCGAATACGTGGTGGCGGGCGCCCATCCGGCGGTTCTATGGCAGGCGTCGCAAGAGCGGGACGTCACAAAATGCGAGGCGTTCTTGCCGGTCGCGGTCGTCCCGTTGTGGCAGGTCGCGCAGGTGCCGGGCACGACGCCGGTGTGGCTGAAGGTCGCGGGCTTCCACGCCGTGGTGCGGTGGCAGCTGTCACACGACGCGCTCGTGGGCACGTGCGAGGCCGTCTTCCCAGTGGCCGTAGAACCGTTGTGGCAGCTCGCGCAGGTGCCGGGCACGACGCCGGTGTGGCTGAAGTTCGCGGGCTTCCACGCCGTGGTGCGGTGGCAGCTGTCACACGACGCGCTCGTGGGCACGTGCGAGGCCGTCTTCCCAGTGGCCGTAAAACCGTTGTGGCACGAGGCACAGGTGCCCGGCACGACACCGGAATGAGTGAAGGTCGCAGGCTTCCACGCGTTCGGGCGGTGGCAAGAGTCGCACGATGCGTTCGTAGCCACGTGCCCTGCGGGCTTTGCCGGGGCCTGCGTGCCGTTGTGGCACGAGGCACAGGTGCCCGGGGCGACAGTGTCGTGGCTGAAGGTCGCCGGCGTCCAGGCGCGTGGCTGGTGACAGGTCTCGCATGCATCGCTGCTCTGCACGTGGTTCGACGGCTTGGCTGTGGTCGCGATCCGGCTTCCCGGGCGGTGGCAGCTCGCGCAGTCCCTCGACGTCCCCTTGAAGATGCCGCCTGCATGGCATGTCTCGCAGCGCACCCGAATGTGGGAACCCGAAAGGACGAATCCAGTGGTTGAGTGGTCGTACGCGCGCGGCGCGCCGATCGACTGCGCCGCTACCGTCGTCGCGAAAGCCGACAGCACGATCCCGCCGATAACGCAGGCGGCCACGAGGATCGCGAGCATCACGCCGATCGCGCTGGCGCGGGGCGTGGTGCCGACGGGCAGGGAATCCAGATCACGCATGCGGATTACTCGATCGCTGTTGTGCGTGCGGCCGACGGATTGCGTCTTTATTGTTGTTATGTCTATGCGGGATTTATTCCCGCAGCGACAGAATAGGCGAATTCCCCTCCTTTCCGCAAGCCCCGCCGGTTCAGCGGCCCGGCGGCGACCCCATGCCCGGACGTATTCGCTTCCACAACTCGCTCGTGTGGCAGCGTTCGCAGCGCGTTCCAAAGCTTCCGGCGTGAGTGTCCTCGCCGGAGTGGCACGCCACGCACTCCTTGGGCGCGGTGACCTTTCCCACCGCAGGCTTCGAATGGCAATCCGCGCAGCGCGCGCTGCGATGCCGCCCTTCAAGCGCGAAGTTGGTGCGACGGTCATGGTCGAAATCCCAGCTCATCCAGGCCCGCGTGCCATGGCAATCCGCGCACTTCGGGCCGAGCGCGCCATGGTGGCGATCGTCCCTGGCGTGGCACGAGTCGCAATCGCGCTGCGCCTCGCGAAAGCGCAGCGAGGCGTGGCACGACTTGCATTCGATGCGGTAATGCGCTCCGGTGAGCGGGAATCGCGACTGCGAATGGTCGTAGCGCGCGACCCTCCACGATGCCTCGCCATGGCAACCCCCGCATGCCTCGCCCTCCTGCGCGCGGTGGGCATCATCCTTGCGATGGCACGAGATGCATTCGATCCCGACGCGACGATTGCTTCCCGGCAGGTGGCAATCCGCGCATTTCGCGGACCGATGGCGTCCTTTCAGCGCAAAGCGAGTGGCGTCGTGGTCGAAGCGCGTCGCCTTCCAACTTGCCTCACCGTGGCAGCGCCCACACTCGTCGCCCAGCGCCCCTCGATGCACGTCGTCGGTGCGGTGGCAGCCGACGCAGGTGGTGGCCAACTTGTCGCGGTAGAGGTCGCCTTTGTGGCAGCTCGCGCACTTCAGCGCCCCATGTTTGCCGTTGAGCGGGAAGCGCGTCTGCGCGTCGTGACGGAAGCGGCTCTTCCAGCCGGCAGTGTCGTGGCAGGAGTCGCATTTCGCTCCATAGCGCCCCTTGTGCACGTCGTCCGGGCGGTGACAGCCGTGGCACTCACGTGGCGCTTCCTTGTAGTCGGTGCGCTTGTGGCAGGCATCGCATTGCACGCGCGCGTGCCGTGCTTCGAGGGCGAAGCGCGTGCGCGAATGGTCGAAAAGCGCTTCCTTCCAGTTACGGTCGGTATGACAGTCGCCGCAGGCGGCGCCGAGCGAGCCCTTGTGCCGGTCGTCCTTGGCGTGGCATGCGCGGCACTCGGGCGAAGCGTCGCGGTACTTGCGCCCCGCGGCATGGCAGCTAATGCATCCCACCGGCGCGCGCGCATGAGCGCCGCGCAGGGCGTACCCCGTGATCGCGTGGTCGAAACCGCGCGAATTGAAGCGAACGATGCGCGCATCCCGGCCGAGGTGCTCCGCATGGCAGGCGCGGCACTCCTTGCCCGCCACTTCGGGCGCGCGCCCGTGATAGCCGCGCCGCTCGCGGACATCGACGGCGACGGGCTTGTGGCAATGGAGGCAAAGGCGCGTCTGCCCCGCTTTGTCGAAGGGCACGTGGCAGCCGCCGCAGTCGGTCTCGATCTTCGCGTGGCCCTCGATCACCTTGCCCGGCATCACGACCGACTCCAGCAGCTGAGCTTGCGAGGCCGCCGCGGCGAGCATCAATCCCAGGGCCACGGCCCCGCGCAGGCCCATGGCTAGTACATGTGAACGGCGAGCACGTGGTAGGCGGCGCTCGCGACCATGAGCCAAACGAGCGGGATGTGCAGCACGTGCCAGAGCGAGAAGATGCGCTCGTAGGCCGTGAACTGCGAGGCGCGCCGCAGGGACAGGAGGTATGCGCGCACCAGCCGCTGGCCCCTCGCCGCGAGGCGCGCGGTCTGCGCGTCGTTCCAGCGCCGCGCCTGCGAGGCCCCCGCAAGAACCGTCACCAACTCGCGGTCGCAGGCGCGCACCGTAAGCCGCATGTGCAGGCCCAGCAGGAGAAAGCGTGCGGCGCGCCGCCACCACGGGCCGCTCGCGTCGGAGGCGCGCGCCTTGTAGCGCTCGATCCGGGCGGCAATGTTCGGCGCGGCCTTGAGCAGCGGCGCCAGGCCACGGGATGAATCCACCATGCCGGCCTCGAACTCGGCGAGGCTCGCGCGGCGCCCGTACAGGCCATGGTGGATGTTCCGATAGGCGAAGCGGCCGACGACGCCGCTCAGCGACACCACAACCATGCTGGCCAGGGCCACGGCCGCGTTCACTGATCGCACCTGGAAGCCGGTATGGAAGATCACCAGCACCGGCCCCAGAATGCCCAGCGCCATGTGCGCCTGGAACCAGGGCTTCATCGGCCCGGCGGCCCGCAGGATCGGCAGTCGCTTGCGCAAGGGATAGAGCAGGAGTGCGAGCATCATGATTCCGCCCACGATCCCCATCGGGTAGCCGATCTCGTCGCCGGACCGGTACGGGGAGCTCAGTCCCACCAAGGCCGCGACAGCGAGCAAGAAAGCAATGGCAAGGGGAGTCGCTATTCGCATGAGAGCTTGCGCAACGGCGCCGGGCATGGAACCATCTTGATTGGTGCGGGAAATATTACCGCAAGATCGCTTCGCCCGCCAGACCGCCATGAACGAAATGTCGCCGGTATTGCTTTATGGAGTGCCGCTGCTGCTCGCCCTCTGGGTGCACGTGCGGCGTCGCGGACGCGTGGAGGCGGCCCATGCATCCACCTGGCGCGAGTCGCAGGAGGCGGGTCTGCTGGAGCCGCCCTCGATGCATCCGGTCGTGGATCCCGCGAAATGCTTCGGCTCCGGGGCCTGCGAAAAGGCCTGCCCCGAGAAGGCTCTGGGTGTCGTCGCGGGCAAGATGTTCCTCGTGGATCCTTCGGCCTGCATCGGTCATGGCGCCTGCGCGGCGGCTTGTCCCTCGCAAGCGATCACGCTGGTATTCGGCACCGAACGCCGCGGCATGGAGCTGCCCCTGGTCATGCCAAATTTCGAGACCAACGCCGAGGGCCTCTTCATCGCGGGCGAGTTGGGCGGCATGGGCCTCATTCGCAAGGCCGCTGAGCAGGGCCGACAGGCGGTGGAGGCGATCGCGAAGCGCGCGGGTGGCCACGCGCCACTCGACCTGGTGATCGTGGGCGCAGGGCCGGCCGGTCTCGCCGCTTCGCTCGCAGCCAAGGACAAGGGCCTGCGCTACGTGACCCTCGAGCAGGAGACGGAACTCGGAGGATCGATCCTGCACTACCCGCGCGCCAAGGTCGCGATGACGGCGCCGGTCAAGCTGCCGATCGTGGGCACGGTGAAGATGACCGGGACCTCGAAGGAGGAACTGCTCGCGTTCTGGAAGGACGTCGTGCGCCGCACGCAGCTCGCGGTGCGCTTCGGCCAGCGCGTGCAGGCGCTGCAGCCCGTGGCCGGCGGCTGGGAAGTGCACACCAGCAGCGGCGCCTTGCATGCGCGCAGCGTCCTGCTCGCGATGGGCCGGCGGGGCACGCCACGCAAGCTGGGCGTGCCTGGCGAGGAGCTGCCGAAAGTGGTGTACCGCCTGCTCGAGCCCCAACAGTTCGCCGGCCGGAAGGTGATGGTGGTGGGTGGCGGCGACAGCGCCCTCGAGGCGGCGCTCGCGGTGTCTGAGGTCGAGGGCGCAAACGTCGTACTGTGTTATCGGGGCGACGCCTTCAACCGGGTCAAGGTGAAGAATCGCATGCGCGTCCAATCGGCGGCGGGCTCCGGGAGGCTGCGCGTCATGCTCGGCGCGCACGTGTCGCGCATCACGCCCGATGAAATCGAGCTCGAGCAGCAGGGCCGAGCCGTGCGCATCGGCAACGACGCCGTCATCGTCTGCGCCGGCGGCGAGCTTCCCACGCCGTTGCTCAAGCAGGCCGGAGTCCGGATTGAGGTCCACCACGGCACCGCCCGCGGCTAGCGCGGCTCAAAGCTCCATCGAGATCGTGGCGGCACGCAGCACGCCGTCCGCAACCGCTCCCTTCACGTGGACTTTGCGCCCGACGGCGAGCTTCTCCGGCGAGCCGTTGGCGAACGTGGCGGTCGACGCGTCGATCACCTGCCCCTTCACCACGAAGCGCGCCACCGACGTGAAGTCGGTGATGCTGCCCTCGACTTCGGCGCCGCCGCCCCCGACCTCGTCGTCAAACTCGATCTGCGCGGCGGTGACGACGCCCGCCTGCAGCAGGCCTTCGATCTTCACGCGGCGTCCGTTGGCGAGGTTCGCGGCCGTACCCTGGGCGTAACTCGTCTGCCCATTCGCCGCGATGGGCTGATTGTTGACCCGGAAGCTCCCGGGCGAGGCGAAGTCGGTGATGAATCCCGACAGGTTCGCCGGCTGCGGCTGCGTCGCGGGCGGTAGATCAGGCAGGAAAGTGACTTGTGAGGCGACGAGCACGCCCGCCATGAGGCGCCCATCGACCTGCACGCGACGCCCATTGCCGAGACCAGAAGCGGTGCCGTTCACGAACACGGTACCGGTCGCGGCGGCCACTGCCTGCCCGTTCACGCGGAAGTTCGCGACGGAGACGAAGTCGGTCACCGTGCCGCTCAGCGTGAGCGGCGTGCCCTCCGGCTCGGAAGGGGCGAAGAGCTGCACGGAAGAAGCGATCAACGTCGCCCCGCGCAACAGCCCGGTCGCCCGCGCAACGCGACCGTTGGCCAGATCGGCGGCGACGCCGCCCGAGAACGTGGCGGTCGATGCGTCGACTACCTGGTCGCGGATGCGCAGGCTCGCGGAGGTGATGAAGTCCGTGACCACACCCTCCACGGCGACAACCGGATCGGGCGCGGGTTGCGAAGTGGCCGCGCGTACCGTGACACGGGAGGCGACGATTCGCCCTTGGCTCACTGCGCCCTCAACCTCGACGCGGGCGCCGTTGCCGATCGCACCCGGCTGGGCGCCCGCGATGGTCGCGCCCGACGCGTCTACCGGCTGGCCGAGGATGCGGAAGCTCTGCAGGCCCGCGAAATCCGTGACGAAATCCTCGACGGCCACGAGAGCGCCCTCGGCAAGGGTGAGGCGCGAGCGTCCTTCGATGCGCGTGGCGGTCAGCGCCGTCCCGGACGCGAACGCGGCGCCCCGTACCTCCACGAACTGGCCGTTGGCGAGTCCCGACGGCAGGTTCACCAGGGTCGCGGAAAGGGCCTCGACGAGCTGCCCGCCAAGGTAAAAGCGCGTTCCCGCGAGACCACCGATCACGCCGACGATGCGCGCATCCGCAGCCGCTGACTCGGGCCGCGCCACTTCCAGGCGCGTTGCATCGATGCTAGCGCCGACGGGATTGCGCAAGCCGTAGATCCGGACCACGTCTCCGGGCCGCAGCGTCGCCGGGTCCGACGCGCCCTGCAGCGCGGTCGAAGGCGACAGGCGCACGACCTGGCCGGCCACGCGCAACTCGCCTGCAGCGCCGATCGACTCGATCACCCCCGTAGCGAGCGCGGAGGCCACGATCGATTGCACCGCCGGGATCGCGCCCGCGCCGCGCTCGACAGCGTTCACTTCCACCACCATGCCGAGCGCCAGTTCGCTCACGGGGCGGTCCGCCTCGCCATTGAGGGTGAGGCGCGCGCCGCTCTCGTCGAGGTGCTGTCCGTTCACGACCAGGCTGCCGAAACCGTTGATGGGGCCGCTCACCACGAGCGCCTTGGCCGGCGCGCCGGTGCCACCGGTGCCCACGGTCTGCACGGCACCGCCACACGCCGCGAGAGCGATCAGCGCGGCCGCCGCAAGCACATGGCGCAGGACCCTCATGACGGCCGGTGCCGCTTGAGCACGCGCCGGGGCAAGGCTTCGGGCGCCCGCGGCTCGGAATGGAAATACACGCCCAGGTTGATGCGCTGCGTGACGCGTCCGGCGTCGCCGTCGCGGCGCTCGAGTTCGGCGGTGCGCCGTATCATGCGCCGGAGCATCTCGCTCCAGAGCTCGCGCGAAAGATGCAGCAGCTCGTTGGCCGACTCCGGGCTGAGCGCCTCCGAGAACACCGACTGCTCGAGCGTGGGTGGCGAATGACCGAGGATGTTGTGCACGGACGCCGCGATGTGATCGCGCACGTTGGCGCCGAAGTAGTGCCGGCTCTCGTCGCTTCCGCGGTCCGGGATGAAGGCGTCAACCTCGAGGTACACGCGCTCCTCATGCAGGCGCACGACCCCCAGGCGCTGCAGTTCGTCGAGCAGCGTGCGCGGCTTCAAGTCGCTGCTCACCCCGTAGGCGAGTGAGTCGAAGGAGTGCACCGACTCGCCGCCGTGGCGCGAAAGGGGGCGCGGCCGGCCGTCGCGTCCGCAGTAGCGCCGGTCGCTTATCCATCGGGTGACCACCTGGGAGAGCGCGTCGAGGCGGTGAGTCTCGGGAAGCGCGTCGGGTGGGCAGGCGCGGATCCGCCGCACGTCCTTGCGGTGCACGCCGGTGAGCAGGCTCACGCGCGTGTCGGTCGGGCTCTCGGCTCCGATGCCGTATTCCTCGTCCGCCACGCGTACGTAGGCCTTCTTCAGCATTTCGACCACCGTCGAAAGGGGAATACCGTGCGCGATGAGCAACTTCGCGAGCGGGGCGAGAATTGCCGCCAGGCTTGCGTAGAGCGCTTCGGACGGTTTGAGAAGCCTACCCATCGGCCTCACCTCACCGTGCTTATTGTATGCGGGAAATAATCCCTCAAACGGACCGCGCCGTCAATGCCCCCGCGCGGCGCGCTAGCTGGGGGGCGCGGGCGGGGCCGCGATGGCGGCGCGCAGGTACACAACCATCGACCAGAGCGTGATGAAAGCCGCGATCCAGATCAGGACCCGGCCCACGGGGTTGGTGTGGACGAGGCCAAAAAGCACCCCGTTGAAGAGCAGGAACGGGATCGCCACCAGCTGGGAGACGGTTTTCACCTTGCCGAGGATGTTCACCGCCACGCTCTTGGAGCGGCCGACGTGCGCCATCCATTCGCGCAGCGCAGAGATGGTGATCTCGCGCCCGATGATGATGAGCGAGGCGAAGGGGTCGACGATGCCCTTTTCGGTCAGCACGATCAGGGCCGCGGCCACCATCAGCTTGTCGGCCACCGGATCGAGGAATGCGCCGAAGGACGTGGTCTGGTTCCACCTGCGGGCGAGGTAGCCATCCAGCCAGTCGGTGACCGCCGCGCCGATGAAGATCCACATCGAGACGATGTTCTGCGTGCGCTCCACGATCCAGTCCTCAGG
>JBDSMR010000056.1:0-47235 GCA_039915735.1 Usitatibacter sp. | reverse complement strand
TGCTGATGCTCAAGATGTCGAAGCGCGGCGTCGACACGCGTTTCCTCGAGTTGAAGGATGCCGAGAAGATCGGCGGCGACAAGATGAAGCAGAAGATCACGGTCAAGAACGGCGTCCAGGGCGACCTGGCGAAAAAGATCGTGAAGACCATCAAGGACAACAAGCTCAAGGTCACCGCCTCGATCCAGGGCGACGTCGTGCGGGTTTCCGGAAACAAGAAGGACGACCTGCAGTCGGCGATGCAGCTGGTGCGCGCCAGCGTCGCCGAGGTGCCGCTCAAGTTCGATAACTTCCGCGACTGACCCAAAGTGACGGCGAAGGCCAAAGCGAAGGCCCGGGCCGTCGCGAAGCCCAAGGCGAAGGCCAAGCCCACGGCGAAGGCGAGGGCCCGTCCCGCCGCGACGGCCACGCCCGCGCCGAAGCGAAAGCCCCCCGATAGCGAGAAGGCGCGCCTGCGCAGGGAAGTCGCGCTGCGCACCGCAGAGCTCGCCGTGATCAACCGCATCCAGCAGGGCGTGGGCGGCGCACTCGACTTCCAGGGCATCGTCGACCTGGTTGGCGACGAGTTGCGCCGGGTCTTCGCGACGGGCGACCTCTCCATCTGGTGGTGGTCTCCCGAGACGCGCACCAGCACCATGCAGTACGGCTACGAACACGGAGCACGCATGGCACCGGCGACATCGTCGCCGTCGCCGACGAGCTTCATGGGCCGCTTCTTCGAAAAGCCGAAGGCGGCCACGGTCGGCTCCGTGGAGGAGCAAGTCGCCGTGGGGTTCGGCGCGGTGCCCGGCACCGATCGCGCACGCAGCATCCTGCTGGCGCCGCTGCAGTCAGGCACTCGCGTGCTCGGTGTAGTGTTCGTGGAGAACCACGAGCGCGACCATGCCTTCGGCGCATCGGACGTGCGCCTGCTCGACACGATCGCCGCGAGCATGAGCATGGCGCTGCTGAACGCGAAAGGCTATGAGGCCGAACGCAAGCGGGTCGCCGAACTGGCCGTCATCAACAGCGTGCAGCAGGCGTTGGCCGCCGAGCTCAGCATGCAGGGCATCTACGAGGCCGTCGGCAGGACCGTGCAGGACGTCTTCCGCGGACGCGACGTGGCCATTCGCCTATACGATCCCGCGACTCGGATGCAGCACTTCGTCTTCACGGTCGAAGGGGGCAGGCGGCTTGAACTGGCGCCGTTGCCCCTCTCGGCGAGCAAGCTGCTGGAGATGCTCATCCGCACCCGCGAGACGCTGTGGGTGAACGTCGGCCTGGACGCGAAGATGCGCTCGCTGGGTTTCGAACTGATTCCGGGCACGCTGGCGGAGAAGTCCGCCATCTTCGTGCCGCTGCTCTGGGGCGGCGAGACACGCGGCATGGTGATGGTGCAGGACCTGGAGCGCGAGCACGCATTCACGGAGTCCGACGTGCGCCTGCTCGAAACCGTGGCGGCCAGCATGGCCGTGGCACTCGAGAATGCGCGCCTCTTCGACGAGACGCAGCGACTGCTGAAGGAAACCGAGCAGCGCAACGCCGAGCTGGCAGTCATCAACAGCATCCAGCAAGGCATGTCGGGCGCCCTCGACTTCCAGGGCATCGTCGACCTCGTGGGCGACAAGCTGCGCGAGGTGCTGCGCACCGGCGACATCTCGATCGCCTGGTTGGAGATGCAGGCGACGCAAGCCCGCTACCTGTATGCATTCCAGCACGGCAAGCCTTTTCCCCTGCCGCCCCCGCGGCCCATTGGCGCGGGCGGAATCACCGACCGCCTGATCCGCGAGCGCGTGCCGATCGTCTTCAACGATGCCGCGGAGGCAACGGCCGGGGGCGGTAAGAGTGTGCCCGGAAGCGACCCGTCGAAGAGCTGCGCCTTCGTTCCGATCCTGGGAGGCGACAACGTCCTTGGCGTGATCGTGATCGAAGACTACGAGCGCGAGCATGCCTTCGGTCCCGCGCAGGTGCGCTTGCTCAAGACCATCGCCGCGTCGATGGGTGTCGCCCTGGAGAACGCGCGCCTGTTCGCCGAGACCGAGCAGCGCAACGCCGAACTCGCCATCATCAACAGCGTGCAGCGGGCGGTGAGCGCGGAGCTCGATTTCCAGGCGGTGGTCGACATCGTCGGCGACAAGCTGCGCGAGGTGTTCAAGACGGGCGATCTCGGCATTCGCTGGTGGGACGGGGACCGCGGCATTGTCCACGGGATCTACAGCTACGAACACGGCGTGCGCCTGCCCACCTCGGACTTTGTGCCGCCGCCAGGATCGCTGACCGAGCGCTTCTTCCGCGAGGCGAAGGAGCCCCTGATCGCGGGCTCGCGCGCGGAGCAGGACGCCCTTGGGATTCCCACCCGCCCGGGGACCGACGCCTCCCGCAGCTTGCTCGCGGTGCCGATGTTGGCCGGCGATCGCCGGCTCGGCGCGATCATCCTCGAGAACCACGAACGCGACCAGGCATTCAGCGCTGCCGATGCGAGGCTGGTGGTCACCATCGCCGCCAGCCTCGCCGTCGCGCTGCTCAACGCGAAGAGCTACGAGGCGGAGCGCCAGCGCGCCGCCGAGCTGGCGATCGTCAACAGCGTGCAGTCGGGCCTGGCCGCGCAGCTGGAGATGCAGGCCATCTACGACCTCGTGGGCGACAAGGTGCGCGAGATCTTCAAGGCGCAGGTCGTCGGCATCGGCTTCGTCGATCCAGTGAGCGGCCTGCGGCGCATTCCCTACCTTTTCGAGCGCGGAGTGCGCGTCGAGGTGCCCGACCAGGCTCCGGAAGTGGAAGGCAAGGGTTTCGGCCCCTACGTCCGCGCGACCGGCGAATCGCTCTTCATCAACACCAACATGTCCGAGCGCATGGCCGAGTTCGGCGAGGTCACGCAGCAGGGCGAGACGCCGAAGTCGGCGATGTGGGTGCCGCTGCGCATCGGCGGGCGATCGGTCGGTGGCTCGATCACGGTGCAGAGCCTCGACTTCGAGAACGCCTTCACGCAAGGCGACTTGCGGCTCCTGCAGACGCTGGCCTCGAGCATGAGCACCGCGCTCGAGAACGCGCGCCTCTTCGACCAGGCGCAGCGCCTGCTCAAGGAGACCGAGCAGCGCAACGCCGAGCTGGCGGTGATCAACAGCATCCAGCAGGGCATGGCGGGATCGCTCGACTTCCAGGGAATCGTGAACCTCGTAGGCGACCGGCTGCGCGAAGTGCTGCACACCCAGGACATCGGCATCCGCTGGTTCGACCTGAAGAACCAGGTGGCGCACTACCTCTACGAATTCGAGCACGGCGTACGCATCGTGGCGGCGTCGACGCGGCTGAGCCCCGGTGGCCCCGGCGCGCGCATGATCGCCACGCGCAAGGCGATGGCATACAACTCGTCCGCGGAGATGGTCGCTGCAGGAATGGGTGTCCTTCCCGGAACCGACAAAGCAAAGAGCGTGGTCATGGTCCCCATCATCGGCAGCGATCGCGTGCTGGGCTCGATCGTGCTGGAAGACCACCTGCGCGAAAATGCCTACGGCGAGGGCGACGTGCGGCTGCTCGAGACCGTGGCCTCAAGCATGGGTGTCGCGCTCGAGAACGCCCGCCTCTTCGACGAGACGCAGCGGCGCACGCGCGAGGCGGCGGCGCTCGCCGAGGTGGGACGCGACATCTCCTCCACCCTCGACCTGCCGACGGTGCTGGACCGCATCGCGCGCCACGCGAAGGACCTGCTGGGCTCCGACAACAGCGCCATCTTCCTGCCGGATGCCGAGGGCAAGGCCTACCGCGCGATCGCGGCGATCGGCGACATCGCGGCCGAGCTCAAGGCGACGACGGTGGAGTCCGGCGTGGGCATCATCGGCAGCGTGGTGAAGAGCGCGCGCGCCGAGTTCGTCAACGACACCAACTCGGATCCGCGCGTGATCCAGATCGCGGGCACCGCGCAAGTGCAGGGCGAGCGCCTGATGGTGGCGCCGCTGATGGCGGGTGAGGCGGTCAAGGGCGTGATGGCGGTATGGCGCACCGCGGGCCGACCTTTCGACGAGACCGAGCTGCAGTTCCTCGTCGGCCTGTCGCTGCAGGCGACGGTCGCGATCGAGAACGCGCGCCTCTTCGCCGAGTCGCAGCAGCGTGCCGCCGAGCTGGACACGGTGAACACCGTTTCGCAGCAACTCGCGGGCAAGCTCGACATCGACGCGCTGATCGAGCTGGTGGGCGAGCAGGCGCGCCAGGTCTTCAGGGCCGACATCGCGTATGTCGCGCTGCTCGATCGGCGCACCGGCATGATCGAATTTCCCTATGCGCATGGCGAGGCCATCGAGCCGATGCGCTACGGCGAGGGCCTTACCAGCAAGATCATCGAGACCGGCCGCGCGCTGGTGCTCAACAAGGAAGTCGATCGCCGCACCGAGGAACTGGGCGCGCGCATCACCGGCGCGGCCTCCAAGTCATACCTCGGCGTGCCGATCATGTCGGACGGCATCGGCCAGGGCGTGATCAGCGTGCAAAGCACGCAGCACGAGCGCACCTACGATTCCGCCGACGAGCGGCTGCTTTCCACCATCGCGGCCAACGTCGGCGTGGCGCTGCGCAACGCGCGCCTCTTCAACGAGACGCAGGAGGCGCTGGCGCAGCAGACCGCGAGCGCCGACATCCTGCGCGTGATCAGCGCATCTCCCACCGATGTGCAGCCGGTGTTCGACGCAATCGTCGCGACCGCGGTAAAGCTGCTGGGGTGCGACCGGGCCGCGGTCGTGCGCGTCCAGGGCGACACCTACCTCGCCCGCGCCGTGGCGACGCCCGCGGGGCCGGAAAATGACCGCTGGACCGAACCTGTCCCAATCGATCCGACTCACAACTTTCCGTCGCGTGCCATCGTCGGCAAGCGCACCGACCACATTCCCGACTGGAACACGGTTGCGCTTCCGGAACGCCAGCAGGAGGTGCAGAAGGCGATTGGCGCGCGCGCCTCGCTCATGGTGCCGATGCTGAGGCAGGACGAGTGCATCGGCGCCCTGGCGCTGTTCCGCAACCGGCCGGGTGGTTTCAGCGAAAAGGAAATCGCCGTGGCCGAATCGTTTCGCGACCAGGCGGTGATCGCGATCGAGAACGTGCGCCTCTTCAACGAGACCACCGATGCGCTGGAGCGGCAGACGGCGACGGCCGAAGTGCTGCAGGTCATCAGCCAGTCGATGGACGATCCTGCTCCGGTGTTCGAGAAGATCCTCGATGGGGGTCGCGAGCTCTTCGGCACCGAGCAGCTCGGCCTCTTCCTTGCCGGTGACGACGGCATGGTGCGCGCCGTCGCGTGGCGCGGGGAAGCGCTCGGCGCCATCGCGCGGGCATTTCCCAAGCCCACGGCCGACACGATGACTGCGCGCGTGATGGCTTCGGGCGAAGTGCTGCAAGTCCGCGATGCGGCGGCATTGCCCGATGCGCCGGCGGCCGTAACCGCGATGGTGAAGCTTCTTGGCGACTACACGGCCATGTGGGCGCCGATGGTGTGGGAAGGCCGCGGGTTGGGTGCCCTCTGCGCGTTGCGCCAGCCACCGCAGCCGTTCAGCGAGAAGGAAGAGTCGCTGCTGCAGACCTTCGCCAACCAGGCCGTCATCGCGATCCAGAACGCGCGCCTCTTCAACGAGACCCGCGAAGCGCTGCAGCGGCAGACGGCGACGGCCGAGGTGCTGCGCGTGATGAGCAATTCGCAGGACGACGTGCAGCCGGTATTCGACCGCATTGTGATGCTTGCGCGCCAGCTCGGGGCATCCGACGGCGCTTTGCTGCTGCGCTACGAGGACGGCCTGCTTCGCATTGCGGCGCGCGCGACGGACCGGGACGGCCTCAGCTCCGACGTCGACGACATCGAGAATGGTTTCGTGCCTTCGCGCGCGAGCGGCGCGGGACGCGCGATCCTCGACCGCGCCATCGTGCGAATCGAGAACTTGCAGGACGACGCCGAATACGGGCACTCGCGGTTCGCGGTCGCCGACTACAACCGCCTTTTCTGCGTGCCGCTGATGCGGCAGGGCGATCCGATCGGCACCATCAACCTGGCGTGGAGGGAGGCCGGCCCGATCCCCGACTCGCTGGTGCAGATCCTGCTGGCCTTCGCCGACCAGGCGGTGATCGCGATCGAGAACGTGCGCCTCTTCAACCAGGCGCAGGAGGCGCGGCATGCGGCCGAGGCGGCGAACGAGGCGAAAAGCGCCTTCCTCGCCACCATGAGCCACGAGATCCGCACGCCGATGAACGCGGTGATCGGCATGAGCGGCCTGCTGCTTGACACGGCGCTCACGGCGGAGCAGGAGGAATTCGCCTCGACCATCCGCGATTCGGGCGATTCACTGCTTACGATCATCAATGACATCCTCGACTTCTCCAAGATCGAAGCCGGCCGCATGGACATCGAGTCGCACCCGTTCGATTTGCGCGACTGCATAGAATCGGCGCTCGACCTCGTCGCGGTGCACACCGTCGAGAAGCGCCTCGACACCGCCTACCTGTTCGAGGGCGAGGTGCCGCAGGGCATCCGCGGTGACGTGACGCGCCTGCGCCAGATCATCCTCAACCTGATGGGCAACGCGGTGAAGTTCACCGAGAGCGGCGAGGTGGTGCTCACGGTGGGCTCGCAGGCGCTGCCATCGGGCGAGGTCGAGCTCTCGTTCGCCGTGCGCGACACCGGCATCGGCCTTACGCCGGAAGGCATGACGCGACTCTTCCAGTCGTTCTCGCAGGCCGATTCGTCGACCACGCGCCGCTACGGCGGCACCGGCCTGGGCCTGGCGATCAGCCGTCGCCTCACGGAGATGATGGGCGGACGCATGTGGGCCGAGAGCGCGGGCCTGGGCAAGGGCGCGACGTTCCATTTCACCATTCGCGTCCCGGTCGCCCAGCTGCCCCCGGCACGGACGCGCGATTTCGTCGGCGTGCAGGCGGAGCTCAAGGGCAAGCGTGTGCTGGTCGTGGACGACAACGCCACCAACCGGCGCGTGCTGGGCCTGCAGACGGCCAAGTGGGGCATGCAACCGCGCGACACGGGCTCGCCTGCCGAGGCGCTGCGCTGGGTCGAGGCGGGCGAGGCGTTCGATCTCGCGATCCTCGATATGCACATGCCCGAGATGGATGGCCTCGCGCTGGCACGCCGGATCCGCGCCCACGCCGCGACGTTGCCGCTGGTGCTCTTCAGCTCGCTCGGCCGGCGCGAGTCGGGCGATGTCGACGGCATCTTCAACGGCTATCTCGCCAAGCCCATCCACCAGTCGCAGCTCCATGACACGCTGGTCGCGCTGGTCGCGAACGAATCGGCACCGAGGACCGTGCAGCCCACGCGTCCCTCGCTTGATTCGCGCATGGGTGCACGCCACCCGCTGCGCATACTGCTCGCGGAGGACAACGTGGTGAACCAGAAGCTCGCGCTGCGAATCCTGCAGCAACTGGGCTACCGCGCCGATGTCGCCGCCAACGGGATCGAGGCGGTGGAGTCGGTGGAGCGGCAGCGCTACGACGTGGTGCTGATGGATGTGCAGATGCCGGAGATGGACGGGCTGGAAGCGACGCGGCGCATCTGCGCGCGCTGGAGCGTCGGCGAGCGGCCGCGCATCGTCGCGATGACGGCGAACGCGATGCAGGGCGACCGCGAGCTTTGCCTCGGTGCCGGCATGGACGACTACGTGACCAAGCCGATCCGCGTGGAGCGGCTGGTCGAGGCACTCAACCTGGCGACGGCGAGCGGAGATTGAAGATGGCGGCAACCACGATCGATGCAGCCACCTTCATGGCGCTGCAGGAAGCGACGGGCAGAGAATTCGCGGGCGAGCTGGTGGGCACCTTCCTCGAGGAAGCGCCGCTTATGCTGCGCGAGCTCGGCGCGGCGCTCGCGGCGCACGACGCGGAGAAATTCCGGCGCTCTGCGCATTCGCTCAAGTCCAACAGCCTCACGTTCGGCGCGCTTCGCCTGGGAGCGATGGCGCGCGAGCTGGAGCTGGGCGGATTCGATCGCGCGGCCGGGGCGGGCGATCCCCTCGCCGCGCTTGCGGCCGAATACGTGCGCGTTGCCACAGCGCTCGAGGAGTTGCGCGATGCGTGAGTCGCGCCCCGGCTCCGCGCGCCTGCTGGTGGTCGACGACAACAAGGTGAACCGCCTGTTGTTGTCACGCAGCATCGAGCTGCAGGGCCATCGCGTGGCGATGGCGGAAAACGGGCGCGTCGCGCTCGAGATGCTGCGCCGCGAATCCTTCGACCTCATGCTGCTCGACATCGAGATGCCGGAGATGGATGGCTTCCAGGTGCTCGAGCAGCTGGTATCCGACCTGCGGCTGCGTGACCTCCCGGTCATCGTCACGTCGTCGCTCGAAGGCATCGAAAACATCGTGCGCTGCATCGAGCTCGGCGCCGAGGACTACCTCGCGAAGCCGGTCAACCCGGTGCTGCTCAAGGCGCGCATCGGTGCATGCCTCGAGAAGAAATGGCTACGCGACCAGCAGAAGGAGTTGCTGGGGCGCTTCGCGACCTCGGCCGTGGCGCAGGACCTGCAGGCCACCGGCTTCTCGCTCGTCGGGCGCTGGGTCGAGGGCTCCATTTTGTTCTCCGACATCCGCGGCTTCACCTCGCTGGTCGAATCGGAATCGCCGGAAGAGGTGATCGAGCTCCTCAACACCTACTACGCGCTGATGTTCGAGGCGATCGGCGGCCGCGGCGGCGTCGTGAACCAGATGGTGGGAGACGGCCTGATGTCGATCTTCGGCGCGCCCCTGCCGCTCGCCGATCATTGCGAAAGCGCGGTGCGCGCGGCGCTCGAAATGATCGAGATGGTCGAACTCTTCAACCACGAACGCATCGCCGCGAAGAAGCCCGCGATCCGTATCGGCATCGGCATTGCCTCGGGAAAGATGGTTGCGGGTTACACCGGCACCCATGAGCGCGCCACCTACACTTGCGTCGGGGACACCGTGAACCTTGCGGCGCGCCTCGAATCGCTCACCAAGGAAGTGGGCCGCTCGATCCTGGTCGATCGCGCGACGCGCGACGGTGTCGGCAATCGCATCGTGATGGAGTCGATAGGCCCCGTTGCAATCAAGGGCAAGGCGGCCGCGGTCGAAGTGTTCGCCGTGGGCGCGGTGAAAGCCTAGGCTCGCAGCCCCCGTACCCAGCGCGTATAGAGGTGCTCCGCCGTCCGTGAGAGGTCCGGCAATCGCGCCGCCATCTCGCCCTGGATCTTCTCCACCGACTGTACCGCGGGGCTCGAGAGGTTTTCCCGGATCTCGCGAGCGCCGCCGCCGGCAACCCAGCTGGCGATCATTTCCGGCGTCATCTCGACGTGGCATTGCATGCCCAGGTGCCGGTTGCCCACCACGTAGGCCTGGTTGGGACAATTCACACCGGTGAGGATGCGCTCGGCGCCCGGCGGAATCGTGAAGGTGTCGCCGTGCCACTGGAAGGTGGTGAACGCGGAGGGCGTGGCACCGAACCATTCGCGCGCAAGCGGCGTGTCCTCGATGCGCACCGGGTTCCAGCCGATCTCCTTCACCGGGTTGCGCGTGACCTCCCCGCCCAGGGCCCGCGACAGCAGTTGCCCGCCGAGGCAATGGCCGATGATCGGAACGTCGCGCTTGACCGCATCGCGTATCAACGCGAGTACCGGTTGGGTCCAGGGCAGCTCGTCGTTGGCACTCATCGGCCCGCCCATGAATCCGAGGCCGGAAAAAGCCTCGCTGGTCGCGGGCACGGCCTCGCCCTGGTCGAGCTTCACCAGCTGCCAGGGCACGCGGTTCGCCTCCAGGAATGTGGCAAAATGGCCCGCCCCCTCGGTGTCTGAAAATCGGAATACTGCGACGGGTTTCACGATGCGCTCCCTGAAATATTCAGCTCTCCTGGCAACGGCCGCGGCGCTCGGTTCGATCGGCGCATTTGCCACCGATGTCAACGTGATCGGCCTGTTTTCCAACAAGGCCGTGGTGGTGATCAATCGCGGCTCGCCGCGCACCCTTTCGGTCGGGGACACAACGGCTGAAGGCGTGAAGCTGATCTCCGCGGACCGCAACGCCGCCGTGATGGAAATCGACGGCAAGCGCCAGACCCTCGAGATGGGCCAGCATTTCGCCACGTCCGCGTCGCGAAATACCGGCGGCGGCACCGTCACCCTCTCCTCCAATTCGCAAGGCCACTACATCACCGACGGGCAGGTGAACGGGCAGCACGTCCGTTTCCTCGTGGACACGGGCGCCACGCTGGTTTCGCTTTCGGTTGCGGACGCGCGGCGAATGGGCATCGATTACCTGAGCGGCCAACGCGGCTACTCGCTGGTGGCCGACGGGCGCAAGGTTGCGTCGTACCGCGTGAAGCTGGACAGCGTCACCTTGGGCGACATCACCATCTTCGGTGTCGAGGCTTCCATCGGCGAAGGCGACATCGGCGCGGCCCTCCTGGGAATGAGTTTCCTCAGCCGTACGGAGATGCGGCGCGAGGGGCAGGTCCTCACGCTCACCAAGCGCTACTGAAGACCGGGGACGCACCCTGACCGGGGAACCACAAGTCAGTCCCTGGTGATCATGGCGTAGGCCGAGTGGTTGTGGATCGACTCGAAGTTTTCCGCCTCGACCACGTAGCCGTCGATACGCGCGTCGCCGTTCATCTCGGTGGCGATGTCGCGCACCATGTCTTCCACGAACTTCGGGTTGTCGTAGGCGTGCTCGGTGACGTATTTCTCGTCGGGGCGCTTGAGCAGTCCCCAGAGCTCGCTCGAGGCCTGGCCCTCGACGCGATCGATGATCTCCTCGATCCAGACGAAGGCGTTGATCTTGGCGGCGATGGTGACGTGCGAGCGCTGGTTGTGCGCGCCGCGCTCCGAGATCTTCTTCGAGCACGGGCACAGGCTGGTGACCGGGACCAGCACCTTGAGAGTGAAGGTCTCGACGCCGTCCCTGATCTCGCCCACGAACGTGACTTCGTAGTCCATCAGGCTCTGCACGCCCGAGATCGGCGCCTTCTTGCCCACGAAGTACGGGAACGTCATCTCGATGTGGCCGCTTTCCGCCTCGAGTTTCTTCACCATCTCGCGCAGCATTGCGCGGAATGTGTCCGGCGAGATCTCGCGCTCGTGCGCGTTGAGGATCTCGACGAAGCGCGACATGTGGGTGCCCTTGAACTGGTGCGGCAGGCCCACGTTCATGTTGAAGTACGCGATGGTGTGCTGGACACCGCCGGAACGCTCCTGGATCTTCACCGGGTGGCGGATCGACTTGATGCCGACGCGGTCGATGGCGAGCCGCCGGGTGTCGGGGCTGCCCTGCACGTCGGGAATCGGGATGGTTTTGTCGCGCTGGTTCATGGAACGGGGTTCCGGTCGAGGCGAATGGCAATTATAAGGCTTGCGGCGTGGCGGCGCCGTTTCAAGGGGGCGCCGCCGGCTGGGTGCTCAGGACATGAAAGCGCCGGGCACCGGCGCCTCCCCCAGGGCCTGGCGCAGCACCGCCCAGTGCATCGCTTCGTCCCCCAGGATGCTGGCAGCCGCCTTCGAGAGCTCCCGGTCGTCGAAGGCCGGCACCGCGGCCAGGTAAGCACTGACCGCCCCCTTCTCCAGGCTGGCGGCGAACCGCAGGACATCAGCCTGGCTCTTGAGCTTGTCGGTCGGGAAGGCGTACTTGTCCTTCGGCGCCACCGGCTTCCCGCCCAGGATCACGATCGTCTTCGAGAGCAGTGCTGCGTGTTCTCCATGATGGCGCTGGAAGGAAACGGCGAGGTCGAGCACCGGCTTCTGCAGCAGGCCACTTTCCGCGCCCACCTGGTAGGCGGCGATGGCTTCAAGCTCCGAGGCGAGCGCGCCATTGAGGATCTGCGCATCACCTTCGGCGCTCGCCTTGCCGCGGGCGAGTGCTTCCCGGCCGGACAGGAGCGCCACCGCCCCCGCGGACAACGCCAGCGTGGAACCTGATTGGAGGAAGTTGCGCCGCGAAGCGCGCAGGACCGGGTCTTTCGCGAATGCGAAAAAGGACATTTCGTTGCTCCTGGTGATGCGGGCTTAGGGGCCCGCGGGTCTGGGTAGCTTCAGCCGGGTGATGACGTTTTCCACGATGCGATCGCAGCGCGCGCCGTCGAAGGCGAATGCCTCGCCGAGCGCCACGTCGACGCTGCGCGCGACGGATTCGCGCAACAGGCCGCGTGCGCGGAAGAATCGCGAGCGCACCGTGGCTTCCGGAATTTCGAGTGCGGCCGCCGTTTCCTCCACGCTCAGTTCCTCGACGGCGCGCAGGATGAAAACGGTGCGGAATGCGTCCGGGAGCTCGTCGATCTTCGACTCGATGATGCGGCGTGTTTCAGATTGCATCGCATGAGCCTCCGGATTGGGGGCGGAATCGGCCTGCGCGTGCGCCGATTCTCCCTTCGGCAGGTCGCCGTCAAGGCGAATCACCTCGGCTCCGCGACGTGCGCGGCGCAGCCGTGCAAGCGCCTCGTTGGCGACGATGCGCACCAGCCACGTGGACAGGCGTGCTTCACCGCGAAAAGTGCCGATGGCGGCGATCGCCTTGAGATAGGCCTCCTGGACCGCGTCCTCGGCCTCGGCATCGTCGCGCAATATTCCGCGGGCGGTGCGATAGAGGCGCTGGTTGTGGCGGCGCATCAGCAGGCGGATCGCGTCATCCTCGCGACGTCCGACGCGCTTCGCGAGTTCCGCGTCGTCGATGTCACGGCCGGCAAGTGTGGCGGGAGAGTTGGCGTTCATGCTGCATTGGATGATCGCACTTCGCCTGGCGTTCCCGCACTAGGGCAATCGTCCCGCGACCACCATCCGGTTCACCACCAGGTGGATCGCTCCCCAGTGCAACTGGTCGTCGAAGTCCGGGCCGGTCTCGTGGGACACGAATACGCCATTTCCGTCGAGGTTGCGGGCCTCGTCGGTACCCGCGGCCGGCTCCAGCGCGCCATTGAGCCCGGTGGAAAGCAGCACGAAGGCCGCGCGGCGGGTCGCCTGGCTGGAGGCGGGACCACACCCCGAGGCGTTGGCGAGCGTGCCCGTCGAGCAGACGTAGAGGTAATGCGATGCCGCACCCAGGCCCTGCAGCGTCGCCATCTGCATTCCGTTGGCCCGCGTGAGGGCGTGGCTGACTCCGTTGATCGCGCCGCCAAAGACGGCGTAGCGAATGCGGTTGCGTTCACTGGCCCACGGATCGCGGGCGAAACCGGCGGCGTCCAGGTTCGGCAGCGCCAGGGCAGCGGCGGGGAGCAGGCCTGCGTGGAAGTCCATGCAACCGCCATCGTTGCCGCTGCTTCCCGGCGCAAAGGCTTCCTCGCCGAGGCTTGCGAGCGTCGCCGGGCAGGGCAGGCGCCCGTGCGCGACGGCGAAGCCGAGGATCGCGTCGCGCGCCTCCTCCAATTGCCGGCGGGCTTCCTCGGCGCGCCGCATCTGCACCTGGGCGGCGAGCGGCATCGCGGCTCCCGCCACCAGCAAGGCCATCACCACCATCGCCAGCAGCAGCTCAAGGAGCGTAAAGGCCCGGTGCCTAGGGAATCGAGATGATTGCATCGGGATGGTCGCGGCCACGGGGCCGGGTGGCGACGCGAGTGCAGCCATCTTCTGCGCAGGTGAGGCGGTCGGCCGGGCATTGGCCTGGCGACTGCAGCGCGATCAGCGCGAGTCGGCGATGGGTGGCGAGGGGGCGTCCCTGTTCATCCACGACTTCCAGTCCCGCAGGCGCGGCCCGCGCGTAGACGATGAACGGTTTCCATGCGGTCCACCATGCGGGCTCGCCGGCTTTGAGGTTGCAGGCGGTGGCGGGAAATCCCGTGGCCTCGAGGTGCCCCGCGAAATTTCCGCACGTCGGCGTGGGATCCGGAAGCGCAGACGAAAGCCGCAGGCACTGCGAAGCTTCGAGGGCCACGCGATTCATCACGCGAGGCATGAGGTCGGCGTATCCCACGGCGACGATGCGGTCGTTCACCGAGGGCATGCCGTCGGCGGCGGCGATCGGACCCTGGATGAAGCCGTCACGGTTGCGCCAGCGGGCGGCGGCATCGTTGCGATCGACGAACGCTGCGTTGTCCTCCCCGCCTGCCGACGCGGGCGCGACATCGAGGTAGTTGAGTGGATCGCAGCGCGCAGCACGCTGGGGTGGATCCGCCGTGCACCGTCCCGTGGCATCGCATTCGCTGGCCGTGCATGCCCGGCGTTGCTCGCGTCCATCGGCGCGCTGGATCGGCGGGCCTGGTGCGATGACGATCGCTACCGCGCCGCCGTCAGCCGCGTGGGCGATATCGGAGAGTGTGCCGTCGTGGATCAGCCTTCCACGCGTGTCGCGCAGGGTGATG
The DNA here is from genome assembly GCA_039915735.1 of Usitatibacter sp. Taxonomy (GTDB): domain Bacteria; phylum Pseudomonadota; class Gammaproteobacteria; order Burkholderiales; family Usitatibacteraceae; genus Usitatibacter. Next base: position 32,979 of record JBDSMR010000056.1, on the reverse strand, counting down.
GTGCCCAGGCCCGTCACCGGCGTGAGGTCGCGGCAGTCGCGGCTGGCTGCGCAGTTCAGCAACCCCTTGTGTTTGCTGGAGACCGCGTACCAGAGCCGTTCGCCCGAGCCGTCGCGAAGGTCGGGCAAGCCGAGTGTCTTCCACGGCAGGCGGCCCAGCCGATCGGCCTGGCCAAGGTGTCCCGTGAGGGAGCCGCAAGTTGCTTCGGCCCAGCCGTCGTCATCGGTGTCGGGGCAGGGTAGGTATCCCGGACCCACTTCCGCGTCGATGGGCCGCTCCGCCGCGTAGGCGACCAGCGACTCGCGCGCATGCGCGAGCGCCCGCTCGGTGATGCGCTGGCGCTGCACTTGCGTCGCGCGCGTGCTCATGCCGATCGCGGCGAGCGAGGCGAAAATCGCGAACAGAAAAACCGCCAGCAGGAAGAGGCCCGCGCCTCGCTGGCGCGAGGCGGCTGTGGCGGCAGGGCAGGAAAGCGGGGACATGGCCGGATGCTGGACCGGCACCGCCGGGTACGTGCGCGAAAATCCACCCGCATCGCGCGTGGCTTAGGCTTGACTCAGGACGGCGGGCGGCGCTCGACCTTCACGGCGTTTGAGCCGCGGCTGCCACCACGCACGGTTTTCGGATCGAGAAGCGCGCGCGCGCGCGGGGACGTGGCCGGCACTGCGATGCCGTCGATCCACAGGGTCGAGCGTCCATCGCTGCGCTTCACGAATCCGGTGACCTCGCGCGGCCCGTAGGCTGGCGCGGCCACCACGCCTTCGACCACCTGCGGATCGCCGCGGCGCAACCTGTCCAGACGCGCGCGCTCCTCGGCGGTGTAGAAGAGCGTGCCGATGTCGACGGCCGCGAACGCGGGCAGCGACACGCCGGCGATCACGAGCAGGAGCAGTAGCCGCTCAGGATGGGCGATTCGCATTTTTTTCCTTGAGCGTGATCCACTCGAACGCGCATTCGGCCTCGACGTGGGCCTGCACGGCATCCTTGTTGGCGCTTTCGATGCGCCGGATCACGCAGCGGTCGAGCGGGTAGAAGCCCTGGCGGGTCTGGGCAAGGTCATCGATGAATCCGAGCACGTCGCCTTCGTGCAGCGCGCGCATGCGCAGCTTCACGCGGCTGGCCAGCACGTCGACGGCCGGGAACACGCGGCCGCCGACGAGTTGCAGCGGGCGTTGCGCGCCGATCTCGTAGTCGAGCTCGAACAGCTGGTGGCGCGAGCGCAGCGTGTTGACCATTTCCACCAGATCCAGGCGCCGCTCAGGCTGCAGCAGCCCCCGGTCGACGAGTGTACGGAACGTGTCCGCCGAATCCTGCAGGCTTTCGCGCTCGCGCTTGGCCCCTTCGACGCGCGCGCTTGCCTCCTGGAGGCGTTTCTGGGACGAGGCGCTCTCGCGCTTCTCCTTGTCGACGTACCAGTGGCTGCCGATCGCGATGCCCACGGCCGCCACGATCGACAGGACCAGTAGCGCCCACGATATGCGCAGGCTGCGAATTCCCTCGGCGCTGAAGAGCTGGTTCATGCCGCCCCCCCCTGCCTGTCGCGAGAAACCCGCAGCACGAAGCGCGGCTCCATGATGGCGGAATCCTTCTCCGCGTGCCGTCCCAGGATCGAGAGCGTGGTGCGCACGTCCAGCGGGCTTTCGGCGATCTCGGCGCGATAGCCCGGGATGCGGTTGATCCCTTCGACCAGTCGCTCGACGCGCTCGAGCGCGCCGCGGAAGTCGTTGGCGGCAACGCGCACGGTGCCTTCAAGCAGCGCCACCTGGTAGCGGCTGCCCGCGAACGTGGGGTTGGCGATCGCCTCCAGAGCTGGCGCGGGCGGCGGCGGTGTCGTCCCGGGCCGCAAGACGCTCTTGACCGGCGGCGCGTTCGGCGAGGCGCTCCTGGTGATGGACGGCATCGCCTTCGCGTCGTCGGTCGCTTCCCATGAAAGCTGCGACAGCCGGATGCCTTCCTGCAGCTGCAGCACCGATGAGATGGGTCGCAGGAATTCCGGCAGCGACGGGAAATCCTTGATCCATCCGTTGTGGAACGTGACGGCGTCACGCATCGTGGAGCCGCCGACGCCGAAGGACGGCAGCGCCTTGGTGATCTCGTCGTAGTCGCGGTTCAGGTTGGCCAGTTGCTGCCTGAGCCGCGTGTCCGCCTCGTTCGTCTGGAATACGCGCGTGAAGTTGTACCCGCCCCAGGCAATTCCGGCCACCAGGATCGCGATCGACGCCTGGCTGATGGCGATGCGCGCACGGCGCAGGGTCGCGAACCGGCGCAGCTCCGGCGAGGCGAAATGATTGGGTGCCGGTCGCAGCAGGAAGAGGTGAACTATGATCTCTTCGGCGGTCGAGTCGAGCGGCGCGGGCTTCAGGCCCAGCTTCATCGACGCCTGTTCAATGTCGATGACGCGGTACTGGATCTGCGAGAAGCCGCGCAACTCGGGCTGCACCGCGGCACGGTCGGTCGAGTGCACCAGCACGCACACCTCGAGGCGGTCGTCGGGGCCGAAGTGGCGCAGGCTGTCGAGGTACTGCCAGGTGCGCGTGGTCTCCTCGGCGATCATGGTGCCGAGGGTCTGGCCTTCCTGCAGGTCCACCGGCGTGAGGCGGCTGAACTTGATCTCGTTGTTGCGAAAGTACGTCTGGCGCATCGCGGCGCCGGGAGTGAAGGTCACCAGCAGCGTGTGCTCGAAGACCAGGTCCAGCTCTTCCAGCAGCACCGAGCTGAACACGGCGGCCGAGTAGATGCCGACCAGCGGGATCTTCAGGCGCTCGATCGCGTCCACCCAGGGACGCAGCACCTCCGGATTGGTGATCGCGGTATACATCACGCGGTCGTCGCGGCGGCCATCGCTCTCGCGCCCCTGCGTCGCGGCATGGCGATAGGGCGTGTTGCGGAAGATCTGCGTGAGCTTGCGCCCGACGATGGCGTCGCGATCGCGCGCGCCCACGTGAGGAATGGTATCGAGGCGGAAGTCCTCTTCGGTGAGGTCCGTGAAGAGGTACGTCGGTACCGCGGACATCGTCGCCAGGTGGCGCTCGAACTCCGTCGCGCCCGCCCCGGAGACCGCGAACTCGCGCCGCGCGACGATACGCTTGCCCTGCGTGATCATGCTGACCAGGCGGCTGTTGGTGAGGTAGAGGAAGTGTCGCGTCATGGGCCTAGAACTTGATCTTCGCAATCACGTCGTAGATCGGCAGGAAAATCGAGTAGAGGATGCCGATGATCAGCACGCCCAGCACGATCGTTGTCGCCGGCCCCAGCAGGGTCTGCATGCGCGAGATACCCTCGCGGACTTCACGGTTGTAGAAGTAGCTCACGTTGAGCAGCGCGGCATCGAGCGCACCCGTGGTTTCACCGACGCGCAGCATGCGCAGCACCAGCGGCGGAAAGAGCTTGGTCGCGATGAACGCCTGGGAGATTCCCTGGCCCTCCGAGATGCTGCGCCCGACGCGTTGCAGGCCCTCTTCCATCACGCGGTTGCCGACGATTTTCTCGCAGATCTGGATGCAGTCGAGCACGCTGATGCCGGCGCGGTAGAGCATCGCGAAGAAGGTCGAGAAACGCGCCAGGATGATTTTCTGGCGCAGCGCCCCCAGCACCGGCAGCTTGAGCGCCATCTCGTCGATCGTGCGCTGCACGCGTTCATTGGTCTTGGAGACGAACCACAGCAGCGCAATGAGCGCGGCCGGGATGCCCAGCAGCAGGTACCACCAGCGCACGAACACGTTCGACATGAAGATCAGCACTTCGGTCTCGCGCGGCAGCTTCGGCACCAGCTGCTTGAAGGTGATGGCGAGCTGCGGCACCAGCACGGTCATGAGCACGAAGATCACGCCCACGATCACGACCATCACGACCAGCGGGTAGATCATCGCCTTCTTCGCCTGGCTCGCCATCTCGTCCTGCCACTTGAGGTTTTCCGACAGCTCGTCGAGCACCTCGGTGAGGGTGCCGCTCTGCTCGCCCGCGCGCACCAGCGCCACGAACACGCTGTCGAAGCAGTACGAGTGGTGGTTCATCGCCTCCGAGAGCTTGAGGCCGCCCTCGATGTCCTCGAGCAGGCTGGCGATGACCTGGCGGAAGCCGGGGTTGTCGACCGTGTCGCGCAGGTCGGTGAGCGCCTCGATGATGTTGACGCCTGCCTTGAGCAGCTGCGAGAGGTGGAAGCAGAAGGTGATGAGCTCGGTGCGCGAGATGCTGCGCGTGCGCGCGGCCGTGGATTTCTTGACGCCCTCGAAGGTCAGCAGGTCGAGGCCGAGGCGCTTCAGGCGCAGCTCGAGGTCGATTGCGTTGACGGCGTCGAGGTTGCCGCTGGAGACTCGTCCGTCGCCGTCGATGGCGCGGTAGGCGAAGAGCGCCATGAAGCGGCGGCGCTAGATCACGCGGTCGGTCAGGTCGACCACGCGCGAGATCTCCTCGAGGCTCGTCTGGCCGAGCAGCACGCGCGCGATGCCGTCGTCGGCGAGCGTGCGGAATCCCTTCGCGGTGGCGGCGCTGCGGATTTCGCGCCCGGTCGCGCGGCGCGCGATGAGCTCGTCGATCTCGGCGTCGAGCTTGAAGAGCTCCATGATTGCGACGCGGCCCTTGTAGCCGGTGTTTTCGCAGCGCGGGCAGCCGACTGCCTGGTAGACCGGGCGGGTGTCGTCGTCGTCGACGCCGAGCAGCTTGCGCGTCATCGGGTCGGTGTTGGTGGGCGACTTGCAATGCGAGCAGAGCTTGCGCAGCAGGCGTTGCGCGATCACGCCGATGATGTTGCCGGCCATGATGTCGGGCAGCACGCCCAGGTCCATGAGTCGCGGCATTGCGCCGATGGAGGAGTTGGTGTGCAGCGTCGAATACACCTGGTGGCCCGTCATCGCGGCGCGGAAGGCCATCTCCGCCGTTTCCTGGTCGCGGATCTCGCCCACGAGGATCACGTCCGGGTCCTGGCGCATCATCGAGCGGATGCCGCTGGCGAAGTCCAGCTTCACCACCTCGTTCACCGAGGTCTGGCGGATCATGGCCATCGGGTATTCCACCGGATCCTCGAGGGTCATGATGTTGATCCCCTCGGTGTTGATGTAGTTGAGGATCGAGTAGAGCGTGGTTGTCTTGCCGGAGCCGGTCGGGCCGGTCACGAGGATGATGCCCTCGGGACGGGCCAGCATCAGCTTGAGCGTTTTCAGGTCTTCGGTGTGCAGGCCCAGGTCCTCGAGGGGCACGATGCCCTTGTCGCGGTCGAGGATGCGCAGCACGATGTTCTCGCCGTGCGTCGTCGGCTGCGAGGAAACGCGGAAGTCGACCTGGTGGCCGGAGAGCATGAGCGAGATGCGGCCATCCTGCGGCGCGCGCGTTTCGGCGATGTTCATGTTGCTCATCACCTTGAGGCGCACCACCATCGCCGCCCAGTAGTTCTTGTGCAGCGAACGGATCTGGCGCAGCACTCCGTCGATGCGGTAGCGGATGCGCAGGAAGCCCTGCTCGGGCTCGAAGTGGATGTCGGAGGCGCTGCGCTTGACCGCGTCGTTGAGCAGCGCGTCGACCAGGCGCACCACCGGCTGGCTGTATTCGTCGAAGTCGGCGGCGAGGGACTGGTAGTCGATCTCGCCGGTCTCGATCTCGTTCAAGATGCCGTCGATCGAGAGTTCGAACCCGTAGTGGTGCTCGATGCCGATGGTGATGTCGGATTCGCGCGCCAGCACCTGCTCGATGCGCAACTCCTCGCGCGCGAGCGCACGGATCTGGTCGAGCGCCACGACGTTGGCCGGGTCGGACACGGCGATCAGCAGCGTGCGCTTGTCCGCGTCGTAGCTCACCGGCAGCACGTGGTAGCGGCGCGCCATGTCCTTGGGCACCAGCGCGATGGCGGCCGGGTCGACGATCGTGTTCTCGAGGTCGATCGAAACCTGGCCGAGCGTCTCCGACAGGATGTCGCGGATCGTGGCCTCGGTCACGAAGCCGAGAGTCACCAGCACCTTGCCGAGTGGCGCCTTGAAACGCTTCTGCTCCGTCAGCGCGATATTGAGCTGGTCCTGGCTGATGATGCCCTTGCCGAGCAGTGTCTGCCCCAGCGGTGCCTGCGCAAGCGGGGCCGCGGATCCCATCAGCGAATCTCCGCCAGGCGGCGCGCGACCGCGGCCGGATCGAATTGCGGTGCCTGCGCGCGCGAAGCCTCGAGCGCGCGGGTGTAGAAGCCCGCCGCCAACCGCGTCTGCCCGAGGTTGTCGAGCGCGACGGCGAGGTTGAACATCACGTCGGCGCTGCCCGGGTCGATGCGGTGCGCCTCGAAGAATTCCACCTGCGCCTCGTTCCAGCGTCCCTGGGATGCGTAGACGTTGCCGAGCGTGAAGTGCAGCGGTCCGCTTTCCGGATTGACGGCGAGGTCGTTGCGCACGCGCGCCTCGATTGCCTCGGGCCTCGAGAAGTCGCCCAGCGCGGTGAGACCGGCGAGCGCGGTTGCATTGCGCGGGTCGAGCTCGAGGGCCTTGCGGTAGTGCATCGCTGCCGAGGTGCGATTGCCCGATCGTGCCTCGACCGTCGCCAGGCCCAGATGCGCGTCGAGGTTGGTTGGGTCGATCGCCATCGCGGCGCTGTAGCCACGCCTTGCGGCCGGCAGGTCGCCTTGCCGCAACGCATCGAATCCGGCGGAGATCTCCGCGGGAACGCGGCGCGGGGCCTGCGCCGTGCGGTCCATGCGAAGCGGGGGTACGGAGGGCGTGCCGGCCGATTCGCGCAGCACCTGGGCGACGGTGTCCTCGGTGGACTGGGGTTGCCTGCGAGGTGGCGACGGGACGGCCGCGGGTGCCAGCGAGGCAACGGCGGGAGCGGAAATCGGCAAGGGCGCGGGCGCAACGGGCAGTGGCGATGATCCCGGAAGGGTTGCTGTCGAGGCAAACTGCGGCGCAGGCACAGCGGCGGCCAGTGACGCCTGCGTTTGCGGGGGCACCGAGCCAGAGGGCGGCGGTTCGATCGGCGTCGGACGAACGCGCGGCGCGAAGCTGGCCTGCTTGAGCGTGGGCATGCTGATCGAATACCAGACGTAGGCGCCGGCCGCGATCGCAACCACCACGACCGCGCCGATGGATGCCCACAACATTCCGCGGCTTTTCGGTTCAGCGGCGTTGGCGGCCTTCGCCTGGAAAACCGTTTGCGCGAGATGCACGCCGCCTTCGCGGGAGACGCCACCCAGAGTGGCGCCGGTGGATGGCGACGACAGCGGCTGCAGTTCCATCGTGCCCAGCGCGGGCGCGGGGCGCTCACGCGCCGGTATTACGGGTGCTTCACCGGGCCCGCGGCCGAGCTTTTCCTGCTCGGCGCGCTTCAGGGCGTCGAGCAGGAGACTCACGAACGGCCTCCATACCCCTCTGGCAAGACCGGGGTGCCTTGCGGCAATTCGCCTCGCTCAAGCTTGCGGATGCCGTCCTCGAACTTGGGGCCGAGCGGCCGCGTATCACGGAAGAAATCGTCGTTCGGAAGATAGCGGCGGTAGTCCGACAGGTCGCCATCAAGGCTCGCGTCGCGGATCACGATCGGGCGCAGGAAGATCACCAACTCCCGCTTGGTGGCATTGTCATCGCGATAGCTCACCGCGTCGCCCAGGAACGGGATGCGCGAGAGCACGGGCAGTCCGCCACGCGAGCCGACGAAGCTGTCTTCCATCAGGCCGCCCAAGACCGCGGTGTTGCCGCTCGGGATGCGCAGCACGCTTTCGAACTCGCGCGAACGGATGACGGGTACGCGGTTCTGCACGCCCACGCGCGCGAGGTCCGGGTTGGGATCGATCACGTCGTCGACCTTGCTCGAGACGGTGGGGCGCACGTTGAGCACGACGATGTCGTTATCGGCGATCTGCGCCGTCACGTTCATCACGAAGCCCACCGGCACCACGTTCTGCGTCGTGGTGTAGGCCACGATGGGCGAGCCGCCCGCGACGGTTGCGGGGGTGACCTGTGCCTGCACGGTGAAGTAGACCAGGTTGTCGACCACCTTCAGCACCGCGGTCTGGTTGTTGACCGCCATGATCTTCGGGCTTGAGAGCACGCGCGTGTTGCCGAAGGTGTCGAGCAGCTTGATGGTGCTGCTGAGCGCGCCGCCGGCCGCCGCGTTGGGATTGCTGTACTGGATCGAGAAGAACGGGTTGGCCGCGTTGGCGAGGTCGCCCGTGATCAGGTTCTGGCGGAAGCTGTAGCCCAGGCCGTTCAAGCCGAGCGCCGCCCAGTCGACGCCGGTCTGGTAGCGGTCGTTGAGACGTACCTCGACGACGGTGGCTTCGATCAGCACCTGGCGGCGCGCGGAGCCCAGCACCTGCGCGAGGAATTCCGCGACCCTCTCGTGCTGGCGCGAAGTGGCGCGCACCGAGACAATGCCGGCTTCGGCGTTCACGATGACGGATGCGGCTTCGCGGAACGTGAGGCGCTGCTCCGTGAATTCCTGTGCGTTGTTGTTCACCTCGGCGCCCGGAGTGGTCACGGTGTTGGTCTGCGTGCGGCGCGACGAAGCGGTGCCGGCGTTGCTGCGCTGCTGCGTGGTGCTCGTCTGCTGCTGGCCACGCGACTGGACCACGGTTTCGCTGCTGCCTTCCGGCAACAGCTTGTCGGTCTCGCGCAGCATGTCCTTCATGTTCTTCTCGAGCGTCTCCCAGAAGCGGTGGCGCCCGACGTTGTCCACCTTGAGCAGCGAGCTGTTCTGGCTGGCGCTGGAGCCACTGGAGCCCGTACCGCCGGCGCTGGGAGGTGTCACGACCTGGCTCTGGATGCCGATGGTCCCGCTCACGTCGCGCGCCATGTTCACGTAGTCGACGCGGTAGGTGCGCAGGTACGGCGTGTCCGGCATGACGGTGATCGTCTGCCCGTCGGTTTCCCAGCGGACATCCACCTGGCGCGCGACGCGCGTGAGGATCTGCTTGAGCGTCTGGTCGATGGCGTTGAGGTTCACCGAGCCCTCGATGCCGGGATGGATGTCGAAGTTGATGTGCGTCTCGCGCGCCATTGCGAGCAATACATCGCGCACAGGCTGGTTCACGACGACGACGGAATAGCGGATCTCGGGCTCGCGCACTTCGGGGGCTGGCGGCATCGGGACCGAGCGCACCGGCTGCGGGATCGACGACCTCGAGGGCTTCACTTCGGGTTGCAGGTGACCTTCGTTCTGGGCCACCGGACGCGTGCCACAACCGCCCACTGCCAGGGCCATCGCCAACCACGGCGCAAATCTTCTGAACTGCATGCAGGAATATTTCGTAAGTATTTGTTTTATGGAGAGAACCACCCTTGCGACATTTATAGCGTTTTCGGGGGCCAAACGCAAATGAAATCCCCTGGTATCCAGAGTGGAAATCGGTACCCGGAATGCGGCAAACCGCTTAGCGCGCCGGAACGCGACGGGTGTCCTCGCGGATGGCCTCGATCGAACGCACGTACGGCTTGAACTGCCGCAGGTTGGCCGGAAGGGCGGCAAGCGCTTCGGTTGCCTTGGCGCGATCGGGGTAAGTGCCGAAAAGCACGCCTACCCGGGTGCCTTCCGGCCCTCCGGCAGGCACCAGGAGCAGCTTGCCTGGCTCGACCGTGCGGCCGGCCCCAACAAGCCATGTTTCCAGGTATTCGCGCTCCCGGGCGTCCGTGACCATCAACTGCACCGCCCATCGGGAAGATGCGCTTTCCCTGAGGAGGGTGCGCCCCGCCGCCAGACGTGCGGCCACTCCCTCGCTGCGCGCGGGGGCAGGTGCCGGCTGCGCCGGCGCGGGCGTGGGTTCCGCAATGACGGTTGCGGTCACCGCAGGAGCGGCGGGAGGCGTGGCAACCGGGATGACCGGGGGCGGTGGCGACGCGGGTTCCGGAACCCCCGTTTTCAACGGGGCCGGCGCGGCAACGGCGGGCGCGGCGGCGACCTGCGGGGCGGGCACCGCGGCGGCGACCTGCGGGGCGGGCACCACGGCGGCGACCTGTGGGGCGGGCACCACGGCGGCAACCTGCGCAGGCGCGCGCCAGTGCATCAGATTGGCGGCGCCGAAGCCGATGGCCGCGCCAATCACGAGGGCCGCTGCGACGGCAAGACCGGTGCGATGCGACGAAGACGGCTGCGTCACGACGATCTGGGTATCGGTGATCGCGGCGCGCGCATGGTCCGCGGTCAGCGTGTGCGTGCCGGCCGCGAACGCCGCGAGCAGCGTCTTGTCGGCGTAGATGTTGATGCGCCGCGTGAGGCCTTCGGAGGCGTCGGTGATGACTCGCAGGGCTTCGGGGCCGAAGAGGTCCGGACCATGGTAGCCGGCCGCGCGCAGCCGGAACTTCACGTATTCGTCGATCTCGCGTGGCGGCAGCGGCCCGAGCGTGAACGAATGCGTGATGCGCTCCTTGAGCTGGCGCATGTGGGCAAGCGCGAGGTGCTGGTCCAGCTCCGGCTGGCCGAAGAGCACGATCTGCAGCAGCTTTTCCTTGTTGGTCTCGAGGTTCGAGAGCAGGCGGATCTCCTCGAGCGTGGCGAGCGGCATCGCATGCGCCTCGTCGATGAGCGCCACCACCTGGCGGCCGGCCGAATGGATCGCTATCAGCTTGTCCTGCAGCGCGCGCACCATCTTGTTGGTATTCGAGCCGGTGGTGTCGATGCCGAGGTCGCCGCAGATCGCGGCGAGCATCTCGTCGCGCGAGAGGCTGGGAACGGCGAGGTAGATGGTCTCGACCCTGTCGGGCAGGCGCTCCATCAGCACGCGGCAGAGCATGGTCTTGCCGGTGCCGACCTCGCCGGTGACCTTGACCATGCCTTCGCCCGCGGTGATCGCGTAGAGCAGCGCTTCGAGCGTCGCGCCGCGATTGGCGCCGCCGAAGAAGAACTCGGTGTGTGGCGTGATGCGAAACGGCGCTTCGCGCAGGCCGAAATGATCGAGGTACATCGTCATGTGGTGGTGGCGGTGGCCGTTTACTCGCCCGTGTCGGGCGTGGCCAGTTTAGCACCGGCGCGCCCCGCGCTTTCGAGCCTTCCATAGAGCGTGGTGCGCGACATGCCGAGCATTTTCGCGGCCTGGGAAATGTTGCCCTGCGCGATTTCCAGGGCGGCATCGAGGTAGGCCTGCTCCACCGCCTTCAGCGCCGCGTCGAGGCTGAACGGCTTGCCGGAAAGCAGCTCGGCGCGCGCCTGTGCCGCCGGGTCGGGGCGTGCGCCTGCTTCACTCGGCGTCGGCGCGAATTCGGCTTCGAGCTCCGCTTCCCCGACGGTGTAGCCGGCGTATTTCGCGGTGAGGCGAATCACGATGTTCTTGAGCTCGCGGACGTTGCCCGGGAACGCGTAGCCCAGCCAGCGCGCGCGGCTGCGGTCATCGAACGTGAACGGTTGGCTGCCGGACTTGATGGCGTACAGCGTGCGGTAGTAGTCGAGCAGCTTGAGGCGGTCCTCGCCGAGCTCGCGCAGCGGCGGCACGATCAGCTCGAAGACGGAAAGGCGGTGGTACAGGTCCGAGCGGAAACGCCCACGGCTCGCCTCCTCGCGCAGGTCGCGGTTGGTTGCGGCGACGATGCGCGCGCGGCTGATGCGAGTCTGCGTTTCACCCACACGCTGGTACTCGCCGTTCTCGAGCACGCGCAGCAGCTTCGCCTGCAGCTCGATCGGCAGTTCGCCGATCTCGTCGAGGAACAGCGTGCCTTCGCCCGCGTCCTCGAAATAGCCCGACTTGGCCTGCGCGGCGCCCGTGAACGCGCCCTTGGCATATCCGAACAGCGTGGGCTCCACCAGTGTCGGGGAAATCGCCGCGCAGTTGAGCGCGAGGAACGGCTGGCGCGCGCGCGGGCTCAAGTGATGGAGCGAAAACGCGACGCGCTCCTTGCCGCTGCCCGATTCACCTTCGATCAGGGCGGGAAATGCGCTGGCGGCATACAGGTCTATCTGGCTGCGCAGGCGTCGCAGCGCGGGGCTGTCGCCGATCAGCGCCTGCGCGCTCTCCGACTCGTTCCCCGGCCGCTCCAGCGCCGGCGCCCGCAAGGCGCGCGCGAGCATCGAGCGCAGCAGTTGCGGCTCGCAGGGCTTGGGCACGAGGTCCACGGCGCCGAGCGCGCGCGCGCGCCGCGCATTCGATTCCTCGTTCTGGCCGGTGAGGACCAGGATGCGGACATCCGGGGCGTGCGCGAGCAGGTCGCCGATCAGCTTGAATCCCTCATTGGGCAGGTGCGCGACCGGCGGCAGGCCCAGGTCGATCAGCGCGATGTCGGGATTGAGTCCCGCGCGCAGCCGCTCGACCGCGCTGGCCCGATCCTCGGCGCGAGTCACTTCGTAGTCGCCGGAGAGGGCGAAGGCGAGGCTCTCGTTGATCAGCGGGTCGTCGTCGACCAGCAACAGGCTGGGCTTCTTCACGCGCCGATTATAGGGGAGGGGCGGTGCGCCAAGATGATAGAATTCATTCCTTCCCGATGACCAATTCTTCCCGCTTGCCAGACACCCTTGTCGAAGTCGACTCGGTGACTTTTTCCTACGGCCGCCGTCCCGTGCTGAAGGGCATCTCCATGAAGGTGCCGCGCGGCAAGCTGGTCGCGATCATGGGCGTCAGCGGTTCGGGCAAGACCACGCTGCTGCGCCTCATAAGCGGGCAACTGCGCCCCACCACCGGTGCGGTGCGAGTCGCCGGCCACGCGGTGCACGAGTTGGATGCCAAGGCGCTTTATCGCCTGCGCCGCAAGATGAGCATGCTGTTCCAGTTCGGCGCGCTCTTCACCGACATGACGGTGTTCGAGAACGTGGCCTTTCCGCTGCGCGAACACACTGAACTGCCGGAGGCCGTGATTCGCGACCTGGTGCTGATGAAACTCGAGGCCGTGGGAATGCGCGGCGCCCACCGGTTGATGCCGTCGGAGTTGTCCGGCGGCATGGCGCGCCGGGTCGCGCTGGCGCGCGCCGTGGTGCTCGATCCGCTGCTGGTGCTTTACGACGAACCGTTCGCGGGGCTGGACCCGATCGCGCTCGCCGTCATCGGCCAGTTGGTGCGCAAGCTGAACGATGCGCTCGGCGCGACGTCCATCGTTGTCTCGCACGACGTGCAGGAATGCCTGGAAATCGTGGACTACCTCTATTTCGTTTCGGAAGGGCGCATCGTCGGCGAAGGCACGCCGGACGAGGTGCGTGCGTCCACCGATCCCCTGGTGCGTCAATTCGTCCACGGCGATGTCGACGGGCCTTTCCCGTTCCATGCCGCTTCCCGTTCCTATGCCGCCGATGTCGGGCTGGCCCCCATGCAGGGAGCTCCACGTGCTTGACCGTATCCGCCGCCCGCTCGAGCGCCTGGGCCGCAATTTCATCGACGGTGTCTGGCGCATCGGCGTGATGGCGCGTTTCTTCGGTCTGGTGCTGGCTTCCTCCGGCACCAGCTTCGGGCGCTTTCGCCTGGTGATGCGCGAGGTCTACTTCACCGGGGTGTTGTCGCTCATCATCATCATCGTCTCCGGGCTCTTCATCGGCATGGTGCTCGGGCTGCAGGGCTACCAGACGCTGCAGCGCTACGGCGCGACCGAATCGATCGGCGTGCTGGTGGCGCTTTCGCTGGTGCGCGAGCTCGGGCCGGTAGTTGCGGCAATCCTCTTCGCCGCGCGCGCCGGCAGCGCGATCACCGCCGAGATCGGCCTGATGAAGACCACGGAACAGCTCACCGCAATGGACATGATGGCGGTCTCCCCAATGGCTCGCGTGGTGGCGCCGCGGTTCTGGGCGGGCGTGATCTCGATGCCGATCCTCGCGCTGCTCTTCTCGGCGATGGGCGTATTCGGCGGCTACGTCATCGGCGTGGTCGTGATCGGCGTCGACAACGGAGCGTTCTGGTCGCAAATGCAGGCGGCAGTGGACTTCCGGTATGATGTTTTGAACGGTTTGGTGAAGGCCTTTGTGTTCGGAATCGCGGTCAGCGTGATCGCAACTTTCCAGGGCTACGATGCGCCGCCCACGGCCGAAGGCGTCTCCAGGGCAACGACCCGCACCGTGGTGACTTCGGCGCTTGTCATCCTCGCCCTCGACCTGGTCCTCACGGCATTCATGTTGCGCGACGACGGCTGACGGCCGTCGCACCCACCCCCGACGAATAGCGAGCGACAACACAATGGAACGAACAACCATCGACCTCTGGTTTGGCGCCTTCGTGGCGGCTGGCTTCGGCGCCTTGCTGGTGCTGGCCCTCAAGGTCGGCAACCTCGGTGCCGAGCGCGCCACCAAGACCTATCGCGTCGAGGTCCGCTTCGACAACATCGGTGGCCTCAAGGTGCGCGGCCCGGTGCGCAGCGCCGGCGTGCTCGTCGGTCGCGTTGACGACATCCATTTCGACAACGAGCGCTTTCAGGCGGCGGTCGCGCTGGCGCTCGACACGCGGTACAAATTTCCGAAGGACAGCTCCGCGGCGATCCTCACCTCCGGCCTGCTCGGCGAGACCTACGTGGGACTCGAGGCGGGTGGCGATGAGAAACAGCTCGCCGAGGGCGACCGCATCCAGCTCACGCAGTCGGCCGTGGTCCTCGAGAAACTCATCGGGCAGTTCCTGTTCAGCAAGGCGCAGGAAGAACCGTCGCCCGCGGCCGCAGGCGCACCCGCAGCCGCGCAAAAGAAGTAGATCCAGCGGAAACCACTGGGCGGCGTTCAGGTCATATCGCCCACAGCTCTCGTAGACAGGAAAAACCACCATGCTGCGCAAATTTCTCGTGACGATCGCCGCCTGCGTGCCGCTGCTGGCCGCGGCGCAGGAAGCCCCGGACGCGCTGGTCAAGCGCGTGACCGATGAACTCCTGACGATCGTGAAGGCGGACAAGGAGCTCCAGGCAGGCAATACCCGCAAGGTCGTCGAACTGGCAGAGCAGAAGGTGCTCCCCTATTTCGACTTCCCGCGCATGACGCGCCTGGCCGTCGGCCGCAACTGGAACACCGCCACCGACGCGCAGAAGGAAGCGCTGGTAAAGGAGTTCCGCACGCTGCTCGTGCGCACCTACTCGTCGTCGATCGCGGCCTATCGCAACCAGACGATCGAGATGAAGCCCCTCAAGATGGCCGCGGCCGACAAGGACGTCACCGTCCGTACCGCGGTCATCCAGCAGGGCGGCCCGCCGATCCCGATCGACTACGCCATGGAGAAGTCCGACGCGGGCTGGAAGGTCTATGACGTCACCATCGACGGCGTCTCGCTCGTGACCACGTATCGCGGCACCTTCAACGACCAGATCCAGAAGGGCGGCATCGACGGCCTGGTGAAGACGCTGGCGGACCGCAATCGCGGGCCCGCGCCCGCCGCCCCGAAGAAGTGAGCGCCACGCCCACGGGAGAAGTCCTCGTGCTGGAAGGCGCGCTTTCGTTCGAGACGGTGCCCAACGTGCTCGTGCAGAGCGCGGATTACGCGGCGCGCACGGACCTCCCGGAGCGGCTGACGATCGATTTCGCGAACATCACCGGGGTGGATTCCTCGGCGGTCGCACTGCTGCTGGAGTGGCGTCGCCAGGCGCAGCAGAAGCAGAAGACCCTGGTGTTCGTGAACCTTCCCGCGAACCTCCTCGCGCTGGCGAGCCTCTACGGCGTCGCCGAATTCATCCAGCCTGAAGCCGCCTGAAATGCCCTCGCCCGCGGTCGAGGTGAGTGGCGTCGAGAAGCGCTACGGCGCGGTGCGCGCGCTCGCCGGCGTTTCCCTTACGGTTGAAAAGGGCGAGTTCTTCGCCCTCCTCGGGCCCAACGGCGCCGGCAAGACCACGTTGATCTCCGCGCTCGGCGGCCTCGCCATCGCCGATTCGGGCAGCCTCGCCGTGATGGGCTACGACGTGAAGCGCGACTTCCGCGCCGCGCGCCTCGCCGTCGGCATCGTGCCACAGGAGATCGTGTTCGACCCGTTCTTCACGGTGCGCGAAACGCTCGAGATCCAGTCCGGATATTTCGGCTTGCGCGATAACCGCAAGTGGATCGACGAGCTGCTCGACCGCCTGGGTTTGGCCGCGAAAGCCAAGGCCAACATGCGTTCGCTTTCAGGCGGCATGAAGCGGCGCGTGATGGTGGCGCAGGCGCTGGTGCACCGCCCCCCCGTGATTGTCCTCGACGAACCTACCGCGGGTGTGGACGTGGAGCTGCGGCACGCATTGTGGAGCTTTGTGCGAGGCCTCAATGCCGCGGGCCACACGATCGTGCTGACGACCCACTATCTCGAGGAAGCGCAGCAGCTGTGCACGCGCATCGCGATGATGAAGGAGGGGCGCATCGTGGCGCTCGATTCCACCGCCAACCTGCTGGCTTCGTTCTCCGAACGGGTGCTGCGCGTGAAGCTCGCCTCGGGCGACCTTCCGGCGTCGCTTTCCGGCGGCGCGACGCGGGAAAGGGACGGCTGGCGCATCCCGGTGCAGGACATGGCGCACGTGGAGGAGGCGTTGGCCGCCTTGCGCCGGGCCGGCGCCGAAGTCTCGAGCCTCGAGGTGGCCGAGCCGGAACTCGAGGAAGTGTTCGTGAAAATCATGCATCGCGAGGACGCCGCGGCGTGACCACCGGCTTTCCCACGCTGCTCTACAAGGAAGTCCTGCGTTTCTGGAAAGTAAGCTTCCAGACCGTGGCCGCACCGGTGCTGACCACGCTGCTGTACCTGATGGTCTTCTCGCACGCGCTTTCCTCGCACGTGCAGATCTTCCCTGGCGTGAGCTACGTCCAGTTCCTGGTCCCGGGCCTGGCGATGATGGCGATGCTGCAGAACTCGTTCGCCAACAGCTCGTCCTCGCTGATCCAGTCGAAGATCACCGGCAACATCGTCTTCATCCTGTTGACGCCGCTCGCGGCCGGAGAGATCCTGGCCGCCTATCTGCTGGCCTCGATGGTGCGCGGGCTCGTGGTGGGCATCGGCGTGTTCGCGGCCACGCTCTGGGTCATCCCGATGCCGGCGCCCAATCCCTTCTGGGTGCTGGCTTTCGCCATCGTCGGCTGCGGCATGCTCGGCACCATGGGGATCATCGCGGGCATCTGGTCGGAGAAGTTCGACCAGCTGGCGGCGTTCCAGAATTTCCTCGTGATGCCGCTGACTTTCCTCGCCGGCGCCTTCTATTCGATGCACACGCTGCCCCCCTTCTGGCAGGCGGTATCCAGGCTGAACCCGTTCTTCTACGCCATCGACGGCTTCCGCTATGGCTTCTTCGGGCACTCGGACGTCTCTCCCTGGCTGAGCCTGGCGATTGCGAGCGGCGCCTTCGCTGCCCTATCATGGTTGACCTTGCTCCTGCTCCGCGGGGGCTACAAGTTGCGTCACTAGGCGCCCCCACCATGGTTGAACCCGATTCCATCGAGCAGTCCATTCGCGCAGGCATGTCCGTGACCCATGTCGAGGTGACGGGTGACGGCGCGCATTTCGAGGCCGTCATCGTCAGCCCCAGCTTCGAGGGCCTCAACCGCGTGCGCCGCCACCAGCTGGTTTATGCCGCGCTCGGCGAGCGCATGAAGGTCGAGATCCACGCGCTGTCGATGAAGACCCTTTCGCCTGACGAGTGGGCGGCGCGCTAAACCCAGACCGGGCCCGGGGCCCCAATCCAGGATTCATGCAAAAACTCTCCATCCACGGCGGCGTGCCGCTATCGGGCGAAGTCCGCGTCGCCGGCGCGAAGAACGCCGCGCTCCCCATCCTCGCCGCCTCGCTGCTGACGGCCGAAACCCTGCGCCTCTGGAACGTGCCCGAACTCAACGACACGCGCACCATGGTGAAGCTGCTGCAGCGCATGGGCGTGGCGGCAAACGTGTCGCCCGGCGCCGTCGAGCTCGAGGCTTCCGGAATCACCGAGCCGTACGCCCCCTATGACCTGGTGCGCACGATGCGCGCCTCGATACTTGCGCTCGGGCCCCTGGTGGCGCGTTTTGGAGACGCGCGCGTGTCGCTGCCCGGCGGCTGCGCCATTGGCGAGCGTCCGGTGGACCTGCACATCAAGGGACTTGAAGCGATGGGCGCCACGGTGGCGATCGAGTCCGGCAACATCCACGCGACGGCGAAGAGGCTCAAGGGCGCGCGCATCTTCATGGACACGGTCACCGTCACCGGCACCGAGAACCTGATGATGGCGGCGTGCCTGGCCGAGGGCGAAACGGTGCTCGAGAACGCCGCCAGGGAACCCGAGGTCGTCGACCTCGCCCACTGCCTGGTAGCGATGGGCGCCAGGATTTCGGGGCACGGCACCGACGTGATCCGCGTGGTCGGCGTGCCGCAGCTGCATGGCGCGACGCACGCGATCATGCCCGACCGCATCGAGGCGGGCACTTTCCTCTGCGCCGCGGCGGCAACGCGAGGATCGGTCACGCTCACCAGCGCGCCGGTGAAAAGCCTCGACCCGGTGATCGACAAGCTGCGCGAGGCGGGCGCGAAGGTGGAAATCGAAGGCACCACCATTCGCCTGACCATGGGCCGGCGCCCCTATGCCGTGGGCATCCGCACTTCGCCGCACCCGGGCTTCCCCACCGACATGCAGGCGCAGTTCCTGGCAATGAACACCGTGGCCGATGGGACGTCGGTGGTCACCGAGACGATCTTCGAGAACCGCTTCATGCACGTGCAGGAGCTGCGGCGCCTCGGCGCGCGCATCGACATCGAAGGCAACACCGCCATCGTGCGTGGCAATGACCACCTCACCGGCACCACGGTGATGGCGACCGACCTGCGCGCCTCGGCGAGCCTCGTGATCGCAGGCCTCATGGCCGAGGGCGAGACGATCGTCGACCGCATCTATCACCTCGACCGCGGCTACGAGCGGCTCGAGGTGCGCCTGGGCGCATTGGGCGCACGCATCACCCGGGTATCCTGATTTCATGATCACGCTCGCGCTGGCCAAGGGTCGCATCTTCGAGGAAACGCTGCCGCTGCTCGCGGCCGCGGGCATCGAGCCGTTGGAAGACGTCGAGACCTCGCGCAAGCTCATCCTCGGCACAACGCGCCCTGACCTGCGCCTCATCCTCGTTCGTGCCGCCGACGTCCCGACCTATGTCCAGTACGGCGCCGCGGACCTGGGCGTGGCGGGACGCGACCTGCTGGCCGAACACGGCGGGCAGGGCCTCTACCAGCCGCTCGACCTCAACATTGCAAAGTGCCGCATGGCGGTCGCGGTGCCCGAAGGCTTCGACTACGCGGCCGCCGTGAAGCAGGGCGCGCGCCTCAAGGTCGCGACCAAATACATCAGCACGGCGCGCGAGCACTTCGCCGCCAAGGGCGTGCACGTCGACCTCATCAAGCTCTACGGTTCGATGGAGCTGGCCCCCCTGGTGGGCCTGGCCGACGCGATCGTCGACCTGGTGGACACCGGCAATACGCTGCGCGCGAACAAGCTCAAGGTGGTCGAGGAGCTGATGGCGATTTCCAGCCGCCTCATCGTCAATCCCGCGTCGCTGAAGCTCAAGCGCGCGGCCATCGCCCCGCTCATAGAAGCGTTCGCCAAGGCAGCCGGCCGTGGCTGAAGTTCGCAGGCTCTCGAGCGCCGAGTCGGGCTTCGAGGACGCGCTGGCGAAGCTGCTGGCCTTCGAATCGGCGCAGGACGAATCGGTGGATCGCGCCACTGCGGAGATCCTCGCGGCAGTCCAGTCGCGCGGTGACGAGGCGCTGGTCGAATACACCGCGCGCTTCGATCGCTGGACGCCGTCGCGGGCAGGTGATCTCGATGTTCCGCTCGCGCAGGCGCGCGCTGCGCTGGAAGCGCTGGCGAAGCCGGAGCGCGAGGCGCTGGAGTTCGCGGCCGCTCGCATCCGCGCGTTCCACGAGCGCCAGGTGCAGGACTCGTGGCAGGTTGCGGAGAAAGACGGCACCGTGCTGGGCCAGCAGGTCACCCCGCTCGACCGTGTCGGGCTCTATGTTCCCGGCGGCAAGGCCGCGTACCCGTCATCCGTATTGATGAGCGCGGTGGCAGCCAAGGTTGCCGGAGTACCGGAGCTGGTGATGGTGACGCCGACGCCGGGCGGTGAAATCAATGCATCCGTGCTCGCGGCCGCCGCGATCGCCGGCGTCAACCGGATCATCCGCGTGGGCGGGGCCCAGGCGGTTGGCGCTCTGGCATTCGGCACCGCTTCGATCGCCGCCGTGGACAAGATCGTCGGGCCGGGAAATGCATACGTGGCCGCCGCCAAGCGCAGGGTCTTCGGCCGCGTCGGCATCGACATGGTCGCCGGCCCCTCGGAAGTGCTGGTGATCGCGGATTCCAGTGCCCATGCCGACTGGGTGGCCATGGACCTCTTCTCGCAGGCGGAGCACGACGAGATCGCGCAGGCGATCCTCCTCACGCCGGACGCGAAGCTGCTGGAGCGTGTTGCCGCTTCGATGAAGCGCCAGATGGAGCAGATGCCACGGCGGGCGATCATCGAGGCGTCGCTTGCCGCGCGCGGCGCGCTGGTGCTGGTGCGCGACCTCGACGAAGCCTGCGCCATTGCCAATCGCATTGCCCCGGAGCACCTCGAGCTCGCGGTGGCGGATCCCGAGGCGTTGCTGCCGCGCATCCGCCACGCGGGCGCGATCTTCATGGGCCATCACGCGTCGGAATCGCTGGGCGACTATTGCGCCGGCCCCAACCATGTCCTGCCGACATCGCGCACCGCGCGCTTTTCGTCGCCGCTCGGCGTCTACGATTTCCAGAAGCGCTCGAGCGTCATCAAGGTCTCGCCCGCCAGCGCGCGCACCCTGGGTCGCGTCGCCGCGACGCTGGCGCGCGCGGAGGGTCTCGAGGCCCACGCGCGCAGCGCCGAATGGCGGATGGGACCGGAATCATGAGCAAGCGGCCCGCGGACCTGGTTCGCCCGGAGATCCTCGCGGCCCAGGCCTATCACGTGGCGCCGGCGCAGGGGATGGTGAAGCTCGACGCCATGGAGAACCCGTATCCGTTGCCGGCGAAGCTGGCGGGCGAGATGGCGGCGCGCCTGGCGCGCGTCGCGATCAATCGCTATCCGGACCCGTCGTACACGTTGCTGAAGCAGCGCCTGCGCGAGGCGCTCGCAATCCCCGCGGGCCTCGACCTGGTGCTGGGCAACGGCTCCGACGAGATCATCCTGATGCTTTCGATGGCGCTCGCACGCCCTGACGCCGTGACGCTTGCGCCGGAACCCTCGTTCGTGATGTATCGCGTGAGCGCAGTGGCCGCCGGCATGCGTTTCGTGGGCGTGCCGCTGCGCGAGGACTTCACCCTCGACGAAGCGCGTTTCCTGGCCGCGATCGAGCAGCA
Organism: Usitatibacter sp.; assembly: GCA_039915735.1. Lineage (GTDB taxonomy): Bacteria > Pseudomonadota > Gammaproteobacteria > Burkholderiales > Usitatibacteraceae > Usitatibacter. The sequence goes on along the minus strand of JBDSMR010000056.1, from coordinate 11,854 downwards.
CCGTCCGGCGCTCACCTGGCTCGCGTATCCCAACAATCCCACCGGGAATCTGTTTGCGCGCGAGGCCATCCTTCGCATTGTTGCGGCCTCGCCCGGCCTCGTGGTTGCGGACGAAGCCTACTTTCCGTTTTCCGGTGGCGCCTCGATGGCGAGCGAGGTGGGGAAACACCCCAACCTCGTGCTGGTGCGCACGGTCTCCAAGCTCGGCCTCGCGGGGCTGAGGCTCGGTCTTGCGGCGGGACCGGCCGACTGGATGGCGGAGCTGGAGAAAGTGCGTCCGCCCTACAACATCAACGTGCTCACGGCCGCTGCCGCGGAATTCCTGCTCGGACACCACGCGCTGTTCGAGGAGCAGGCACGCGCCCTGGTAGCCGAACGCGCAGTGCTCGAGCGTGGGCTCGATGCCATCGCTCGCGTGCGGCGTTTCCCGAGCGCGGCCAACTTCGTCCTCGCTCGCGTACCCGACGCGCCAAAGGCGTTCGACGCCCTGAAATCGCGTGGTATATTGGTCAAGAACTTGCACGGCTCGCATCCATTGCTCGCCAACTGCCTGAGGCTCACAGTCGGCACTTCCGACGAGAACGCGAAACTGCTCGAAGCCCTGTCTTCGATCCTCGGCCCCCAAAATGCGTAAGGCAGAAATCCAGCGCGATACCAAGGAGACCCAGGTCTTCGTGGCCTTGGACCTCGACGGAACGGGCGTGGGCACGCTCGCCTCGGGAATCCCCTTCCTTGACCACATGCTCGACCAGATCGCGCGCCACGGCTCGATCGACCTCACGGTGCGCGCCACGGGCGACCTCGAGATCGACGCGCACCACACCGTCGAAGACATCGGCATCACGCTCGGCATGGCGCTGGCCAAGGCGCTTGGCGACAAGAAGGGCATCTGCCGCTACGGGCACGCCTACGTTCCGCTCGACGAAGCGCTGTCGCGCGCGGTGGTGGATTTTTCGGGACGTCCGGGCCTCGAATACAACGTGAAATTCACGCGCGCCCGCGTCGGCGAGTTCGACGTGGACCTCACGCACGAATTCTTCCAGGGCCTGGTCAACCACGCCCAGGCCACTGTGCACATCGATAACCTGCGCGGTGACAACTCGCACCACCAGTGCGAGACCATCTTCAAGGCGTTCGCGCGCGCGCTGCGCATGGCCGTCGAGCCGGACCCGCGCGCCGCGGGTGTCATCCCGTCCACCAAAGGAGCGCTCTAGGCAGCATCCTTCGCGCCCCGCCATGGCACAACGCATCTCGATCGTCGACTACGGAATGGGCAACCTGCGCTCGGTGCAGAAGGCGCTTGCGCACGTGGCGCCTGATGCTCACGTGTCGATCACCTCGGAGCCCGCGGACATCCGCCGCGCGGACCGCGTGGTGTTCCCGGGGCAGGGCGCCATGCCGGATTGCATGCGCGCGCTCAAGTCGAGCGGCCTCGACCAGGCTGTTGCCGAAGCGGCACGCGACAAACCTTTCCTCGGCATGTGCATCGGACAGCAGATGCTTTTCGACATGAGCGCGGAGGGCAATACCCCCGGGCTCGGATTGCTTGCCGGCCGCGTGGTCGGGTTCAAGCTCACGCCCGAGCGCCGCGCGGCGGGCATCAAGGTACCGCACATGGGCTGGAACCAGGTTTCCCAGCAGCGCGCGCACCCGCTGTGGAAGGGAATCGAGGACAACAGCCGCTTCTATTTTGTGCACAGCTTCTATTGCGAGCCCGCGGAAGCGGGACTCGAAGCCGGACGAACCAGCTACGCCGGCGCCTTTACCTCGGCCATTGCACGCGATAACATTTTCGCGACGCAGTTCCATCCCGAGAAAAGCGCTGCCGCGGGGCTCACGTTGCTCAGCAATTTCTCCACCTGGAATCCCTGATTCCACGACGCCCATGCTGATCATTCCCGCGATCGATCTCAAGGACGGCCATTGCGTGCGGCTGGAGCAGGGCCGCATGGATTCGGCCACCGTGTTCTCCACCGAGCCGCGCCGCGCCGCGCAGCATTGGGCGGAGCAGGGCGCGCGACGCCTGCACGTGGTGGACCTCAATGGCGCCGTGGCCGGCAAGCCACGCAATGAAGCCGCGATCAAGGAAATCATCGCGGCGCTGGACTCCGACGTGCCGGTGCAACTCGGCGGGGGCATCCGCGACCTCGACACCATCGAGCGCTACCTCGACGATGGCGTGTCGTACATCATCATCGGCACGGCCGCGGTCAAGAACCCGGGCTTCCTGCATGAAGCCTGCGATGCGTTCCCCGGCCACATCATGGTGGGTCTCGACGCCAGGGATGGAAAGGTCGCCACGGACGGCTGGTCGAAGCTCACCGGGCACGACGTCATCGACCTGGCGAAGCGCTTCCAGGACTACGGCGTGGAGGCGGTGATCTACACCGACATCGGCCGCGACGGAATGATGACCGGCGTGAACATCGAGGCGACCGTGCGGCTGGCGCAGGCGCTCGTGGTGCCGGTGATCGCGAGCGGCGGCCTCAACGGGCTGGACGACGTGCGCCGCCTCTGCGAAGTCGAGGCGGAGGGAATCACCGGCTGCATCACTGGCCGCGCCATCTACGAAGGCAAGCTCGACTTCGCCGCGGCCCAGAAGCTTGCCGCCGGCGAGTCCTAGTGGGACTCGCGAAGCGCCTGATCCCCTGCCTCGATGTCCACGCGGGACGGGTCGTGAAGGGCGTGAATTTCGTGAAGCTGAGGGATGCAGGTGATCCGGTCGAGATCGCGCGTATCTACGATGCCGCCGGCGCCGACGAACTCACCTTCCTCGACATCACCGCATCGAGTGATGCGCGCGACACGATTGTCGACGTGATCGAGCGCGTGGCCGACCAGGTCTTCATTCCCCTGACCGTCGGCGGAGGGGTGCGCCAGGTCGAGGACGTGCGCAAACTCCTCAATGCCGGCGCCGACAAGGTGAGCATCAATACCTCCGCGGTGGAGAACCCGGACCTGGTGGAGAACGCTGCCAGCCGTTTCGGGTCGCAGGCGATTGTTGTGGCCATCGACGCGCGCGCCTCCACGCCGGGTCATTGGGAGGTCTATACACATGGCGGCCGCAAGGCGCGCGGGCTCGACGTGGTCGAGTGGGCAACGGAAATGGCGCGCCGCGGCGCGGGCGAAATCCTGCTGACAAGCATGGACCGTGACGGCACCAGGAGCGGCTTCGACCTCGAGCTCACGCGCGCGGTCACGCAAGCCGTCACGATCCCCGTGATTGCAAGCGGCGGTGTGGGCACGCTCGAGCACATGGCCGCCGGCATCGAGGTGGGTGGCGCCGACGCGGTACTGGCCGCATCGGTGTTTCACTTCGGCGAGATCACCATCCCGGAGGCGAAGCGTTTCCTCGCCGCGCGCGGGATCGAGATGCGGCTGTGAGCAGGGACTGGATCGAGGCGATTGCGTGGAATGCCGACGGGTTGGTGCCCGCCGTGGCCCAGGACGCGACGACCGGCGAAGTGCTGATGCTGGCGTGGATGAATCGCGAGGCGCTGGCACTCACGGTCGACAATGGCGAGGCGACGTACTGGTCGCGTTCGCGCAAGGCGCTGTGGAAAAAGGGCGAGACCTCCGGCCATGTGCTGCGCGTGGTCGAAGTCCGGATCGATTGCGATGCGGACGCGGTGCTGCTGCGAGTCGAGTCCACCGCCGGCATTGCCTGCCACACCGGCAGGCGGCGCTGCTTCTTCAACCGGCTCGAGGGCGAGGGTGGCGAGCGCCGCTGGGTCGTGACCGAGCCGGTCCTGTCGGACCCGGGGAGCTTTCGAGATGGCTGAGAAAAACGTGCTGGAGCGGCTCGAGGCCGTGATCGCCGCGCGCCGCGGCGCCGCGGCCGGGTCTTCCTATGTCGCGTCGCTCAACGCGAAGGGGCTCGACTCCATCCTCAGGAAAATCGGCGAGGAAGCCACCGAGACCGTGATTGCCTCCAAGGGAGGGGAGCGCACGGAGGTGGTGCACGAGATGGCCGATCTCTGGTTCCACTGCCTGGTGATGCTCGCCTGGCACGAAATTCCCGTTGGCGAAGTGATGGCGGAACTGGAGCGCCGCGAAGGGCGTTCGGGCATCGATGAAAAGGCCGCGCGGCCGAAAGGAGGAGAGTGATGAGCGACTGCATCTTCTGCAAGATCGTCCGTGGCGAGATCCCCAGCCGCAAGGTCTACGAGGACGGCGACATGTTTGCCTTCCACGACATCAACCCGCTGGCACCGGTGCACTTCATGATCATCCCGAAGAAACACATCGACTCGCTCGCGACCCTGGGCAGCGACGACGCCGCGGTCCTGGGCAGGATGCTCGCCAAGGCAGCGTGCCTGGCCGTCGAGCAGGGCTCGCCTGAAGGCTTCCGCACCATTGTGAACACGGGCCGGATCGGCAGGCAGGACGTGTATCATTTGCACATCCATATCATCGGCGGCCCGGATCCGCTTCCGCGCATGATCGCGCGGGGGGAGGAGTAGCCCGGCTGCCGCCTCGCAGGAGATCGCAATGGGTTCGTTCAGCATCTGGCACTGGGTCATCGTCCTCGTCATCGTCCTGGTCATCTTCGGCACCAAGAAGCTGCGCAACGTGGGTAGCGACCTCGGGGGCGCCGTGAAGGGCTTCAAGGACGGCATGAAAAGCGATGAGCCGCGCAAGCCCGGCGAGATCACCGCCTCCGGGTCGACGATCGAAGGTGAAGTGAAGGAAAAGCAGAAGAGCTGAGCCGCGCCCGCGCTGTTCGCGCGCCGCGATTCCTCGCATCCTCCATGTTCGACATCGGGATTTCCGAGCTGATGGTGGTGGGCGTGGTCGCGCTTGTCGTGATCGGGCCCGAACGCCTCCCCAAGGTAGCGCGCACGGTCGGCGTCCTCTTCGGCCGCCTGCAGCGCTACGTGACCCAGGTCAAATCCGACATCTCGCGCGAGATGGAGCTGGCCGAACTTGGCAAGGTGAAGACCGAGTTCGAGGATGCCGCCCGCAGCTTCAAGACCGAGGTCGAGACCAAGGCAGCCGACGCGCAGCGCGAGCTGCGTGATGCGCAGGCCTCGATCGAAAGCAGCCTCTCCCCGGCAGAAGGCGCAGCGGCAGATGTGGCGACGCCTCCAGCGGAAGCGATGCCCGAGGCGGAGCACGCCCCGGCCTCTCCGCAGCTCGAACTCGGCATCGAAGACGCACCCGCGCCGGCGCGCGACAATCGGGTCGCATAACGCGCGCCGATGTCCGATTCACAGGAAACCTTCCTCTCCCACCTGATCGAGTTGCGCAAGCGCCTGGTCTGGGCGCTGATGGTCTATGCGGTCGCCTGCGTGCCCACCCTCTACTACAGCGCGGAGCTCTATGATCTGCTCGCAGCACCGTTGATGCGCAACCTCCCGGAGGGCGCGCGCATGATCGCCACCGGCGTGATCTCGCCATTCCTCATTCCGATGAAGATCGCTTTCATGGCGGGCCTGGTGCTGGCGCTGCCCTTCCTCCTCTACCAGGCCTGGGCCTTCGTGGCCCCCGGCCTCTACATGCACGAGAAGAAGCTCGCGCTGCCGCTGGTCGTGAGCAGCACCGTGCTTTTCCTCGCGGGCATGGCGTTCTGCTACTTCATCGTCTTCGGCAAGGTGTTCGCGTTCATCGCGAGCTTCGCGCCCAAGAGCATTTCCGTGGCGCCGGACATCGAGGCGTACTTCAACTTCGTGCTCGGGATGTTCCTCGCATTCGGCCTGGCCTTCGAAGTGCCGGTGGTGGTCGTGGTGCTGGTGCTGACGGGCCTGGTCACCGTGGAGCAGTTGCGCGAGTGGCGTGGCTATGTGGTCGTGGGGGTCTTCATCATCGCGGCGGTGGTCACGCCTCCGGATGTGGTCTCGCAGATCGCGCTGGCGGTGCCCATGTGCATCCTCTACGAGGTGGGCATCATCGTCGGGCAGATGGTCACGCGCAGCAGGGCCCGCGCGGCGGCCAAGCCGGAGTAGCTATTCCTCGGTGCGCGGTCGCGCACGCCGTCGCCCGACCGTGACTTCCACCGTGAGGTCCTGGTTGCGGCGAAGCACCTTCACCGGCACCGATTTGCCCGGCGGCACTTCGGCGATCGCATTGAGCGCGGTGCTTGTGTCCGGAACCGCACGTCCGTTGATCGAGGTGATCACGTCGCCCAGCTTGAGACCGCTTTTCTCGGCGGGGCTGCCGCGCTCGATGGCGCCGATGATCGCACCCCGCGTGCCCTTGAGGCCGAGCGACTCGGCGAGTTCCGCCGTGATGTCGGCCACGTCCACGCCGAACCAGCCGCGGGTGACAGCGCCGGTTTCGATGATCTGTTCCATGACCCGCTTGGCGAGGCTCACGGGAATCGCGAAGCCGATGCCCTGGTAGCCACCCGAGCGCGAAAAAATCAGCGTGTTGATGCCGATGAGGTTGCCCGAGGTGTCGACCAGCGCGCCGCCCGAGTTGCCGGGATTGATGGCCGCATCGGTCTGGATGAAGCTGCCGAACGGATTCTGGTTGCCGATCTCGCGCCCTACAGCGCTCACGATGCCCATCGTGACCGTCTGGCCCACGCTGAAGGGATCGCCGATCGCGAGGACCACGTCGCCGACACGCGCCTGGTCCGACTGGCCGAAAGTGATCGGCGCCAGGCCCGAGGCGGAGATCCTCACCACCGCGAGGTCGGTATCGGGATCGGTGCCGACGGTTTTTCCGGCGACGGTACGGCCGTCATGGAGCGTCACCTGGATGTCGGTCACGCCTTCCACGACGTGATCGTTGGTCAGGATGTAGCCCTCGCGGCTCACGATCACGCCGGAACCCAGGGACAACTGCGTTTCCGGCGGCAGGTTGAAGCGCTCGCCGAAAAAACGCTGGAACGCGGGATCTTCGAGCAGGGGATTGCGCCGGCGCACCTGGCGGGTGGCCGAGATGTTCACCACCGACGGGATCGCCTTGCGCGCCGCGTCGCTGAACGACAACGGCCGTGCGGTGCTCGAGACCTGCACGCCCGAAGTGGAGTCGGTGGTGGCAGCGGCCTCGCGCACCTCCACGACCTGGGCGCGCCAGGCCAGCCAGTCGGGCTTGACCAGGCTCACCACGAACAGCACCGCGAGCGTGAGTGTCACGGCCTGGGCAAAAACGAGCCACAGCTTGCGCATGGAAGATTGCAGGAGCAAAGCCCGCGATTGTAGCGGTCTTGCGGGCGGAAAGGACTAGCGTTGCTTGAGCGAGTCGCGGATTTCCCTCAGCAGCACGATGTCCTCGGGGGTTGCGGCTGGAGGTGCCTCGCGCTTCAGCTTGTTGAACTGCTTGACCATCATGAACACGATGAACGCGAGGATGGCGAAGTTGATCACGATATTGGCGAAGTTCCCCCAGGCGATCACCGGAACCCCGGCCTTCTTGACTGCTTCCAGGGTCTGGGGCACTCCGGCGGGAATGGCAGCGAGCGCGATGAAGTAGTTGCTGAAGTCCAGCCCGCCGGTGAAACGGCCGACGATCGGCATGATCATGTCGTTCACCATCGATTCGACGATCTTGCCGAAAGCCGCACCGACGATCACGCCGATGGCCAGGTCGATCACGTTCCCCTTTACTGCGAATTCCCGAAATTCCGAGGCAATGCTCATGTTTTTCTCCTTGGGTTACCCCGGAATCTAGAAGAGCCAGGCATCCCGCGTCAATCGCCTGATCCCAGATCGGGCTTTAAGTCGGGGGGGTGAATCCGCTAAAATGCCGGACTCAGCCGTTTCAACCCCCTTTTCCCGACTCCGCCCCCCATGACTGCCATCGTCCGAGACAACGTCGACGAAAAACGCCGCAGGCTCCTGCTTGTGGCCACCTCCGCCGCCGGGGCCGCCATCGCAGGCGGCGTAGCCGCACCCCTTCTGATGAGTTGGTTTCCCAGCGCCAAGGCCCTGGCCGCTGGCGCCCCCGTGGAGGCCGACGTCTCCAAGCTGGAGCCGGGCCAGCAGATCACCATCGAATGGCGCGGCAAGCCGGTCTGGGTGCTCAAACGCACCCCGGAAATGCTGGCCCGCCTCGCCCAGAACGCCCCCCTGCTGGTGGACCCGGACTCGCTGGCCTCCAAGCAGCCGGCCTACGCCAAGGGCGTGGAGCGGGCGATCAAGGCAGATGTTTTCGTTGTCGAGGGGGTCTGCACCCACCTGGGCTGCTCGCCCACCCTCAAGAAGGAAGTCGGCGCCGCCTCCGACATGGGTGGCGATTGGCCGGGCGGCTACTACTGCCCGTGCCACAACTCGCGCTTCGACTTGTCTGCGCGCGTCATGAAGGGCTCCCCGGCCCCGACCAACATGACCGTCCCGCCCTATCATTTCGCCGGTGCCGGCGACGCCATGGTCGTGATTGGCGAAGATCCGAAGGGAGCCGCCTGACATGGCCGTCGCCAACAAGCCGCCGGTGACCGGCGCGGGCCCGTTCAACGGGGTCCTTACCTGGGTGGACCAGCGTTTCCCGCTCGTCTCGCTGTGGAAGAGCCAGCTGTCCGAGTACTACGCGCCGAAGAATTTCAACTTCTGGTACTACTTCGGCTCGCTCGCCCTCCTCGCGCTGGTGATCCAGATCGTCTCCGGGATCTTCCTCACGATGAACTACAAGCCGAGCGCGGCGGACGCCTTCGCCTCGGTCGAGTTCATCATGCGCGACGTGCCGGGTGGCTGGCTCATCCGCTACATCCATTCCACCGGCGCCTCGATGTTCTTCATCTGCGTCTACCTGCACATGGCGCGCGGGCTGATGTACGGCTCGTACCGCAAGCCGCGCGAGCTGATCTGGATCTTCGGCGTGATGATCTACCTGGCGCTGATGGCCGAGGCCTTCTTCGGCTACCTGCTGCCCTGGGGCCAGATGTCTTTTTGGGGCGCGCAGGTGATCATCAACCTGTTCGGCACCATCCCGCTGATCGGCGATGCGCTCGCCGTATGGATCCGCGGCGACTACAACGTGTCCGACGCCACGCTCAACCGCTTCTTCGCCATGCACGTGATCGCGCTGCCGATGGTGCTGCTCGGCCTGGTTGCCGCGCACGTCATGGCGCTGCACGAGGTCGGCTCCAACAACCCGGACGGCGTCGAGATCTCCAAGGACATCGATCCGAAGAGCGGCTACCCGCGTGATGGCATCCCGTTCCACCCGTACTACACGGTGAAGGACCTGGTCGGCGTCGCGGTGTTCCTGATCGTCTTCACGGTGATCGTGTTCTTCACCCCGGAGATGGGCGGCTACTTCCTCGAGTACAACAACTTCATCCCGGCCGACCCGCTGAAGACGCCCGAGCACATCGCCCCGGTGTGGTACTTCACGCCCTACTACGCGATGCTGCGCGCGGTGCCGCCGATCTTCGGTTCGCAATTCCCCGGCGTGGCGGTGATGGGCGCGGCGACGCTGGTCTTCTTCCTGCTGCCGTGGCTCGACCGCGGCAAGGTGAAATCGATCCGCTACCGCGGCCCGAAGTACCGCGCCTGGTTCACGGCCTTCATCTTCTCGTTCCTGGTGCTGGGCTACCTCGGCGTGGAGCCAACCACGGTGTGGGGCGAATTCGGCAAGGGCCTGCCCATCGTCGGTGGTGACTACATCGCGTTGTGGGTCGCCCGGGTGCTCACCATCGTCTACTTCCTCTTTTTCCTGCTGATGCCGTGGTTCACGGCGAAGGACATGGAAAAACCCGAGCCCGCAAGGTTGACCTGAGATGAAAAAGATCCTCGCCTTCCTGCTTTTCGTCCCGGCGCTCGCCTGGGCCGCCTCCGGCCACGTCCATCTCGACCGCGCCCCGATCGACCTGCACGATCGCCTCTCGCTGCAGCGCGGAGCGCAGACTTTCGTGAACAACTGCCTGAACTGCCATTCGGCGGCGGCGATGCGCTACACGCGCCTCACCGACCTCGGCCTCACCGAAGCGCAGATCAAGGACAACCTTGTGTTCACCGGCGAGAAAATCGGTGAGCCGATGGTGGCCTCGATCAACCCGGCGGTCTCGAAGGCCGCTTTCGGCGTCGTGCCTCCGGACCTCTCGCTGGTGGGCCGTTCGCGTGGCCCGGATTGGCTCTACACCTACATGCGCAGCTTCTATCGCGACCCGGCCAGCAAGACCGGCTGGAACAACGCGATCTTCCCGAGCGTGGCGATGCCGCACGTGTTGTGGGAGTACCAGGGCACGCAGGCGATGGAAGTGACCGAGCATGTTGACCACAACTCCGGCGACACGGTGAAGCACCGCAAGCTGGTGATGGAGCGCCCGGGCACCCTCAGCGCAATTGAATACGATCGCCAGGTTGCAGACCTGGTGAACTACCTCGCTTACATGGGAGAGCCGGCTCAGGCGGATCGCAAGCTTTGGGGGGTGCTGGTGCTCTTCTTCCTCGCGGGCTTCTTCGTGCTGGCGCTGATGCTGAAGAACGAATACTGGAAGGATGTCCGCTGATGATGACGCTTTACTCGGGGATCACTGATCCCTTCAGCCACCGATGCCGGATCGTGCTCTACGAGAAGGGCATGGATTTCGAGATCATCGACGTGGACCTCATGAACAAGCCGGAAGACCTGGCGGTCATGAACCCGTACAACCGCACGCCGGTGCTGGTGGAGCGCGACCTGGTGCTCTACGAGTCGAACATCATCAACGAGTACATCGACGAGCGTTTCCCGCATCCGCAGCTGATGCCCGCGGACCCGGTGATGCGTGCCCGCGCGCGCCTCTTCCTGTTCCGTTTCGAGCAGGAGCTCTTCAACCACGTCCAGACACTCGAATCCGGCACGCAGAAGGCCCAGGAGAAGGCGCGGCTTTACATCCGCGAGAACCTGATCCAGATCGCGCCGATCTTCGTGAAGCAGAAATACATGCTGGGCGAGGAGTTCTCGATGCTCGACGTGGCCATCGCCCCGCTGCTCTGGCGCCTGGACCATTACCAGATCCAGCTCAACAAGCCCTCGGCCCCGCTGCTCAAGTACGCCGAACGACTTTTCTCCAGGCAGGCATTCATCGACTCGATGACCGCCTCAGAGAAGGCGATGCGGCGGTAGACTTGGGCATGGCAGAAGTCTCGACCAAGCCCTATTTCATCCGCGCGATCTACGAGTGGTGCTCGGACTGCGGTTTCACCCCTTACCTCAGCGTAAGGGTGGATGACCGCACCCGGGTGCCGATGGAATACGTGAAGAACGGCGAGATCGTCCTGAACGTGAGCCTGAACGCCACCCGCAACCTGACCATAAACAACGAGCTGATCCAGTTTTCCGCCCGTTTCAACGGAGTCTCGCGCGAGGTGAACATTCCAGTCGATCGCGTGCAGGGCATTTTCGCCCGGGAGAATGGGCAGGGTGCATTTTTTACCGTGGAGGCACCCGCCGCCCTGGCGGTTGCCCCCGCAAGCCCGATGGCCGCCGCAGAAGCCGACGCCGAGCCCCCGAAACCGCCCGCCGCAGGGAAATCGCGGCTCAAGTTGGTCAAGTAAGTGGTCGCTCCGGTCGTTGCAGGCCGGGAATTTACCAGTCATCCGCGCCGGCATAGCTCAGCTGGTAGAGCAACCGCCTTGTAAGCGGTAGGTCCCCCGTTCGATTCGGGGTGCCGGCACCCTCCGCGCGGCCCACTTGCAGGAAACCACTGTTTTGTTTGCCAGAAACCCCCGATTTAGTGGATAATCGAGAGTTTCGCGGAGAGGTGCCCGAGTGGTTAAAGGGGGCAGACTGTAAATCTGTTGGCCTTGCGCCTACGTTGGTTCGAATCCAACCCTCTCCACCAATCTGTCAAGGCGGTAACGCCCAAGGTGGCGCCAGGAGGCGATAAAGGGTCAGGAATCAGGGCTTCGCGGGTGTAGCTCAATGGTAGAGCAGAAGCCTTCCAAGCTTACGACGAGGGTTCGATTCCCTTCACCCGCTCCAG
>JBDSMR010000055.1:0-4300 GCA_039915735.1 Usitatibacter sp. | reverse complement strand
GACCGTTCGAAATCTTTCCCGCCAGCGAGAGCCTTTTCTTCCTGAAGGCGCTCGAGGCGGCGCTGGAATTCTCCACCAACGCCGCCGGGCAGGTGACGCACCTCACGCTGCTGCAGAACGGCGCCGCGACGCGCGGCACGAAATTGGGCAAGCCTCCGGGCTAGGCGAGGATTTCGGCCACGACCTGCTCGAGGCGCGCGTGCGCCTCGGCCACCGCCTTCTTCTTCCCGTCGGCGAAATCGGTGTCGTCCCGCAGCCGCTTGCCGAGGTTGGCGAGCGAGCGGCGGACCATCTCGGGCGCCGTGCCACCGATCACGTTGCGAGCGCCCACGATGCCCATCGTGTCCAGCGAACGCGCCACGATCTCCGGTGAAAGTCCCAGCGGCTTCCCGGTGATCTCCACGGCGGCCTCATCGATCATCTTCGTGTCGATGGCGCTCGGGGCGATGCCCCTGGCCAGCGCCACGCGCACCACTGTCCCCATGATCTTGTGGGCGGTGCGAAACGAGAGCCCCTTCTCGCGCGCCAGCGTATCGGCAAGCTCGGACGCCTGGGTGAAATGGATACCGGAGCGCTCGCGCATCACCTCCTTGTTCACCGTCAACGTGGCCACCACGCCGGCCAGCATCTTCGCCGCGCCGCGCACCTCGTTGACAGTCTTCGAGGGATCGGTCTTCACGCCACCGATGTGGGTGGCCAGGCCGAAGGAGACCCGGTTCCAGCGGAACGCCTCCTGCGTGAACGCGGTGATGGCGCGCCCCGGGATCACCGCGAGCTCCTCGAGCACGTAGGGATTTTTCTTCTGCGGCATGATGTAGCTGGTCGCCGAGAATTCGTCCGCCAGCTCGATCATCCCGAACTCGTAGGTGCACCAGTAGAAGAGGTCATCGGAGAAGCGGTTGATGTTGAGCGCCGCGATCGAGACCGTGCCCAGCACCTCCACCGTGCGGTCCCAGCAGAGCAGCGCGTAGCGCGTGTTCTCCACCAGTCCCTCGAAGCCCAGCAGGTCCGCCACGCGCTCGCGATCGATCGGGTACGCGGTGCCCTGCCCGATGCTCGATTCGGCGAAGCTCGTGTTCAGGCGCTTGTACGTGTCCTGCAGTCGCGCGAAATCGGTCTCCAGCGCTTCGGCCACGCAAGCCAGGTAGTGCCCGAAAGTGGTGGGCTGCGCATGTTGCGCGTGTGTATAGCCCGGCATCACCGTCTCGACATGGTCCTTCGCCAGCTCGAGGACCGCGTGGCGCAGGCCGTTCATCTCCTGCAGCAGCTCGAGGTAGTTCTCGCGCAGCAACAGGCGGATGGCGACGTTGGTCACCTCGCCGCGCGCGCGCCCGGTCAGCAGCTTGCCGCCGATGGCCTCTCCCAGCCGGCTCACCACGATGCCCTCGATGTTGGGCATCAGGTCCTCGAGGCTCGGGTCCATCTCGAAGTGGTCGATCCCCTCCGTTTCCATCCAGCGCAGCGTCTCGAGGATCTTCGCCGCGTCGGCCTTCGGGATCACGCCCTGGCGATGCAGCTCCACCATGTGCGCCTGGTTGTATTCGATCAGCCTGGTGAAGTACGGCCGCGTGCCCGCGAGCCAGCGCGAATAGAAGTTCTCCACCACCACTGGTGCCGCGCCCTTCTTGAGGCGCGAGTCGTGCGAGCCGAGGGAGACGGAGTATCTGTACCTGGCGGGTGTGTCGCTCATTGCGGCTTGATCCCTGCGCGGTCGGCGATGCCCTGGAACCTCGCCAGCTCTTCCATCTGGAATTTCCTCATGGCTTCGGGGCCGAGTGGCAGCAGCTCGGTTCCCGCGGTGCGAACGAACTTGCGCGCCCCTTCGCTGGCCATCACGGTCGCCATGGCGTCGGCGAGTTTCTGCGTGACGGAGTCCGGCGTTTCGGCGCGGACGTAGAACGAGTTCCATGAATAGGACACGAACGACGGAAAGCCGCTTTCCTTCACCGTCGGGACGTTGGGAAGGTCCGGGTGGCGCGTGTCGCTGGTCACCGCCAGCGCGTGCAGCTTGCCGCCCTTGATGAGCTCCATGGTTCCCGCAAGCTCGCCCACCGCGAAGTCGAGCGTGCCGCCTGCCACGTCCGCGTATGTCTGCGCGCCACCCTTGTACGGGATGTGGTTGAACTTGATGCCGGCCTCGGCGGCGAACCATTCGAGCACCAGGTGGTAGCCCGCCGCGGGCGTGCCGGCGTTCATCGGCTGCGGGCGCCTCTTCGCTTCGGCGATCAGCTCGGCGAGTGTCTGCGCCTTCGAGCCCGGCGGCACGATGAAGACGTTGGTGTTGCGCGCGAGTCCCGAGACCGGGCGCAGCTCCTTGATCGGGTCGTAGGAGAGATTCTTCACCACCACCGGATTCACCGTGATGGGCGAGTTGCCACCGAGGAAAATCGTGTAGCCGTCGGCGGGGGCGGACTTCACGACGCCGGCCGCGACCGCGCCGAACGCGCCCGGACGGTTCTCCACTACCACCGAGACGCCGAGGACCTTGCCCATCTCGCCGCCGAAGTAGCGCGCCGCGATGTCGGAGCCCGCGCCGGGCGTAAACGGCACGATCACCTTGATGGGCTTGCTGGGAAAATTGTCCTGCGCGGCAGCCAGCGGCGAAGCCAGCAGCGCAGCCACCAGGATCCAGGCGTCTTTCATGGTCTCTCCTCGTATGTTCTTCCAGTGGGGCAACGTACACGCGCGGCCCGGCGCCGGGAAATACATCTTTGCGGCGAGCCGCTAGAAGTTTTTCCTTATATCGGCGGCCTGCGCCTTGAGCGTGCCCTCCCACAGACCGTCCATCACCAGCCGCGCCAGCACCGAGAGCGAAAGCTCCACGATGCCCTGGGCAGCACGTGACATGGCCGGCCGGTGCACGAGGAAGATGTCGCGCCGGATGATGGGCGCGGTGATGCGCCCGATGTAGAGGTCGTGGGAATCCTTCTCGCGGCGCACGGCGGTGCGCGACAACACGCAGCAGCCCGCGCCGCTCAGCGCCAGCTCCTTGAGGATGTGCACCGAATCGACCTCGGCCCTCAGGCCGAGCACGATGCCCTTGGACTTGGCCGCCGCCTCCATGGTCTCGCGCACGAACTGGCCGCGGCGCGAGAGGTAGATCGGCAGGCCCTCGAGGTCGCCGAAGCGGAATTTGTCGGTGGCGCGCCTGCCGAGGTGCGCCTCCACCAGGCGCCGGTGGCCCACCAGGCACATCTCCTCGGCGAGGATGGCGGTGGAACGGATGCCATGGCCCGAGACCGTGTTGAGCGAGATGGCGAAATCGATGGCGCGCGAGCGCATGAGCTCCGGCAGCAGGCCGCCCATGAGCTCGCGCACCTGGATGCGCACGCGCGGCAGGCGCAACGCCGCCTGCTCGAGCAGCGGCCCCATCAGCAACGCGCCGATCGACTGGCCGACGCCGATGACGACCTGTCCCTCGGGATCGCGCGCGCTTTTCACCCGCTCAACCACATGCGCCATGCCCTCGACCAGGCGGCGTGCTTCCGCCAGCATGCGTTCGCCCGCCTCGGTGAGCGCGACGCCACGCGGGCCTCGCGCCAGCAATTCAACGCCGACTTCCGATTCGAGCGTGCGGACCTGCTGGGAGAGCGCGGGCTGCGCGACGTGCAACGCCTCCGCGGCACGCGTGAGCGAACCCAGTTCGGCGACCTTGATGAAGTACCGCAGGCGCCGCAGGTCGAAGCTGCCCGACACCTCAGCTCACGCCGGCAGGGACCGGGTCGGGCACCACCTTGTGGACCGCTTCACGCCGGTCAAGCCGCGTTTTCTTCGATTGGGTTTTCAATAGCGGGCTCCTTGGCCTCCACTCTACGCCAGTAGACTGTCCCTTTTTGTCGACCCGCTGCCTGCATGACTCGATATGAATCACTTGCCAACGAACTCGCCAACCTGATCGCGACCGGGGTCCTGCGCGCAGGCGAGCGCCTGCCTTCGCTACGCGCGCTTTCCACCAGCCACAGGGTGAGCACGGCAACAGTCACCCAGGCCTACCAGCTGCTGGAAGACCGCGGCCTGATCGCGGCGCGCCCGCGTTCCGGCTATTACGTGAACGCCAACTGGAAAGCGGCCTCGAGTGTTCCCGATGCCTCGCGCCCGCCCGCGCAGGCCGCGGAGCTCGATGTCTCCGAGCTCGTGTTCGAGGTTCTGGGCGAGACCCGCAAGCGCCACGTGGTGCCGCTGGGCTCCGCATTCCCGAGCCCGCTGCTGTATCCGCTGGCGAGGCTCGCGCAGTACCTCGGCAAGGCTGCGCGGCAGATGGACCCGTGGAAAACCGTCGAAGACCTGTCTCCAGGAAGCG
>JBDSMR010000040.1:0-7172 GCA_039915735.1 Usitatibacter sp. | reverse complement strand
AGAAGATCGACGTCTACGAGGCGTTCATCGAGGGCGCAAAAGACGGCATCGACATTTCGCTCAAGATCATTCCCTACCTGGTCGGCATGCTGGTGGCGATCAGCGTGCTGCGCAACTCCGGCATCCTCGACATGGTGGTGGGAGTTTTCACGTGGATGTTCTCGGCGATGGGCGTGAATACCGACTTCACGCCGGCGTTGCCAACGGCGTTGATGAAGTCGGTGAGCGGCGGCGGTGCGCGCGCGATGATGATCGAGGTGATGAAGACCTACGGCGCGGATTCATTCGCCGGGCGCCTGGTGAGCATCCTGCAGGGCTCCTCCGACACCACGTTCTACATCGTGGCGCTTTACTTCGGCTCCGTCGGCATCACGCGGACGCGTTATGCGATCGGGTACGGACTGCTGGCGGACTTCGCCGCCGTGGCCGCCGCCATCGGCGTGGCCTACCTCTTCTTCCACTGACTTGTAACACCGGGGACAGACCCGCTTTCGCTCAAAACTTGAGCACCAGGGACAGCCCGACTTGTACATGCAAAGTGCATGTACCCGCTGGGGGTGTCCCTGGTGCTCAAGTTTTGAGCGAAAGCGGGTCTGTCCCCGGTGTTACAAGTCAGTCCCAGATCTCCGGGTTCGCGCGAGCGAAGTAGAACCACTCGTGCCCGGGCTTCGCGCCCACGTCGGGAAAGAGGATCCAGCCGTCGGTCTCGGCGCGCAATTCGGTGCCGTCGGCGCGCGCGCCGATGAGATCACCCTTCTTGAGTGTGTCGAAGCTGCCCCAGGTGCGCGCGAAGTTGTCGCCTTCGTGCGCGCGGTCGATGACGTCGTGGATGCGCAGGGCTTCCCACTTGCCGCCGGCCTGCGGGATGTCCTCGCCGGTGACCGCCAAATGCGCCAGCACGTTGCGGATGGCCTTGTACGCGACCTTCGGTGAGGATGGCGAGTCGTGTTGTCCACACTCGAGCGTGATGGCGTATCCGCCTTGCGAGCGCATGTATTCCGTGGTGCCGACGCCGTACTTGGGATCGGTATTGAGCCCGCTGCCCAACCCGGCCTTCACGCGACGCTCCACGCCCTTGGCGTAGGTGCCGAGCCAGCCTTCGACGAAGCGGCTCACGCCGAGGATGCGCGCCATGGCGCGTTCCTCGCGCGAATGCTTGAAGGGTTCGATTGCTCCCGCGTTGTTCCTGGGACCCAGCATCGCAAACGCCTGCGCATCGCCGCGGGTGGAGTGCAGGTCCAGCAGCACGTCGTGGCGCGCGAGCAGCGGGCAGATCCAGTTGGCGACGTGGTCCTCGAAATCCTGCGGCTTCTCAACGGGCCCCAGGTTGCGGTTCAAGTTGCGGTCGCCGACGCGTTGGCCCTTGGCGTAGGCGAGGGGATTGGTGATCGGGACAAACGTGACCTCACCCGCGAGGATCGGCAACTTGCCCGACTCGATCTCGCCCAGCACCTTGGTGATGCCCTGCGTGCCGCAGGTCTCGTTACCATGCACGGCGCCGGTGACGATGAGTCGTGGCCCGGACTTGAGGCCGCGATAGGTGACGGACTTGAACTTGAGCTTCTGCAGGTCGAGGGGTGCGTTCATTCCCATATTTTAATGTGGATAAGGCCGGTCGATATTGGGGTGGGAAGCCACCTTATCCACACTGGGGAATTCTTTCGTTTGCGGGCGAATTCCGTCCTCGATGCGGCCTATGATTTCTCATGCCGCTGAAGACGACCGCAGGCAATCATGGTGCCGCCGCGAAGGGGCGGGGTGCAACCATCAATCCGGAAGGGCGCTTCGAGAAGGTGGACCGCGAGGCTTCGGATGATGGCTGGTTCCAGGAATTTCCGGAGGACGCCCGCCCGAAGACGGTGATTGCCATCGAGAAGGCGAAGAGCGTCATCTCGCGCAACAACTCGCCGGATATCGGCTTTTCGCAGTCGATCAATCCCTATCGAGGCTGCGAGCACGGATGCTCGTACTGCCAAGAGGGCAACACACCAATCTTGATGGCGAACGGGCGCACTTTGCCGCTTTCGCAGTTGCGTGTGGGTGACGAGATTTATGGAACAAGAGCCGATTCAAAGTACCACCGGTACGTGAAATCGCGAGTGTTGGCGCACTGGAGCGTGATCAAGCCGGCTTATAGAACGACGCTGGAGGACGGCACTGTGCTTGTTTCCAGTGCCGATCATCGCTACCTGACCGATAGAGGGTGGAAACATGTGACTGGAACAGAGTGCGGCGATTCGCGGCGCCCATTTCTTACTGTCAACAACAAGCTGATGGGAACGGGGAAGTTTGCGCAGGGCCCTCCAGATGACGATGACTACCGCCGCGGCTATTTGTGCGGCATGGTCAGGGGTGACGCATACATCTATCCGAGTGTCGCTGCGAACGCTCGTCATTTCGATCACGGGGCCCGCACTTTCAGGTTAGCGCTTTGCGACGCTGAAGCCCTGCTTAGAGCGCAGGACTACCTTTTTGACTTCGACGTCCGCACCTCCGAGTTCTTGTTTCAGGCGGCGGTCGGACAGCGGAAGCCAATGTACGCGATTGGCGCATGGTCGCAACGCGTTGATGCGATCCGCGATCTGGTCTCGTGGCCCGGGGACCCATCCGAATCGTGGTTGAAGGGTTTTCTAGCGGGCATTTTTGATGCCGAAGGAAGTTTCAGCCAGCAAGTACTTCGAATCCCGAACACCGATCGCCAGATCATTGACTGGATCGTGCGATGCCTCGACGCCTTCGGGTTTTCGTTTGCGATCGAGCATATTCACCACGAAGAGCGCAAGCCAATCGATGTCGTTCGAATGAAGGGTGGATTACGCGAACATCTCCGCTTCTTCCACACCGTCCGCCCGGCCATCACCCGCAAACTGAATATCGATGGCCAAGCCATCAAAGGTGACGCCAAACTGCGCGTGGTGAAGGTCGAACCCCTCGGCTACGCAATGCGCCTCTACGACATCACCACCGAAACCGAAGACTTCATCGCCAATGGAGTCGTCAGCCACAACTGCTACGCACGCCCCAGCCACGCCTACCTTGGCCTTTCGCCTGGGCTCGACTTCGAAACGCGCATCTCGGCCAAGACCAACGCGCCCGAGGTCCTGCACGAGGAACTCGCAAAGCCCGGATACAAGTGCCACACGCTGGTTATTGGCGTGAACACTGACGCGTACCAGCCAACTGAGCGCGAGCTCAAGATCACGAGGGGAATCCTCGAGGTTTGCCAGGAGGCGCGGCATCCGGTATCGCTCATCACCAAGTCGGCGCTGATCGAGCGCGACATCGACATCCTTGCAGAGATGGCGAAGGATCGCCTCGTGACAGTTGCGCTCTCGGTTACGACTCTCGATCACGATATCTCCCGCTACATGGAGCCTCGCGCAAGCGCGCCGGCAAGGCGCCTTCAAGCCATCAAGCGTCTCTCGGAAGCCGGCATCCCGGTTTACGTGAATGTGGCGCCTGTGATCCCGTTCCTCACCGACTCGGAGCTGGAACCGATTCTTGAAGCCGCCAAGGAGGTCGGTGCGGACGGCGCGGGATACATCCTGATGCGGCTGCCGTGGGAAGTGAAGGACATCTTCAAGGCGTGGCTCGAGGAGCGTTTCCCGCTCAAGGCCGCGCATGTGATGTCCCGCGTGCACCAGATGCGCGGTGGGCGCGACAACGACCCGAACTTCGGCAGCCGGATGAAGGGGGAGGGCCTCTTCGCGGAGCTCCTCGCCCAGCGCTTCCGGAAAGCCTCGCAACGCCTGGGTTATGACCGCTGGCCGCGATACGAGTTGGACACCACCCTTTTCCGCCCGCCCGGGCCGAAGAACCAGGGTTCCCTCTTCTAGAGTGAAACGCGTCTGGCCCCGAGGGTGTCCAACCGCTTATAATTTGGAGCTTTTCCCGGCCTCAGGACACAATCCTGCAAGCCGGTACCCAGGAACACCGGGGTCAGACCCCAACAGGTGAACCGGGGTCTGACCCCAAAAGGAGCAGCCCGCATGTCCGCATTACCCGTCTCGCTGGAAGACAAGTACCTGCTGCCTTCCGGCCGCGTCTACCTCAATGGAACCCAGGCGCTGGTGCGCCTTGCGATGGTCCAGAGGGAGCGCGATCTCGCCGCCGGCCTCAACACGGCGGGATTCATCTCCGGTTATCGCGGCTCCCCGCTTGGCGCATTCGACCAGGCGCTGTGGAAGGCGAAGAAACACCTCAAGGAACACCACGTCCACTTCATCCCCGGCGTGAACGAGGAACTCGCGGCCACCGCTGTGTGGGGCTCCCAGCAGGTGGGCCTGTTCGAAGGCGCCAAATACGACGGCGTCTACGCCATGTGGTACGCCAAGGGCCCCGGCGTGGATCGCTCCGGAGATGTGCTCAAGCACGCCAATGCCGCGGGCACTTCGAAACATGGCGGCGTGCTGCTGCTGGCGGGCGACGACCATGCCTGCAAGTCCTCCACGTTGCCACACCAGAGCGAACACGCCTTCGATGCGGCGATGATCCCGGTGTTGTATCCCACCGGCGTGCAGGAAATCATCGAGATGGGCCTGCACGGCTTTGCGATGTCGCGCTACTCGGGCCTGTATATCGCCTTCAAGGTGATTTCGGAGACGGTGGATTCGTCGGCCTCGATCAATGTCGACACCGATAGCCCGAAAATCCTGCTGCCGCAAGATTTCCAGCTGCCCGAATCGGGCGTCAACATCCGCTGGCCGGACGCGCCGATGGAGCAGGAGCTGCGCCTGCAGCACGACAAGATCTACGCAGCACTCGCCTATGCGCGCGTGAACAAGTTGAACCGCATCACCATCGATTCGCCGCATCCGCGCCTCGGGATCATCGCCTCGGGCAAGAGCTACCTCGACGTGCTGCAGGCCCTCGAGGATCTCGGCATCGACGAGCGCCATGCGGCCGAGATCGGCATCCGCCTCTACAAGGTCGGCATGCCCTGGCCGCTGGAGCCGAACGGCCTGCGTGAATTCGCGCAGGGGCTGTCGGAAATCCTCGTGGTCGAGGAGAAGCGCCAGCTGATCGAATACCAGATGAAGGAGCAGCTCTACAACTGGCGCGACGACGTGCGCCCGCGCGTGATCGGCAAGTACGACGAACACGGCGAATGGGAAACGCATCGCAGCGAATGGCTGTTGCCTGCTGCCGGCGAACTCACGCCCGCGATGATCGCGCGCGTGATCGCCAAACGCATCGCCAAGTTCTATACCTCGAAGATCGTGGAGGCGCGCCTCAAGTTCATCGAGGCGAAGGAGGCGGAGCTCGCGCGCCCGCGCGTCAAGGTCGCGCGCATCCCGTATTTCTGTTCCGGCTGCCCGCACAACACGTCCACGCGCGTACCCGAAGGCTCCAAGGCGCTGGCCGGCATCGGCTGCCACTACATGGCGATCTGGATCCGTCCGGAAGAAACCATGACCTTCACGCAGATGGGCGGCGAAGGCGTGCCATGGGTCGGCATCGCCCCGTTCACCACTACCAAACACGTGTTCGCCAACCTCGGCGATGGCACCTATTACCACTCGGGATTACTCGCCATCCGCGCCGCCGTGGCCGCGAATGTGAACATCACCTACAAGATCCTCTTCAACGATGCGGTGGCGATGACGGGTGGCCAGCCGGTTGATGGTCCGATTTCGGTGGCGATGGTCTCGCGCCAGGTGCTGGCGGAAGGCGTGAAGCGCGTCGTGGTGGTGACCGACGAGGTGGAGCGCTACGACAACATCACCGACCTCGCGCCCGGCACGGATGTGTACGCGCGTGAGGACCTCGATGAAGTGCAGCGCGACCTGCGCGAAATCCAGGGCACCTCGGTCCTCATCTACGACCAGACCTGCGCTGCGGAAAAGCGCCGCCGCCGCAAGCGCGGCACCTTTCCGGATCCGCAGAAGCGCGTTGTCATCAACGAGCTGGTATGTGAAGGCTGTGGCGACTGCAGCGTCAAATCGAATTGCCTGTCGGTGGCCCCGCTGGAGACCGAGTTTGGCCGCAAGCGCACCATCGACCAGAGTTCCTGCAACAAGGACTATTCGTGCGTAAAGGGCTTCTGCCCCAGCTTCGTCACCGTGGAAGGCGGCGGCTTGCGCAAGAAGAAATCCGTCGTGAGCGAGGTGATGGCCGCGTTGCCGGCGCCCACGCTGCCGACGCTGGAGCGTCCGTACGGAATCATGGTGACGGGTGTCGGCGGCACGGGTGTCGTCACCATCGGCGCCATCCTCGGCATGGCCGCGCACCTCGAAGGCAAGGGCACCGCGGTGCTCGACATGGCCGGCCTCGCGCAGAAGGGTGGCTCGGTCTACTCACACATTCGCATCGCGAACACGCCGCAGGAAATCCACGCGGTGCGTATCGCGGCGGGCGAAGCGCGGCTGGTGCTTGGCTGCGACATGATCGTCGCCGCCTCCGACGAAGCCATCGCGAAGATGCAGTCGGGCAATACGCGCGCGGTCATCAACGGCGACGTGGCGACCACCGGCGAATTCACCAGGGATCCGGACCTGCAGCTGCCTTCGACCGACATGGCGCAGGCGATTCGCGAGGCGTGTGGTGGTGCGGCGGATTTTATCGATGCGACGCAACTAGCCACGGCGTTGATGGGCGATTCCATCGCGACCAACCTCTTCATGGTGGGCTACGCTTGGCAGAAGGGGTTGATTCCGCTCAACGAGGTCTCGATCCTGCAGGCGATCGAGCTCAACGGCGCCGCGGTGGAATCGAACAAGAAGGCCTTCGAGTGGGGGCGCCGCGCCGCGGTGGACCTCGTCGCCGTGCAACGGGCGGCCACGCCGCCGGAAGCGAAGCCGGAAAGCCAGCGCCTGTCGCAGACACTCGAGGAGTCGATTGCGCGCCGCCGCGAATTCCTCACGAATTACCAGGACGCGGCCTACGCCCAGCGTTACATCGACTTCGTGCAGAAGGTGCGCGACGCGGAGAATGCCACGGTGGCGGGCTCCACGCGCCTTACGTCGATGGTTGCGCGTTACCTCTTCAAGCTCATGGCCTACAAGGACGAGTACGAGGTGGCGAGGCTCTACACCGATGGCGATTTCCTCAAGCGCGTCGCGGCGCAGTTCGAGGGCGACTATCGACTGAACCTGCATCTGGCACCGCCGCTGTGGGCGAAGGTGGATCCGGCGACGGGCGAGCCGCGAAAACACGCCTTCGGCCCGTGGATG
>JBDSMR010000177.1:0-7293 GCA_039915735.1 Usitatibacter sp. | reverse complement strand
GCGCAAGTTGCGCTACGCGCTTCACGATCCACGAGACGTATTCGGGCAGGCGCTCGCACTCGGCGCGTGTCTGGATGGCGCTCTGCGGAAACATCGCGACGCGGCGCGCGATGGCCTTGTCGACGTTCAGCTCCCATTCGCCACCGCACGATCCTGCGAACTTCGGGGGTTCGGCGGCGCGCTGGATGCCGTATTCGTCCAGCAGGACGCGAGCCATCGGCTCTTTGCGGTCGAGGGCCGCGGCGGACAGAAGGGCCTGCGAAAGTCCGAAGGCCACGGGAAGAGCCCAGGTTTCATCGCCGAGCTGGTCCAGCACGCCGGCCGCCTCACGGAAAGTGGCGAAGGATTTTCCATCGAGGAGATTGCCGGCCACCTCGCGCACCTTTGGCAGGTCCGCGGCGCGTAGCGGGCGGGGGCGCCCGGCGCATCCCGCATTGAAGACCGTGACGCAATCGCCGTGCGCCAGCTGGCCATCGGCCAGCTCGACGGTTGCGCAGAAGGCGACGCTTGGTTCGCGGATCGCATCGAAACCGGGGGTGACGGCGTTGCCCTTGAAGAAGAATCCGTCGCGGGTGGCGCCGGCCTGGACTGCGGGCTGGTCGTTGACCCAGTAGCCGCCGATGCCTTCGCTGAAGGCGACTCGCCTGATCTGCAACAGAGCCCTCTCCAATTGACTGATTGTTCGGGATACTATGGCGGCCGCGCCCGGCAGGTGTCAATTCGGCGCCCGCAATGGAAACAACGCGACCACGCCAGATCCTTCCCGTCATCGTGTTCTCGCAATTCGCGGGAACGTCGCTGTGGTTCGCCGGCAACGCCATCCTTCCCGAGCTGCGTGAGGCCTATTCGCTCGGCGATAGCGCCCTCGCCACCATCACCTCGGCGGTGCAGCTTGGTTTCATCGCGGGCACGCTGGCTTTCGCGCTGCTCAATCTCTCCGACCGCTTCTCGCCGCGCAAGGTGTTTTTCCTCTGCGCGATACTGGGCGCCCTCGTGAATGGCGCCATCGGCTTCCTGCCGAAATCGGAATACGCGTACGTTGAGCTGCTGTCGCTGCGATTCGCCACCGGATTCCTTCTCGCGGGGATCTATCCGGTCGGCATGAAGATCGCGGCCGGCTGGTACCGGCAGGGATTGGGCGGCGCGCTCGGCTATCTCGTCGGTGCGCTGGTGCTGGGCACGGCGTTCCCGCACCTGCTGAAGGGGCTGGGGCAAGCGTTGCCCTGGATCGTGGTCATCGAATCGCTCTCCGTTCTCTGCATCGCGGGTGGGCTGGTGATGTTCGCCCTGGTCCCCGATGGCCCCTATCTGGTGAAGGGCACGCGTTTCGACATCCGCGCGATCCGCACGATTTTTTCGTCGCCCGGTCTGCGCGCATCCGCTTTCGGCTACTTCGGACACATGTGGGAACTCTATACATTCTGGACGCTGATGCCGCTGATGATCGCGGGCTACGCGGCGATGCATTCGATCACCGCCCTGAACGCCGGCCTCTGGTCGTTCGCCGTGATCGCTGCTGGATCCGTGGGTTGCGTCGTGGGCGGCATGGCATCGCAGCGCATGGGCAGCGCGCGCGTGGCCTTCGCGCAACTCTCGGCGTCTGGCCTCTATTGCCTGCTCTCTCCGCTGGCTTTCCTCATGCCGTTTCCGGCGTTCATCGCCTACCTGATGATATGGGGCGCTGTTGTGGTGGGCGATTCGCCGCAGTTCTCGGCGCTCACGGCGGCGACGGCGCCGAAGGAGTTCGTGGGCTCCGCGCTCACCATCGTGAACTGCATCGGCTTCGCGCTCACGGTCGCGAGTATCCAGCTGGCCACGGCGTTGGCGGGCACGCTTCCGGTGCAATGGTGGTTCGTGCCCGTGGCCATCGGCCCCGCGTTGGGGTTGCTGGCCTGCTGGCGATTGATCAGGCGCCAGCCCGCCTAACGCGCTTCCACTCCGAGCGCGTAACTGGTCATCGAGATCGACCCCATGGTCGAGCCCTCGGCGAAGGTCGTGGCGGCTGTGCCGGCGGCGGTACACAAACCGGCGAGGTACACCAGCGGCAGGAAGTGTTCCGGCGTGGGAACCGCCAGCGCGTAGTCCGGGTGTGAGGCGACTCCTGCGAGATTCTCCGGGTTCGAAGTCATGATGCCTTTCACCTCGGCATCGAAACGCTCGCCCCAGTCGAAGGCGAGATCGGGCTTGCGGAAATCTATGTGGCGCAGGTTGTGCACCACGTTGCCGCTGCCGATGATGAGCACGCCACGCTTGCGCAAGGGCGCCAGCCGCGCGCCGAGGTCGAAGTGGTAGCGCGCATCCTTGCCGCCGTGGATCGAAAGCTGGACCACGGGAACGTCGGCTTGCGGGAACATGTGCGCCAGGACCGACCAGCTGCCGTGGTCGAGCCCCCAGTTGTCGTGGTCCAAGCCGACGTGGGTGGGCTTCGCCACTTCCGCAACTTCGGCTGCGACTTCCGGCGCGCCGCGCGCCGGGTAGTCGAACTGCGAAAGCGCCGGCGGGAAGCCGAAGAAGTCGTGGATCACCCTGGGCTGCTTCATCGCGGTGACCGCGGTGCCGTCCACGTACCAGTGCGCCGAGATCACGAGGATCGCCCTCGGCCTGGGGACCGATTGGCCGAAGGCGCGCCACGTTTGCGTGTAGCGGTTCGACTCGAGGGTATTCATCGGGCTGCCGTGGCCAATGAACGCAGCAGGCATCGGTGTTGTCTGTTCCATGTCCCATACTGACATCTGTGCCGAGGCTTGCCGCTATTGCGCCAACGAGTGTCGTAAGATGACCGCTTGACCTTCCCATGATTGGAAGGTACATGCTGGCCTCATGAACAATGCCACCAGCCTGAATTCCACCACCCTTGAGTTGCGTGTCGCGGGCATGACCTGCGCCTCCTGTGTCGCGCGCGTCGAGAAGGCGCTGCGCAAGGTGCCCGGCGTAACCGAGGCTTCCGTGAACCTCGCCACCGAAACCGCCACGCTGCGCTCCGGGGTTCCGGTGGCGAATGAAGCCATCGCCGCGATCCACAAGGCCGGCTACGAGGCGACGTTGCGGTTGCGTGAGGAAGTCCTGCCGCCCGTGCCGCATGACGGCGAAACGGCGAGCCTGCTGGCTGCGATCGCACTCAGCGTTCCCTTGATGTTCATGCCCGCGCCGTGGATCCAGTTCGCACTGGCCACGCCGGTGCAGTTCATCCTCGGCGCGCGCTTTTATGGCGCGGGCTACCGTGCGGTGCGCGCCCGGGCGGGCAACATGGACCTGCTGGTGGCGATCGGCACCAGCGCGGCCTATTTCCTCAGCGTCTACATCCTGCTCACGCGCGATGGCTCGGCGCATCTCTACTTCGAGGCGTCTGCGGTCGTAATCACGCTGGTGCGTCTCGGGAAGTGGCTCGAGGCGCGCGCCAAGCGCCAGGCCACGCAGGCGATCGGCGCCCTGGCGGCGCTGCGCCCGGAGCGCGCCACTCGCGTAGTTGATGGCGTCGAGACCGAGGTTGCGATCGACCTGTTGAAAACCGGTGATCTCGTCATCGTGCGGCCCGGCGAGCGCATGCCCGTGGATGGCGAGGTCGTCGAAGGCGCCAGCGCGGTGGACGAATCGCTCATCACGGGTGAGAGCCTGCCGGTTTCCAAGGAATCCGGCGCGCGCGTGACCGGCGGTTCGGTGAACGGCGAGGGTCGCCTGCTGGTGCGTACGCTGGCGATTGGTGCCGAAACCATGCTCGCCCGCATCATCCGCCACGTCGAAGCCGCGCAGGCCGCCAAGGCGCCGATCCAGCGCCTGGTCGATCGTGTGAGCGAAGTATTCGTGCCGGCGATCCTGGTGATCGCGCTCGCGACGCTGCTCGGTTGGGGATTCGCGAGCGGCGACTGGGAAGTGGCCGTTATCAACGCCGTCTCGGTGCTGGTGATTGCATGCCCGTGTGCATTGGGGCTCGCCACGCCCACGGCGATCATGGCGGGCACCGGTGTTGCCGCGCGCCACGGCATCCTGATCAAGGATGTCGAGGCGCTGGAGGTTGCGCACTCCGTCGACGTCGTGGCCTTTGACAAGACGGGAACACTCACCGAAGGCAAGCCGCGGCTGGTGGAGCTATCCGCCCTCGGTGGAGATCGCACGGAGATGCTGCGCCTGGCTGCGGCGGTGCAAGCGAGCAGCGAACATCCGCTGGCGCGCGCCGTGCTCGAGAGCGCCCGCGCGCAAGGCATCGTGATTCCGCCGGCGACCGCGATGCGCTCGCTTCCAGGGCGCGGCGCCGAGGCAACTGTCGAGGGCCGGCGCCTGAGGATCGAAAAACTGGTGTCAGACACGACTTCTCCCACAACCACGTCGCGCCTCGTGGAAGTCGAAGCAACCGAACGCGTGCTGGCCCATCTCGACTTCCTCGACACTGTGAAGCCCGGCGCCGCTGCCGCCATAACACGCTTGAAGCATCTCGGCCTGGGCGTCGTGCTGCTCACCGGGGATCGCCGCCAGGCCGCGGATGCGGTAGCGCGCGAGGTCGGCATCGACGATGTGCGGGCGGGCATACTGCCCGACGAGAAGGCAGCGGCGGTGAAGGCGTTGCGCAGTGGTGGCGCCAGGGTCGCGATGGTGGGCGACGGCATCAACGATGCGCCGGCGCTCGCTGCCGCCGACGTCGGCATCGCGATGGGCACCGGCACCGATGTGGCGATGCACACCGCCGGCATCACGCTGATGCGTGGCGATCCCTCGCTGGTCGCCGATGCAATCGAGATCTCGCGCCGCACCTACGCCAAGATCCGGCAGAATCTTTTCTGGGCATTCATCTACAACCTCGTGGGCGTGCCACTC
The DNA here is from genome assembly GCA_039915735.1 of Usitatibacter sp. Lineage (GTDB taxonomy): Bacteria > Pseudomonadota > Gammaproteobacteria > Burkholderiales > Usitatibacteraceae > Usitatibacter. Next base: position 2,484 of record JBDSMR010000177.1, on the reverse strand, counting down.
GCGGCTTCCGGACTGCTGAGCCCGATGGTCGCGGGCGCCGCCATGGCGTTCAGCAGCGTGAGCGTGGTCTCGAACGCGCTGCTGCTGCGCCGCTGGAAACCCGCCTCACAGGAGAAACCGCGATGAACATCGGACAGGCTGCAGCCGCTTCGGGCGTATCGGCGAAGATGATCCGGCACTACGAGGAAGGCGGCTTCATCGCGAAAGCCGCGCGCAGCAGCGCGGGTTACCGCGTCTATGCGGAAAGCGACGTGCACGTCCTGCGTTTCATCCGCCGGTCCCGCGACCTCGGCTTCTCGCTCGCGGAGATCAAGATGCTGCTGGGGCTTTGGAATGACCGCCGGCGCGCCAGCGCGGACGTGAAGCGCCTGGCGATGAAACATGTGACGGATCTCGACGCCAGGATCGCCGTGATGCAAGCGATGCGAAAGACCCTGGTGGAGCTCGCGCAACACTGTCATGGCGACCACCGCCCCGATTGCCCGATCCTGGAGGATCTTGCCGGCGTCGTGCCGAAGGCAGGAACTCCCGGGCGCGCGGCGCATCGCAACTAGACGGGCACCGCCCGAAGGAGAATCGAGATGATGGAATTCCTGGTCCCCGAAATCCACTGCGCGAAATGCGCCTCCCACATCCGCAAGGCCGTGGGGTCGGTCGACGCCAACGCCGGCTGCGAAATCGACGTCGAGAAGAAAAGCGTGCACGTCGACAGCGCCCTGCCGCCTTCGGATTTCATCGAGGCGCTGGAAGAAGCGGGCTATCCGTCGCAACTGGTGCGCGCGCTGGGCTGAGCGCAGCGGCGCTTAGAATAGACGCATGGCCCTCCACGACCTGTCGAGTTGGCAGCACGACCACTCGTTCGACCCCGGCAACCGGGCGGGCGAGCGGCGAACCTGGGTCGTCGTCGGCATCACCGCCGTCACGATGCTGGTGGAGATCGTCGCCGGCTGGCTCACCGGCTCCATGGCCCTGCTGGCGGACGGCTGGCACATGTCCACGCACGTCGTGGCGCTTTCGATCGCCGGGTCTGCCTACGTGCTCGCCCGTAAATGGGCGAAGGACGATCGCTTCGCCTTCGGCACCTGGAAGATCGAAATCCTCGGCGCATTCACCAGCGCATTGCTGCTCGCGGTGGTCGCGCTGGCGATGACGGTGGAATCGGTGATGCGCCTGGTGAAGCCCGAGACAGTGCAGTTCGGGCCGGCGCTGGTGGTCGCCGTCGTTGGCCTGGTGGTGAACCTGGCGTGCGCGCTGTTGCTGCAGGGCCATGACCACGGGCATTCGCATGGGAAAACACATGATCACCACGACGATGCGCACGATCATCACGATCACGACCATGAACCTGCGCCGCGGGCCGGGGACATGAACATGGAGTCCGCTTACGTGCACGTGATGGCGGACGCATTCACTTCAGTCCTTGCGATCCTCGCGCTCTCCGCAGGCCTGTGGCTGGGCTGGACCTGGCTCGATCCGGTGATGGGCCTCGTTGGTGCTGGGGTGATCGCGTGGTGGGCGAAGGGCCTGATCGCCGATTCGGCGCGCGTGCTCCTGGACCGCGAGATGGATGCGCCTGTGGTCGCGCAGATTCGCGGCGCGATCGAAAGTGATGGCGATGCGCAGATCGCCGACCTCCACGTCTGGCGCGTCGGGCGCGCTGCCTATGCGGCCGTGGTGACCGTGGTGGCGGACCGTCCGCTCACTCCCGCGACCTATCGCGAGAGGGTCACCCGCATTCCGACCCTCGCGCACGTTTCCGTCGAAGTGAACCGGTGCCCCCATGGGGATTGCTGATTACAACGAGATTCTGGCCTTCTGGTTCGCCGGTGAGGCGGACAAATCGCGTGCCGAGTGGTTCAGGAAGGATCCTGCTTTCGACGCGCAGATCCGCGGCAGGTTTGGCGACACTTTTGAGAGTGCCGCCCGCAAGGAACTCGACGGCTGGAGAAACGCGCCGTTGTCCATGCTTGCGCTCATCATCGTGCTCGACCAGTTCTCGCGCAACCTGTTGCGCAACGATCCGCGCGTCTTCGCGCAGGATGGCTACGCGCTGGCGTGCGCGCGGCAAGCCATCGCCCGCGGCGACGAGTCAGTGCTGAAACCCACGCAGCGCCAGTTCCTCTACCTGCCGTTCGAGCACAGCGAGGACATGGCGGACCAGGACCGCGCGGTCGAGCTCATGCGGCAGCTGGAGGCGTGGCCGGAGACAAAAGGGCTGGTGGTGTGGGCCGAAAAACACCGCGATATCGTCAAGCGCTTCGGGCGCTTTCCCCATCGCAACGCGGTAGTGGGCCGTCCTTCCACCCCCGAGGAAACCGAGTTCCTGAAGCAGCCCGGCTCGGGGTTCTAGGAGTTACTTCTTCTTCGCGACGGCCGGGGTGGCGGTCGCCTTCTTCTGGGTGCGCAGGCGGCTCTTGCCGTGGCTGCCCTTGAAGACCTTGCCCTTGAACGTTCGCTTGTCGCCTCTGCCCATGATCGATCCCT
>JBDSMR010000160.1:0-18075 GCA_039915735.1 Usitatibacter sp. | reverse complement strand
GAGGAGCAGGTGCGCGCGCTTCGCGTCAACGACACCGTGACACTGGAAGGAACGCTTTTTGGAATCCGCGACGCCAACCAGATCGCGCTTTTCGACAAGGGCAGGACCACGCGATTCGACATGCGCGGCCACGCCGCCATCCATACGGCGCCCAATGTGAGAAAGGTTGATCCGTCCCCAGAACATCCAACCGGGTACGAGCCCGTATGTGTAGGTACAACGACATCGGCGCGGATGGAAAGATTTACCCGCCCGTTGATGGGGCTCGGTGTCCGGCTGATCGTTGGGAAAGGGGGTCTGGCCCAGGGATCGCTGCACGCATTTGCCGAGTTGGGGGGCGCTTACCTCGCGATCATCGGCGGCACCGCGGCGCTGGAGACCACGTGGGTGGAAGCCATCGAGGACGTGGATCTGGACGATCTGAACCCCGAATCGCTGTGGAAATTCCGTATTAAAGGGTTCGGACCCTTGCTTGTCGCCATGGATACGCACGGTGGAAGCCTTTACGCAGCCGTGGATGGCAAATCCCGGTCGCGTAGGGCGAACACTTTGGCGAATCTGGGTGTCAAATTGCCGAGTCGCGACGGGTTGTAGTTTGTTACCGCCCGCTGACTTCGGCTTCTGAAATCAGGTAAACTCGCGCGTTTTGCAGACTTCGGCCTGTTCGGCCGGGCCGATCGATCATCAGGGTGTCTCCCACAAGGAGGTGACCCGGGCGCAGACCGCCGCATCAGCGGGGCCGCCAAAGGTGCTGTCAGGAGACTTCTCGAGTGGATTACGCGCAGTCGCAGCGCAGCTGGGGCAAGCATGCGCCCAGCATCTTGTTGGTCGTGGTCCTGCACATCGCGATTGGTTATGCGCTGGTGAATGGCCTTGCGCGCAAGATGGTCGAGATCATCAAGCCGCCGATCGAGACCAAGATCATCGAGGAGGTGAAGAAGCCGCCGCCTCCGGACGTGCCGCCGCCGCCGCCGCCCAAGCTGGCCGCGCCGCCGCCGCCGTTCATTCCGCCGCCGGAAATCAACATCAACGTGCCGCCGCCGCCGCCGTCGCAGACCATCACTGCGGTCACCACCGTGCCGCCACCGCCAGGTCCGCCGCCAGTCTACCGTCCGCCCGCGCCGGTCGCCCCGCCCGCGTCCGTGGTCCGCCGCGAGTTCAAGGCTGCGTATCGCGTCGACCCGGTGTTCCCGCGCCAGGCGCAGCGCGAAGGCATCAGTGGTCGCGTGATTGCCCACGTGGTGGTGCAGCCGAGCGGCGCGGTGACGGAGGTGCGCATCATCTCGGCCAGCCCGCCACGCGTTTTCGACCGCGAAGTGATCCGCGCCCTTTCCCAGTGGAAATTCAACCCCGAACCCGTCGGCTTCATCGGCGAGTACGAGATCGTCTTCAACCTCAAGGACTAAGCCGTCGCCGGTCCTCCATTACCGCGTTCCACGCGTTTAGCCATCAGGAGATCAACAATGAACGTCCTCAACCGTCTGCCCGCGCTGCTCGTGGCCACGCTGATCGCGTGTGTCCCGGCCGCCACCCTGCTCGTGGCGCCCACCAGCGCCCACGCCCAGGCCACGGCGCCCGCGCAGCCCGCTGCCGATGCAAGCGCCACCGCCGCCCCGGCCGCGGAAGCGCCCAAGGCCGCCACACCCACGCCCCCCCCCGGCGCTGGTGAATCCGGCAAGGAGGTCATCGAAAACCCGTACGGCCTCGAGGCCCTGTGGAAAGGTGGCGACTTCGTCTCCCGCGGCACGCTGATCATCCTCGTGATCATGTCGATGGGCAGCTGGTACATCATGTTCGTCAAGGTGTACGAGCAGAGCAAGCTCTTCAGGCAGGCGCGTGACGTGCAGAAGTCCTTCTGGCAGGCCGCTTCGGTCACCGAAGGCATGAACAACCTCAAGGATGGCAGCCCGTTCCGCTACATCGCGGAAAGCGGCATCAAGGCAACCTCGCACCACGAAGGCAAGTTGCTCGAGCAGATCGACTTCAACACCTGGGTGACGATGTCGATCGAGCGCGCCGTGGGCAACGTGTCCTCGCGCCTGCAGGACGGCCTCGCGTTCCTCGCAACCGTCGGTTCCACCTCGCCCTTCGTCGGCCTCTTCGGCACGGTGTGGGGCATCTACCACGCGCTGACCGCCATCGGCATCGCCGGCCAGGCGTCGATCGACAAGGTCGCGGGCCCGGTGGGCGAGGCGCTGATCATGACCGCCATCGGTCTCGCGGTCGCGGTGCCGGCGGTGCTCGGCTACAACTGGCTGGTCCGCCGCAACAAGGTGGCCGTGGAACAGCTTCGCGCCTTCGCGGCCGACCTGCACATGGTGCTCATGAGCGGCAACCAGAAGACGGCCATCGCGCAGCGCCCGGTCTCCGCCGCGCGCTAGCCGGGAGCTTCACATGGCAATGACCGTCGGCCAGGAAGTGAGCGAAGAGCAGGAGGTGATGGCCGCCATCAACACCACGCCGCTGGTCGACGTGATGCTGGTGCTGCTCATCATCTTCCTCATCACCATCCCGGTCGTGGTCCAGCAGGTGCCCGTCTCGCTCCCGAAGGAACGCAACGAGCCCACGCAGACCAAGCCGGAAAACATCGTGATCGCCATCAACAAGGATGGCGACGTGTTCTGGAACATGGAATACATCCGCGATTCGAAGGTGCTGTTCGAGAAGCTGAAGAAGATCGCGGTGCTCAACCCGCAGCCGGAAGTGCACATCCGCGCTGACGAAGAGACCCGTTACGAGTCGGTCGGGCGCGTTGTCGCCACGCTGCAGCGAGCCTCGATCCTCAAGATCGGCTTCATCACCGAACCGCCGCCGCGCTCCGCGCTGTAGCGCTCGAAAGGAAATCCAATGGGCATGAACGTCGGCTCCGGCTCAGTGAACGCTGATCCCGAAGTGATGATCGACATCAACACCACGCCGCTGATCGACGTGATGCTGGTGCTCATCATCATGCTGATCATCACCATCCCGATGCAGACACACGCGGTAAAGCTCAACATGCCGGTCGGCAACCCGCCGCCGCCCACCACGCCGCCGGAAGTTATCACCGTTGAAGTGGACTTCGACGGCACCGTGCTCTGGAATGGCGAGACGGTCGCAAACCGCCCGACGCTGGAAGCCAGGTTCCGCGGCGCCGCCGCGCAGCCGACGCAGCCCGAATTCCACCTGCGTCCCAACAAACTTGTCGCGTACAAACATGTCGCAGGAGTGATGGCCACGGCGCAGCGCCTGGGCATCACCAAGATCGGCCTCATCGGGGCCGAGCAGTTCCTCGACTAAGGAGAAGCATCGATGATCGCCCACCGCCTTCGCCCCGCCCTTGCCAGCCTGCTCTTCGTCGCGATCGCGGGAACGGCGTCGGTGTCGCAGGCCCAGGGCACGGGCGTGCGTCCGGAGGTAGGCAAGCCGCTGCAGGCCGCCCAGGCGCTGATCAAGGCGCGCAAGGGCAAGGAAGCGCTGGCGGAAGTCGCCAAGGCCGAGGCCGTGCCCAACCGCACGCCCAACGAGAACAACCTCATCCAGCAGATGAAGGGCAGCGCGGCGCTGGCGGCTGGTGACAACGAAACCGTCATCAGGACGTACGAGCCGATGGTGGAATCGGGCAGGGCCAGCGGGCGCGAAGGCCTGCAGATGGTGCAGGCCGTTGCCATCGCCTACTACCAGCGCAAGGAATACGCGAAGGCGGCGCAGTGGACCCAGCGCTACTTCAAGGATGGTGGCACGGACGGCGCCATGCGCAACGTCCAGCTGCAGAGCTATTACCTCGCCAACGACTGCAACAACGTCAACAGGATGCTGGGCTCCGCCACCGAGGCGGACAGCACCAGGAAGCCCACCGAGGAGGAGCTGCAGATCCTCGCCAACTGCTACCTGCGTGGCAAGGACACCGGCGGTTACGTGAACGCCATCGAGAAGCTAGTGGTGTTCTACCCCAAGAAGGAATACTGGACGGACCTGCTTTCGCGCGTGCAGAAGAAGCCCGGCTTCTCCGATCGCCTGGGCGTGAACGTCTACCGCCTTCGCTTCGCTACCGGCAACGCCGGCACCGCCCCCGACTACATGGAAATGGCGCAGCTCGCGTTGCAGGCCGGCGTTCCGGCGGAAGCCAAGGTCATCATGGACAAGGGTTATGCCGCCGGTGTCCTCGGCAAGGGCGACCAGGCGGAGCGCCAGAAGCGTCTGCGCGACATGGTGCAGAAGGCGTACGACGAATCGCTCAAGGCGCGCGCCGCCGATGAAGCCGCCGCACTCGCCGCCAAGGATGGCAATGACCTGGTGAAGGTCGGCCTCAACTATGTCTACGAAGGCAACGCCGCCAAGGGCGTGCCCATGATCGAGCAGGGCATCAAGAAGGGCGGCCTGCGCCGCGTGGAAGACGCCAGGCTCCGCCTGGGCGAAGCGCAACTCTTCGCGGGGCAGAAGCAAAAGGGCGTGCAGACCCTGCGTGACGTGAAGGGTACCGACGGTACCGCCGACATCGCCCGCCTCTGGGTGCTCAACGCCCGCGCGTAATCGCGCCTGATCCCCTAGAATGGCCCCTTGGAGGGGCCATGCCCGAAGCAGGAAAGACGGTCGCCGCACTGACGGATGGCCAACGCGCGCGCCTCGAGGAATTCATCGAGGAAGAAGAAGGCAGCCTCAACCGCTATCGCGGCTGGCTGGCGACCTTCCTCACCGCCGTCGCCGTCGGCGTTTCTGTCTTCCACCTCTACGCCGCCTACGGAATCGTTCGTACCGACCTGCTGCGCGAGCTGCACGTCGGCATGGTGCTGTTCCTGTGTTTCATGCTGTTTCCCGTCGACAAGCGCTTCCGCAACCGGCTGATGTGGTGGGACGTGGTCCTGGCGCTGCTCTCGGTCACCGTGATCGCGTACGCGATCTGGCAGGGTGACAGCTTCACCGACCGCAACATCAATCCCACCGCCTGGGACAAGATTTTCGGCATCGCGCTGATCATGCTGGTGATCGAGGCCGCGCGCCGCAGTACCGGCTGGATCATGCCGATCATCATCTCGATGTTCCTGGCCTATGCGTTTGCAGGCCCGTGGCTGCCTTCGCCGTGGACCCACCGCGGCTACGACCTCGACCGCCTCGTGGGCCACATGTACATGACGCTTGAGGGCATCTTCGGCAGCGCCGTCGACGTCTCCGCCACACTCATCATCCTGTTCACCATCTACGGCGCCTTCCTGCAATTCTCCGGCGCTGGAAAGTTCTTCCTCGATTTCTCGTTCTCGCTGCTCGGCGGCAAGACGTCGAGCGCCGGGCGCTCGGTGGTGCTGGCGTCGTTCCTGCTCGGCGGGCCTTCGGGATCCGGTGTCGCCACCACGGTCACGATCGGCACCGTGGCGTACCCGATGCTCGCGCGCGCGGGCTACGAGAAAAGCGCCGCCGGTGGCCTGCTGGCCGCGGGCGGACTGGGCGCCATCCTTTCGCCGCCGGTGCTGGGTGCGGCCGCCTTCCTGATCGCCGAGTACCTGAGGATCTCGTACCTCGACGTGATCAAGATGGCGACGATCCCGACGTTGCTCTACTACTTCTCCCTCTTCCTCATGGTCGAGCTGGATGCGCGCAAGTACGGGATGAACACGGCGACGTTCGAGAAAGTGGAAAGCGCCTGGGTGCTGGCGAAGCGCTACTGGTTCCACTTCCTCTCCCTCACCTCGATCGTGATCTTCATGCTGATGGGCTTCTCGCCCACGGTAAGCGTGTTCTGGGCGACGGTTACGGCGTTCGTGGTGAGCTTCTTTCGCCGCGAAAGCCGCATGGGACCGAAGCGTACCGTGCAGGCGCTGGAGGCCGGGACCACGGGCGTGCTCGGCGTGGCCGCGACCTGTGCCTCCGCCGGCATCATCGTGGGCGTGGTCACGCTCACCGGCCTGGGCCTCAAGTTCTCCTCGATTGTGATCGCGTACGCCGGCGGCAGCCTGCCGATGACGGCGCTCTATACGGCGCTGATCGTCTGGATCGTGGGCCTCGCGGTGCCGGTCACCGCGTCGTACATCATCTGCGCCGTGATCGCCGCGCCCGCGTTGATCACGCTCGGCGTGCCCGACTACGCGGCGCACATGTTCATCTTCTACTACGCGCTGCTCTCCGAGGTTTCGCCGCCGACGGCGCTCTCGTGCTTCGCGGCGGCCGCCATCACCGGCGCGGATCCCTACAAGACCACGCTGCAGGCGTGGAAATACACCATGCCCGCATTCGTCGTGCCGTTTTTCTTCGTGCTCGATCCGCTTGGCATCGGCCTGCTGCTGAAAGTCCCGGAGGGTTCCACCTGGCTGCAGGTTTCCTCGGTGGTGATCCTGTGTTTTATCGCGATCGCCGCGCTGGCCGCCGGGCTGCAGGGCTACATCGTGGAGAAGCTGAACATGCTTGAACGGGTGTTGCTGCTGGGCGGCGGCCTGCTGCTGGTGATGCCGATCGTGCGCGTCGGATTCGGCGGCTGGGAAATCCCGGTGCACGCCGACTGGGTCGGCATCGGCGCGATCGTGACCGCCGTGGTGATGCACCTGATGCGAATCCGCATTCGCCCCGCCGTGGCATGAACCGCATCAAGACCGATATCCTGATCCTCGGCTCCGGCGGCGCCGGATTGTTCGCCGCGTTGCATGCGCGCAAGGCGAATCCGGAACTCGAAGTGACCATCGCCGTGAAGGGCCTCCTGGGAAAATGCGGCTGCACGCGCATGGTCCAGGGCGGATACAACGTGGCACTCGCGGCGGGTGATTCGATCGAGCGCCATTTCATGGACACGATCGAGGGCGGCAAGTGGCTGCCGGACCAGGACCTCGCGTGGACGCTGGTGACCAAGGCCATCGAGCGCGTCCACGAATTGGAGAACGAGCTCGGCTGCTTCTTCGACCGCAACCCCGACGGCTCCATCCACCAGAAGGCGTTCGCGGGCCAGACCTTCGACCGCACCGTCCACAAGGGCGACCTCACCGGCATCGAGATCATCAATCGCCTCGCGGAACAGGCCTGGGCCTGTGGCGCGAAGCGGCTCGAGGAACATCGCGCGGTGGAGTTGGTTCGCGCCGACGATGGCGCCCTCGCCGGCGTGCTGATGATCGACATGCGCACCGGCGAGCGGGTGTTCGTCCAGGCGCGCTCGGTGCTGCTCGGTACTGGTGGCGGCCCCACGATGTACAAATTCCACACGCCGTCGGGGGACAAGAGCTGCGACGGCCTTGCGATGGCGTTGCGCGCCGGAATGACGCTGCGCGACATGGAAATGGTGCAGTTCCATCCGACGGGTTTGCTCGCTGGCCCCGGAACGCGCATGACCGGCACTGTCCTCGAGGAAGGCCTGCGCGGCGCGGGCGGCTACCTGCTCGACGGTGACAAGCAGCGTTTCATGTCGAAATACGATTCGCGCAACGAGCGCGCCACGCGCGACGTGGTGTCACGCTCGATTTTCGCGGAGATGCGCGCGGGGCGCGGTACGCCGCACGGCGGGGTGTACCTTGCGATGTCGCACCTGGGACCGAAGGAGGTCGCAAAGCAGTTCAAGGGCATGGTGGAGCGCTGCGCCGACTGCGGATTCGACCTCGCCGGCGGATTGGTCGAGGTGGTACCCACCGCCCACTACATGATGGGTGGGGTGGAATTCGCCGCCGATGGTCGCACCGCGATCGAGGGACTCTTCGCCGCGGGCGAGGACACGGGCGGTGTGCACGGCGCCAATCGCCTCGGCGGCAATGGCGTTGCCAACTCCACCGTGTTCGGCGCCATTGCCGGCGATGCGATGGCCGCATGGACCGCGAAGGAGGGTGCCTGGCGCGAGCCAGCCGCGGGAGCGCTGGAGGAGGCGCAGGCGCGCGCCATGTTCCCCGTGGGCCGCAAGCCCGGAAACATCGAAGGGGTGCGCGAGGAGCTCTATCGCGTGATGTGGGAGGACGTCGGCATCCTGCGCGATGCGCAAGGACTTGCGCGCGCGCAATCGAGCCTCGTGGCGCTGGAAGCCGAGCTGCGCGGCATCGGCGTCGCCGACGGTGACCTCCGCTACAATTTGACCTGGCACGACTGGCTGAATCTCGCGAGCCTCATCAGCGTGAGCCGCGCGATCAGCGCCGCCGCGCTCGCCCGCACCGATTCGCGAGGAGCGCATTTCCGCGAGGATTTCCCCACGACGGGCGACCTCGAGAAATCGGAGTTCTCGCGGGTGGTGCTCTTGCAGGAAGGAAACGCGGCACGCTACGACGTCGCGTTCAAGCCAGTCCAGTTCACTCGCGTACGCCCCGGACAAACACTCATCACCGCATGAACCCGAACCGAATCGCGGCCCCCGAGCTCGAAAGATTGATGAGCGCTGCGCTACTGCGCTCCGGAGCCACGCCCGCGATGGCGCAAGCGACCGCCCGCGCCCTGGTCGCGGCGGAGCTGGAGGGCATCGCCTCACACGGCGCCTCGCGCATTCCGCAGTACGCCGGGCACCTGAAGAACGGGCGCGCGAAAGGCGCGGCGATTCCCGAGGTGGTCCATGGCTCCAAGGCGGCCTGTGTCGTTGATGCGCGTGGCGGCCTTGCCTTCGAGGCGTGTGCGCTCGCGGCGGCGGAAGCAGTACGCCGTGCCGGAGAGTTCGGCGTCGCCTTCGTGTCCGTGACCAACAGCAACCACTTCGGTGTCGCGGCCTATCACTTGCAGTCGATTGCGGAGGCCGGCATGGTGGGCATCGCGATGGGCAACTCGCCCGCCGCAATGCCCGCGTGGGGCGGCAAGCGCGCTCTCTTCGGCACCAACCCGATCGCGGCCGTGTTTCCTCGCCGCGGCAAGCCGCCGCTGTCGATCGACCTCTCGCTCTCCGCGGTCGCGCGTGGAAAAATCATGGTCGCGGCGCGCGATGGCAAGCCGATCCCGGAAGGCTGGGCGCTGGATGCCGACGGCAAGCCGACAACCGATGCAAAGGCCGCGCTCGTCGGCAGCATGCTGCCCGCCGGTGGCGTGAAGGGCGCGATGCTGGCCCTCATCGTCGAGCTGCTGGTGTGCTCGCTCTCGGGGGCCGCTTTCGGATTCGAGTCCGACAGTTTCTTCACCGACGAAGGCAAGCCCACGCGCATCGGCCAGGCCTTCCTCGCGTTCGATCCGCGCTCGCTCGCCGGCAACGAGATCTACCTCGAGCGCGTAGAGACGCTGGTGGCCGCGATGACGGAGTCCCCGGAAGTGCGCCTGCCCGGCGCGCGCCGCTTCGACAACGCAGCCAAGGCGCGCGGCGAAGGCATCGCGGTGCCGCCGGAGCTGCTGGAGAAGATTCGCGTGCTTGCGGGCGAGGCGAATGCCTGACGCATTCCAGGCGTGCGTGCGCACGCCTTTCGCCACGCTCGGCATCACCGCCACGGAACGCTTCGTCACCGGCCTGCGCATCCTCGCGCCCTCAGTCCCCGCCAAGGCGCCGCCCAAGGACACCATCGCTTACCTCGCGTGTGTCCAACTGCAGTCTTACCTTTCGAACGGCAGGTTCGTGTTCGATATCCCGTACAAACTGGCGGGCACCCATCACCGGCTACAGGTGTGGGAGGCGATGTGTCGCATTCCCGCCGGCCAGGTGCGCAGCTACGGAGATGTGGCCGCGGAATTGCATTCCTCGGCGCGCGCGGTCGGCGGCGCGTGTGGAGCGAACCCCATTCCGGTTATCGTGCCCTGCCATCGAATCATCGGCTCCAACAACACGCTCGGTGGTTTCATGGGCGCGGCGAAGGATGGCTTCGAGCACGGCGTGAAGCGCTGGTTGCTGCGGCATGAAGGCTTCATCTAACCAATCACTCCTCGATCGCTTCTCGGACAGCCTCTGGTTGAACGATGGACTGGCACGCAACACGCTCGAAAGTTATCGCCGCGACGTCTCGCAGTTCGCCGCGTGGCTCACGCAATCGGCAGATCGCGCGTTGATCGACGCGGCCCCCGCGGACCTGCAGCGCCACCTCGCCTGGCAGGTCGAGGGCAAGCACGCCAAACCGCGCACCACCAGCCGCCTCGTTTCCTCGCTCAAGCGCTTCTTCCAGTTCGCCGTGCGCGAAGGGCTGCGTGCGGATGATCCCGCCGCGGCCCTGGAATCCCCCAAGCTGCCGAGATCGCTGCCGAAGTCGCTCTCGGAAGCGGAGGTGGAATTGCTGCTCGGAGCCCCCGACGTGGAAACTGCGCAGGGCCTGCGCGATCGCGCCATGCTGGAGACGCTCTACGCCAGCGGACTGCGCGTCTCCGAGCTGGTGACCCTCAAGACAATCCAGGTAAGCCTCGACATGGGTGTCGTCCGCGTCCTCGGCAAGGGCGCCAAGGAGCGCCTCACGCCGCTGGGTGAAGAGGCCGTATCGTGGATCGAGCGCTACCAGCGCGAAGCGCGGCTGCCCCTGCTGGGCAACCACAAGTCCGATGCGCTCTTCGTGACCACGCGCGGCGCAGCCATGACGCGCCAGGCCTTCTGGGGCCTGGTGAAACGCCATTCGATCGTCGCCGGAATTTCGCGCGACATCTCGCCGCATACCTTGCGGCACGCGTTCGCAACCCACCTCATCAACCACGGCGCGGATTTGCGCGTGGTGCAGATGCTGCTGGGCCATGCGGACATCTCGACCACGCAGATCTATACGCATGTGGCGCGCGAGCGCCTCAAGGCGCTGCATCACAAGCACCACCCCCGGGGATGATCGATACCGCACACCTTTCGCCCTGGCTCTACCTGGCAGCGCCGCTCGTCGTCATCGTCGCCTACACGGTGTTCGGCCTTTCGGGATTCGGCTCCACCATGATCTCGGTGCCGATCCTCGCGCACTTCCTCCCGGTGAGCTACCTCGTGCCGCTGATGGCACTGCTGGATCTCATCTCCGCGATGATGATCGGCAGCTCGAGTCGCGAGCATCTCTCGAAGTTGGAGCTCAAGCGCCTGGTCCCATGGATGTTGCTGGGTTTCGCGATCGGCGTGACGGTGCTGGTGCGCGTGCCGGATGTGTACCTGCGGGTGGCGCTGGGCATATTCGCCGCCTGCATCGGCGCGTACAGCATCGTCAACCCCACGCTGCACAAGACCATCTCGAAATTCTGGGCGATACCTGCCGGCATCGTCGGCGGCGCGGTCGGCACGATCTTCGGCGCCGGCGGCCCGATCTACGCCACCTACATGTCAGGCCGCCTGCGCGACAAGAGCCAGATCCGCGCCACCCTCTCCACCCTGATCTCGATCTCGGCCTTCTCGCGCGCGATCGTCTACGCGGTCGGTGGCCTGCTGCTGCATGCCACCATCTTGATGGGTGGCGCATTGCTCGCGCCATTCGCGTGGATCGGCATCAAGATCGGCCATCGCATCCACCTGGGCCTGACCCAGGAGCAGATGCGCCGCACCGTCGGCGCGCTGGTGCTGTGCACCGGCCTTTCGTTGCTGGCTCGCGTGGCGCTCACGTGAATACACCCGCCACGGCGTTTCTCGCAAAACACGGCGTCGCCTACACCGAGCACGAGTTCGAATACCTCGAGCACGGCGGCACCGGCCATTCCTCGGTGCAGATGGGTGTTCCCGAGCACAACGTCATCAAGACGCTGGTGATGGAAAACGAGAAGGCGGAGCCGCTCGTCGTGCTGATGCATGGCGACCGCAAGGTCTCCACCAGGGAGTTGGCGCGGCAGGCGGGCGTGAAGAAGATCGCGCCCTGCAAGCCGGAGGTCGCCACACGCCACTCGGGTTACCTCATCGGCGGGACTTCGCCTTTCGGGACGCGCAAGCGCATGCCGATCTATCTCGAGCGATCGGTCACCGCGCTCGATCGCATCTACATCAACGGTGGCAGGCGCGGCTACCTCCTGGGGATGGAACCGGGGGTGCTGACGAAGCTCCTCGCGCCCGTGCTTGTTGACGTCGCCCTCGAAGAGTAGCCTTCCCCGCATCGCGTCCCGGAGAAAACCATGAGTACCAACGGCAACCAAGTGGTGTCACCCCCCGAGGCCGTGGAGTTGCCGCCGACGGTTCCCGGACGCGTCGTTGCCGCGGGCGCGGGCTGGGACTGGGTCGTCACCGGCTGGAGCCTCTTCGCCAGGGCGCCTCTCATGTGGATCATCGCGATCGTGGTGCTGGTGGTCCTGGCGATTTTCGTGAACGTGATCCCGATCCTGGGCACGCTCGCATTCCAGCTCATGCAGCCGGTGTTCACCGCGGGCTTCGTGGTCGGGTGCCGCTCGCTCGAGAAGGGCGGTGAATTCGAGATCGAGCACCTGGTGGCCGGCTTCAGCAAGCACTTCGTGCCGCTGCTGGTGGTGGGCGCCATCACCATGCTCGGTTGGCTCGCGATCCTGCTGGTGTTCATGGCTTTTGTCGGCATGTCGCTGCTCGGGGCGCTGCTGACGGGCGATGCCAACATGGTGGCCAACGCCATCGCGACATCACTCGTGGGCATGCTGATCGGCACGCTCATCTGCCTGGCACTGGTGGTGCCGCTGATGGCCGCCTACTGGTTCGCCCCGGCGCTGGTGATGCTGAGCGGCATGGCGCCGCTCGAGGCGATGAAGGCGAGCTTTTTCGCCTGCTTCCGCAACTTCATCCCGTTCCTGGTCTACAGCATCGTGATGCTGCTGGCGCTGATCGTCGCGATGATTCCCTTCGGCCTCGGCCTGCTGGTGTGGATCCCGGTGGCCATCGCGTCGACCTACGCCGCCTACCGCGCGATCTTTACCGATCCCGCTGCCTAGACCAGCCTGCCGATGAGCGTGAGCACGAGCGACAGCAGGATCGTCGAGGTAATCGGCAGGTAGACCGGGCGGCCGCGCCAGCGCACGGTGATGTCGCCGGGCAGGCGTCCCAGGCCGCGGCGGGAGAACCAGGGCGTCATGAACGAGATCACCACCACGGCGACCACCAGCACCAGCACCCACTTCACCATGGGCGGCTCACGCGCTGGCTGCGCGCTTTCTCTCTATCGTGACGCCCACCTTGCGCACGTTGCGGATGTGCCCCAGCTTGGCCACCGAGAGGCGAACCCACGGCGCCTTGAAGTCGCCGGTGATGATCGTGCACACGTGTTCGGCCAGCGACTCGAGCAGCTTGAAGCGCTGGTCCTTGAGGTCGGCCACGATGCGCTCCACGACTTCACCATAGTGGACGGTGTCGGCGATATTGTCGGTCCGGCCCGGATCACTTGCCGGGATGCCGATCTCGATCTCCATCTCGAGGGTCTGGGCGCGCTGCTTTTCCCATTCGTAGATGCCCACCCAGGCGTCGACGCGGAACTCGCGGATGAAGATCGTATCCATGGGCCGGTATTGTAAAGTACACACATGACCGCGCTCCTCTGCGCCCTTGGCGGCTATCTCGCCGGATCGATACCCTTCGCCGTCGTGGTGAGCCGCGTGATGCGGCTGCCGGACCCGCGCACCTATGGCTCCGGCAACATCGGCGCCACCAACGTCCTGCGCTCCGGCAACCGCGTTGCCGCGCTGCTCACGCTGTTCGGCGACGCGGCCAAGGGCTGGATCGCGGTGCTGCTCGCCGCGATGCTCGGAGTGCCGGTGGAGATGGTGGCACTGGTGGGATTCATGGCGTTCCTGGGGCACGTGTTCCCGGTGTGGCTGCGCTTCAAGGGCGGCAAGGGCGTGGCTACGGCCGCCGGTGTGCTCATCGCCTTCGACTGGCGCCTTGGGGTTGCCGCGATCATCGTCTGGCTGGCCGTTGCGCTGGCTACCCGCTATTCCTCGCTGGGGTCCATTGTGGCGGCGCTCTTCGCACCCGTGGCCGCATGGCTTATCCTTGGCGCAGGCCCGATATTTGTCTCGGTAGCCGCAATGAGCGTGCTGCTGGTCGTGCGTCACCAGGCGAACATCGCCAAGCTCCTGAAAGGCGAGGAAAGCCGGATCGGGGAGAAGAAGTCGTCGGAAGCAGCCAAGGAAAGTGCCACATGAGCAAGCAAGGAGAAGAACTCGATTTCACCAGGATGCCGGAGATTCCCGCTCCGCCGCCCACGCCCGAGAAGGTCGCGAGCGCGAAGAAGGAAGCCAGCACCGGTGGCCCGCAACTCGCCAAGACCGGTTTCTACGTCGCGATGGCGCGCCATGCGAGTTCGGGCCGCGTCGCGCCGCACGGTGGCAACGATCGCCACACGGTCTTCGTGGTCGAGGATGACAACGACCTGCTGAAGCTGGTGGGCGAGGTGCTCGCCAAGGCCGGTTTCCTCACGCGCTTCGCTCGCAACCGTGCCGAGATCAACGCGGAGTTCAACCGCCCGCCGTTGCCGGACATCATCCTGCTGGATGTTTCGCTGCCGGACGCGGACGGCTTCCAGATCCTCGAGCGCATCCGCCACAACGAGAAGCTCTCGAAGCTGCCGGTGATCATGATGACCGGCAAGTCGGAAGTCACGGACGTCGCTCGCGGCCTTTCGCTCGGCGCGGACGGCTACGTGACCAAACCCTTCCGAATCAGCGCGCTCATCTCCTCGGTGAACACCGTTCTCGGGATCGAGTAGCGCCCCTCAGCGCCGCGGCGGCCAGCGCCACCAGGTCGCCGCGACCAGCGCCCCGAAAGCCACGTAGGCTGAAGTGAACACCCAGGGTGGCGCGCGCCAGAAGAGCACGGCGTGCACGTAGCGCTGGATGAATTCCGGGTGCCGTCCCTCGCCGCGCAATGCCGCTTCCCATTCGGTGAGCGGGCACGCGATGCCGAGCAGTGATTCGGCAACCACGAAGGCGATTGCCGCAAGATGCAGGATGCGCAACCAGCGGCTGCGTGCGTAGCGCCAATTCATTGCGAGTCCCACCCAGATGGCAATGAGGCCGCCGACCACGAACACCACGAAAGCCGCGTGGACTATCAGGACGATGTCGGCTGCGGTTGGCATTAGCGCGAAATTTCAACGGTATGTCTTAAACACAGAGGACACAGAGGCAACACAAGAGGAAAGCAAACATGATTGCGCCTGGTGCCATTGGATGCAGTACCTGGGCGCCAACACCGTTTTTGCTTTCCTCTTGTGTTGCCTCTGTGTCCTCCGTGTTGAAAAATCGGCGATCGATCTGGCGCTACTACTCCACGGAGGCGGCCATCGCCACCTGTGAAGCAATCGCCACCGCCGCCATCGGCCGCAGCTTCGGATACGGATAAAGCATGTTGAGCGCCGCGGTGGCGCCACTGCCCTGCACGATGCGGCAGTGCTCGCGCCGCAGCAGGCGCGCATGTGCCACGCCGCATGAGTGCGCGATCATCTCGATGTCCTTGTTGATGCCCATCGCGTAGTTGGCGACGCGCTGCCATTTCTCCTCGACCACCAGGCCGCGCTGGAGGCGCGGGTTGTGGGTAGTGATGCCGGTGGGGCAGGTGTTGGTGTGGCAACGCAGCGCCTGGATGCAGCCGAGCGAGAACATGAAGCCGCGCGCGGTGTTCACGAAGTCCGCGCCGGCACATAGCGCCCACGCAGCACGCGCCGAGGTCACGAGCTTGCCCGAGGCGACCAGCCGCACGCGATCCTTCAGGCCCGTTTCGTAGAGCATGTCCGCTGCGCGCGGCAACGCCTCCTCGATCGACAGGCTCATGTGGTCGAAGAGGGCTTGCGGTGCCGCGCCGCTGCCGCCTTCACCGCCGTCGATCACGAGGAAGTCGGGCGCGTATTCCAGTCCCCGCTTGAGCACGTCCTCGCCGAGCGCATTGAGGAAATGCCAGCCGCCGATCGCGGTCTTGATACCGACCGGCCGCCCGGTGAGCGAACGGATCATCGCCACCTGGTCGAGCAGCTCCACGATGTTGGCGACGTCCTTGTGGCGATTGGGGCTGATCGAATCCTGTCCCTGTGGAATTCCACGGATGCGCGCGATCTCCTCGGTCACCTTGCCGCCGGGCAGCACGCCGCCCTTGCCGGGCTTGGCACCCTGCGAGAGCTTGATCTCGAAGGCCTTCACCTGTGTCGCGAGCTCCTTGGCGCGCTCCGGGGAGAAGTTGCCGGCCTCGTCGCGGATGCCGTATTTGGCGGTGCCGATCTGCATGATCACGTCGGCGCCGCCCGCGAGGTGGTGCGGCGCCATGCCGCCTTCGCCCGTATCGAGCCAGCAGCCGGCCGAAGCCGCCCCCTTGGAAAGCGCCTGCACCGCCGGCCTGGAGATCGCCCCGAAGCTCATGCCGCTGATGTTCACGATCGATTTCGCGGTGAAGGGCTTGTCGCACCAGCCCTCGCCGATCACGAGCGGCGGCGTGACCTGCTTCTCCCACTCCTGCACCGGGAAACCCGCGTTTACGAAGAGGATGGCGCCCGGCGCCTTCATGTCGTAGGTAGAGCCGAAGCCGATGATGCCGCTGCCGTCTTCCTGCTTCGCGACGCGGTAGATCCAGGCGCGAGTGGCGCGGTTGAACGGCATCTCGTCGCGGTCGCCGGCGAAGAAGTACTGGCGAAAATATTCGCCCTGTTTCTCGAAGAAGTAGCGCAGCCGGCCGATCACCGGATAGTTGCGCAGTACTGCGTGTTTTTTCTGCGTCACGTCCTGGATGAACCAGAACACGATCACGGCGAACACCACGATGGCCAGCAGCGTGCCCGCGCCGACCGACAGGATCCTCAGTGCCTCGGACATTCGGTGCCTCCCCTGTTATGACGCGATCCTGCCCAATGGCGCGGGCGCAGTGAGTTGCGCCAGAGGTGATTCGGGAATACTCCGACCGCGCATTGGTTGGCGCCCCGGAACCCCTGTTTTCCAGCATGGTCGCATGATACAAGCGGCCAACCCGGAGGCTACCGCCATGATCCGCATTGCTGTCCTGGTCGCCATCGCCGCCGCGATCGCGACCGCCACGTGGTATTTCTGGCCATCGCCTCCACGGCTCCCACCGGCTGCGACACCCGCTTCCGCGGCTCCCGCGCCGCCCACAGGCCCCGTGCATCCCGTGCCCGCGGTGGACCCGGGCCCGAAACCGCTGCCAACGCTGCAGGAAAGCGACGCGACGTTGCTCGAAGCCCTGGTCGGCCTCGCCGGCGCCGGTCCGATCGCGACCCTGTTGTTCCCGGAGGACCTGGTGCGTCGCATCGTGGCCACCATCGATAACCTGCCCCGGGAAGCGTATGCGGCCCGCCTGAATCCCGCGCGTCCGGTGCCCGGGCCGATGAAGATCACGGGCAAGGGCGACACCCTGGCCATCGCGCCCGAGAACGCGGCGCGTTACGAGCCCTACGTTCGCGCGCTCGAGAGCGTCGAGCCGAAGCGGCTGGCCGCGACCTACTTCCGGCTCTACCCATTGTTCCAGCAGGCGTACGTCGAACTCGGCTATCCCAATGGCTACTTCAACGATCGCGTGGTCGAGGTGATCGACCACCTGCTCGATGCACCGGATGCCGAAGCGCCGGTCGCGCTCGCGGTTCCTCACGTGCTTTACGAATACGCTGATCCGGATCTCGAGGTGCTTTCAGCGGGCCGCAAGCTGATGATGCGCATGGGCGCACCCAACGAGTCCCGCGTGAAGGCCGGGCTGCGCGCGATCCGCGCGGAGCTCTCGCAGAACCCGCCCTCGCGCTGAGCGCGAGCCCGTTCCTAGGCGCCGGCTCTCTGCGCCAGGCGCCGGTAGTGCGCCATGTGGCGGATCGCTTCGCGCGGCTTGCCGAGCGTGCGATAGAGCAGCCCGAGGTTGTAGTGCGCATCGGCGAGATCCGGGTTGCCGCGCAGCGCCGCGGCGTAAGCCTCCACCGCTTCCACCTTGCGGCCCAGGTCCTCCAGCAGAACGCCGAGGTTGTAGAGCAGCACGGGTTCGCTTCCCAGGGTCTCGAGCGCGTCGCGATAGACCCGCTCGGCCTGCGCCAGGCGGCCGGCCTCGTGCAGGAGGCTGCCGAGGTTGATACGCGTGTCGAGGTGCGTGGGATCGGCGGCTACGGCCTGTGCATACGCCGCCAGCGCGCCCTCCAGGTCGTTGCGCTCCAGCAAGAGCGCGCGTTCATAGGGCTCGTGGCGGGCCACGATATTCAGTGCGCCCGCGCCGGGGTCGCCTTCGAATTCCAGCAGGTATTGCCCGGACTCGGCCTGCCAGCGAGTAGCGCCTTCACGCACCACCACGCGGTCGGCCACGGCCCCGATGCTGAGCCCCGACAGCGGCATCGAAGCGGGCAGTTGGCGGCGCAGCTCCTTCAT
>JBDSMR010000150.1:0-25393 GCA_039915735.1 Usitatibacter sp. | reverse complement strand
TCTCAGAGCACCGGCAGGGCCGGCGCCGGCGGAAGGAGCAACTCCTTGCCCACCTTGCCCGCGGCGATTTCGCGCAGGGCAATCACGCAAGGCTTGTCCTTGTTCGACTCGACCAGCGGCGTCGCGCCAAGGGCGACCTGGCGGGCGCGGTTGGTGGCGGCGAGCGTGAGTTCGAAGCGGTTGGGGAAGAACTTGATGCAATCGTCGACGGTGATGCGGGCCATGGTGCTGGTCTCCGGTTACTTGAATTGCTCGATTAGCTTCAAAAGGCGGACCTTCTGCTGCGCCTGCGAAACGCGGGACGCACGCACAACAGCCTGCAGGTCGGAAAGCGCAGCCTCGAAGCGCTCATTAACAATTATATATGGAAATTCAAGCACATGGGAGATTTCCTCTAGAGCGGTATCCATCCGCTTGGCGATCACCTCAGGCGCGTCCTTGCCGCGACTTTCCAGCCGCCGCCGCAGCTCCGGGAGCGACGGCGGCATGATCGATATTCCGACCATGTCCGGGAAGAGCGCCTTCACCTGGCGGGCACCCTGCCAGTCGATCTCCAGCAAGACGTCATGGTCCCCGTCGAGCTGCTGCTCGATCCAGCGCTTGCTGGTGCCGTAGTAGTTTCCGTAGACGTTGGCGTGCTCGAGGAAATCGCCCGCCGCGATCATCTTCTCGAACGCGGCCCGCTCGACGAAGTGGTATTCGCGACCATCCACCTCGCCTTGCCGCGGGGCGCGCGTGGTGAAGGAAATCGACAGGCGGATGTTCGGATCGGCCTCGAGCAGCTTTGCCACCAATGTCGTCTTCCCGGCGCCCGAGGGCGCGACGACGACGAACAGATTGCCTTTCGCATGCTGGCGTTGATCGGCGCCGGAGGCGCCCGATCCAACGATGATCCCGGTGTTGACGCCTTGCTTGCTCACTCGATATTTTGCACTTGTTCGCGCATCTGCTCTATCAGCACCTTGAGCTCGACGGAGATGCGCGTCATCTCGCTCGCCACCGACTTGGAGCCGAGCGTGTTGGCCTCGCGATTGAGCTCCTGGCAGAGGAAATCGAGGCGCTTGCCGCAGGCGCCGCCCTTGTCGAGCACGCGGCGGAACTCAGTGATGTGGCCGCCCAGGCGCTGTATTTCCTCGTCGACATCGATGCGCGCAGCGTAGAGCACGATTTCCTGCTGCACGCGCTCATCGGTGGGTGCCGCTGCGGCGTCCGCGATCTTCGCGGCGAGTTTGTCCTGGAAGGCTTTCACTGCGACGGGCAGCAGCGGAGCGGCTTCCTTCACGAGTTTCGACATGCTGTCGAGGCGCTCGCGCAACACCACTTCGAGCTTGGCGCCTTCACGTGCGCGCGATTGATCGAGCTCGACGATGGCGCGTCCCAGAAGGCCCAGAACCTGTTCCTTGAGCTTTTCCGGCGAAAGCGACTCATCGGCGAGCACGCCGGGCCAATGCAGGATCTCCGCAACCGAGAGCGGGCGCGCCTCGGGAAAGCGCTTCAACACGGCGGCGCCCGCAGCCAGAAGCGACTCCATCGCCTGCGCGTCGGGTACCAGCGAGCGGGCGGCAGTCGAAACCGGCGTGTAGGTGACGCGGCAGTCCACTTTTCCGCGCGAAAGGCGCGCCGCCACCGCTTCGCGCATGGCGGGTTCCAGGGGCCGAAGCTCCTCGGGGATCCGCGTCTGGAATTCGAGATAGCGGTGGTTGACCGTCTTCAGTTCGAGCCCGAGGCTTCCCTGGGCGCTTTCCTGAGAGGCGGCCGCAAAGCCGGTCATGCTGGAAATCATTGGATTTGTAGAAGATTCGCCTTTACAAGGCGGGGCGGGAGTGCCGACAATTAGGTGCCCAAATTATATCGGAACCCCCCCGCGCAATATGCCCCAGCAGGCTAACCAGCCGCTGCCAGCCGGCTATGTGCTGAACGGCTATCGCATCGAGAAGCCCCTTTCGTCGGGCGGGTTTTCGATCGTCTATCTTGCGCGCGACGAAGCGGGCACCCCGTTCGCGATCAAGGAATACCTGCCTTCGTCGCTGCCACTGCGCACCGAAGGCGTCGAAGTGAAGATCAACGACGAGGCCAACCTCTCCGTCTTCCGCCATGGCCTCAAGTGTTTCTTCGAGGAGGGGCGCGCGCTGGCGATGATCGCGCACCCCAACGTGGTGCGCGTTGAGAATTTCTTCCGCGCCAACGAGACCTGCTACATGGTCATGACGTACGTGCGCGGGCGCACCTTGCAATTCCACATCCAGCGCAACCGCCACGAATTCACCGAAGGCTTCATCCGCCGCATCTTCAGCAACCTCATGAACGGCCTTCGGGAGGTCCACACCAACAAGCTGCTGCACCTGGACATCAAGCCGGCCAACATCTTCATTTCGATGGAAGGCCGCCCGGTACTGCTCGATTTCGGCGCAGCCCGCATCACTCTTTCGGAAGATGCGATGAAGTTGAAGCCGATGTACACGGCGGGTTTTGCCGCGCCGGAGCACTATCGCTTCAAGCCGGAAGAGCTCGGACCCTGGAGCGACATCTACTCCGTCGGCGCCACCATGTACACCTGCATCGGCGGCACGCCACCGCAGGCGGGCGACCAGCGCGAGGAAAGGGACAAGATCATTCCGCTGCGAACGCTGGCCAAGCAGCAGTACTCCGACGATCTCTACGACATGGTCGAGTCCTGCCTGCAGGTCGACTGGCTCAAGCGGCCGCAAACGGCGTTCGACCTGCAGAAGCGCCTCAACGAGGGGCCGGTGGAGTACAAGAAGCCCACGTTCCTCGAGACCATGAACACGCCGTTGTCGAAGCTGTTCTCGCGCTGAGTTGCCGAAGAGATGCGCTTCACCATCTTCCAGGACAGCAAAGTCGGCGACCGGAAGGACAATGAGGACCGCGTCGGCTATTCGTACAGCCGCGACGTGCTGATGATGGTGATCGCCGATGGCATGGGTGGCCACGCGCAAGGCGAGGTTGCCGCCGAGATCGCGGTGCAGGAGATCACGCGTCGCTTCCAGCAGGAAGCGCGCAACCGGCTGCGCAAGCCGTTCGACTTCCTCGTCTCCGCCATCCAGTCGGCGCACCGCGCAATCGTGTCGCATGCCGTGGAGAAGAACCTGCTGGAATGCCCGCGCACCACCTGCGTCGCGTGCGTGATCCAGGGCGGCTACGCGTTCTGGGCGCATGCCGGTGATTCGCGGCTCTACGTCTTCCGCCGCGGCGAGCTGCTCACGCGCACGCAGGACCACTCCAAGATCCAGCAGATGATCGATGCAGGCACCATCACGGTCGAGCAGGCCGCGCGCCATCCGGACCGCAACAAGATCTTCAGCTGCCTCGGGGGCGTGGTGCCACCGCAGATCGACATCGGCCGCGAAGTGAAGCTCGACGTCGGCGACACCATCATGTTGTCCACCGACGGTTTCTGGGCGCAGATCCCGCCCAACATCCTCGGCAACATGCTCGGCAAGCAGACCGTCGGCGCGCTGATGCCGGGGCTGCTCACCGAGGCGCATCGCCGCGCGCTTGGCGAATCGGACAACCTCACCGTCGTCGCGATGACCTGGGAAAACCAGGAGGACGCGATGGTGGCCGATAGTTCCAGCCTCGACGACGAGCAATTCGCCACCTCAACCAACACCACCGAGCAGTTGAACACGCCCAATGCCGTGCTCGAGGACGTCACCGATGACGACATCGAACGCGCCATCGCCGAAATCCAGAACGCCATCAAGAAAGTGCCTCGCTAGCCTCATGACGTCCCGCTCGTTCGACCGCGCCACCTCCCAGCTCCGCCCCGTCAAATTTCACCGCCAGTACACCAGACACGCCGAAGGATCAGTGCTGGTGGAGATGGGCCATACCAAGGTGCTGTGCACCGCCAGCGTCGAGGAGCGCGTGCCGCCCTTCCTCAAGGGCAAGGGCGTAGGCTGGGTGACCGCCGAATACGGCATGTTGCCGCGTGCCACCAACACGCGCAGCTCGCGCGAGGCCGCGCAGGGCAAGCAATCGGGCCGCACGCAGGAAATCCAGCGGCTCATCGGCCGCAGCCTGCGCTCCATCATCGATACCTCGGTGCTGGGCGAGCGCCAGGTGAGCATCGACTGCGACGTGCTCCAGGCCGATGGCGGCACGCGCTGCGCCTCGATCACCGGCGCCATGGTGGCCCTGGCCGACGCCGTCGCCTGGATGCGCACGCAGGGCGTGCTCAAGGACAATCCGCTGCGCGATTTCGTGGGCGCGGTCTCGGTCGGCATCGTGAAGGGCCGGCCGGTGCTCGACCTCGACTACGAGGAAGATTCCGGTTGCGACACGGACATGAACGTCGTGATGACCGGCGCCGGCAATTTCGTCGAAGTACAGGGCACCGCTGAAGGCGCGCCTTTCACGCGCGAGCAGATGTCCGTGCTGCTCGACCTCGCATCCGGCGGCATTGCCGAGCTCATCAGGCTGCAGCGCCAAGCCTTGGCGTGAAGATCGTCATCGCGTCGAGCAACGCCGGCAAGCTGAAGGAGCTGCAGGCGATGCTGGGCCCGCTGGGCATCGAAACCGTTGCGCAGTCGGCGTTCAATGTCACCGAGGCGGAAGAACCACACGACACCTTTCTCGAAAATGCGCTGGTCAAGGCGCGCCATGCGAGCCGCGCCACGGGCCTGGCGGCATTGGCCGACGACTCGGGCCTCTGCGTCCCCTCCCTGGGCGGCGAGCCCGGGGTGCATTCCGCGTACTACGCCGGCCACGATGGCGAGCGCGGCGTGCGCGATCCTCGCAACAACGCGCGCCTCGTGAGGGAGCTGCGGCATAACGCCGACCGCTCCGCGTTCTATTACTGCGTCCTGGTGCTGGTGACCGCCGCCACCGATCCCACGCCTATCGTGGCGGACGGACGCTGGCAAGGCGCGATCGTGCTCGAGCCACGGGGTGAAGGCGGTTTCGGCTACGACGCGCATTTCCTGCCGCGCGGAAGTGCCCTCACGGCGGCGCAGATGCCCGCGGAAGAAAAAAACCGCATCAGCCATCGCGCCCAGGCGCTGGCCGCGCTCGCGCAACGCCTGCGCTGATGGCCGCGCTCGCGCAGCTGCCCCCGCTCTCGCTCTATATCCACATTCCGTGGTGCCTGCGGAAATGCCCGTATTGCGACTTCAACTCGCACGAGAAACGTGGCGAGCTTCCGGAGGCCGAATACATCGACGCGCTCATCGCGGACGTCGAGGCCAGCGTCCCCGATGTCTATGGGCGCCGCTTGCACACGATCTTCATCGGCGGCGGCACCCCGAGCCTCTTCTCTCCCGCATCGATCGACCGGCTGCTGACGGCGGTGCGTACGCGCCTGCCGCTGGACCCCGATGCGGAGGTCACGATGGAAGCCAATCCCGGCACGTTCGAGATCGAGCGCTTCCGCGGCTTCCGCGCCGCCGGCGTCAATCGCCTCTCCATCGGCGTGCAGAGCTTCGACGATGCCAAGCTGGCCGCGCTGGGTCGCGTCCACGGCGCCGCCGAGGCGCGCGCCGCGATCAAGGCGGCAACCTCCATTTATCCCACGGTCAATGTCGACGTGATGTACGCACTGCCCGGGCAATCGCTGGCGCAGGCGCTCGACGACATTCGCGAAGCCATCGACCTGGGGCCTGCGCATGTCTCCGCCTATCACCTCACGCTCGAGCCCGACACGCATTTCGCGAGGTTTCCTCCGGAGCTGCCCGCCGACGATGTCTCTGCCGACATGC
This sequence comes from Usitatibacter sp., assembly GCA_039915735.1. GTDB lineage: Bacteria > Pseudomonadota > Gammaproteobacteria > Burkholderiales > Usitatibacteraceae > Usitatibacter. Next base: position 19,676 of record JBDSMR010000150.1, on the reverse strand, counting down.
AGGAAGGCATCGAGGCCCTGCTGGCGCGCGCGGGCTACGAGCACTACGAGACCTCGGCCTTCGCGAAATCCGGCCATCGCGCGCGCCACAACGTGAACTACTGGAGCTTCGGCGACTATCTCGGCATCGGCGCGGGTGCGCACGGCAAGATCTCTTTCCGCGACCGCATCGTGCGCCAGGTGCGCGAACGCAAACCGCAGTCCTACCTGCGCACCGCCCTCGACGGCGGCGCGATCCAGGAAACGCGCGAAGTGGCGGACGCGGAGCTGCCGTTCGAGTTCATGCTCAACACGCTGCGCCTGGTGGAAGGATTTCCGCTTGCGATGTTCACGCAGCGCACCGGTTTGCCGCTCGCCGTGATCGAGCCGCAGCTGGAAGCCGCGGAGAAGGCGGGGCTGCTGCAACGTGACCACGCGCGCGCTGCTCCGACTGCCAGGGGCCAGCGTTTCCTCAACGACCTGCTGGAAACGTTCCTTGCAGCGCCGGTGGCGGCGCCGAAGCGCCGCGTGATCAGTATTTGTTCGCCGGGTACTGGCCGTTTTTCATGAACGGTGGCACGCGACCCATCAGGGCCTCGAGCATGATGAGCTCGTCATCGGTGTGGTTGCGGAAGGGTCCCGGCGCCGCGCCGAGCATGCCGTTGCGCTCGCTCATCAGCAGCGGCTGCTCGTGGTGCGTTGTCACCACGGTTTTCGTCTGCATTTTCGGCCCGTCGATGACCGCCTCGCCGTAGCAGAGGCAGAAGTAGACCTCGTCCTTGTCGACCTCGATGTAGGCGCCGGTGCCGCGGATGCCGATGGTGGCCGTCACCGCCTTGATGCCGACGGGTTTCTTCGAGAACACCGAAAGCACCTTGCCGGTGGCGATCACCATTTCCGTGAGCAGCCCTTCGCGCCCCTTGAACTCGATGATGGTGTCGCTGCGCATCAGCATGGCGTCGCCCTTGAGCACGATCACCGCCTGGCTGTTGGGGCCGGTCGCGACGCGGTCGCCCAGCAAGACCTTGTCGCCCGCCTTCGCGGGCTTGCCGTTCACGGTCGCAGTGCCTTCGAGCTTGTGCAGGCCGGGCGGCAGGTCACCCGCGGCAAGGACATCGCGGATGAGGCCGGAAGCACCTGCGGCGCCGGCGGCGGCAATCATCCGCAGCAGGCTGCGGCGGCTCATTGTTGTTGCTTTCATTTCGTGTCCCTTTTGAAAACGAGGTCCCACACTCCGTGGCCCAGCTTCAAGCCTCTACGTTCGAACTTGGTTTCTGGACGCGTTTGCGGCCGCGGCGCGAATCCATCAGCGGCATTCGTGAGGCTCGCGGTCTGCTGCATCACCGCGAGTACTTCCTCCGCGTACTCCTGCCAATCGGTGGCGACATGGAAATAGCCACCCGGCGCGATGCGTGAAGTGGCGAGCGCGACGAAGTCCGGGTGCAGCAGGCGGCGCTTGTGATGGCGCTTCTTCGGCCAGGGATCGGGGAAAAACACGTGCATGCCGGCCAGTGATGCCGGCGGGATCATCTCGCGCATCACCTCCACCGCGTCATGCTGCGCCACGCGCACGTTGGTGGAGCCGTTTTCCTCCACCTGCTTGAGCAACGCGCCGACGCCGGGCGCATGCACTTCGACCGCCAGGTAGTCGGTGCCGGGATTTTCCCGCGCGATCCGGGCCGTCGTCTCTCCCATGCCGGAGCCGATCTCGACCACCACCGGCGCGACACGGCCAAAAACCTCGCGGAAATTCAATTGCCCGGCGCGATACGGCACGCCCCAGCGCGGCATCAGTTCGGCATGGGCGCGCTGCTGCCCGGGGGAGAAGCGGCCCTGGCGTAATACATAGCTGCGAATGGGAGGGTGTGTCACGGACGCAACAGAAATGAGGGTTCCGGATTATAGAAGGGCATTTCGATTGACACGCCCAAGGGCGCGGCCTAGATTGGATTTCAACAACAAAAGCGAATTACGTCCATGGCTCTCAAACGGTCGCTTGTCGCGCTGGCCTTCGCAATCCTCCCCGCCATCGCCTCCGCCGCCGACTACTTCGGCATGCTGAAGCTGCCGGAGTCGAGCCTCATCCGCAACGGCCCGTACCTCTTTTCCTCACCCGCCAACCCGTTCGACATCCCGTCCTTCGCCGCGGAGAAAAGCGTGCGCCTGAAATTGGGCTACAAGTACTCGCGCCACTTCGCCATCGAAAGCGAATACGTGGACTTCAGCCGCAACACCTCCAGCGTCTTCGCAAGCCCCGGCAACTTTGCCTCGCAGTTCCGCAGCACGGGATTTGGCGTGGACGCGGTGGCGATCCTGCCGGTGTGGCGCTTCTCTTTCTACGGGCGCATGGGCGCCTATCGCGGTGACGCACGCGGCGGCTTCGGCCTCAGCTCCACGGCGCTCCTGCCGGCGGACCAGATGGCGCGCGGTTCGCGCCTGCGTTATGGCGTGGGCGTGCGCTACGACTTCAACAAGGCCCTGGGAATCCGCGCGGAGCTGGAGCGCAACGCGCCCCTGGGGTCCATGCTGGCCAGCGAGGCGGAAGTCGCAGACCAGATCACCGTCGGGTTGAGCTGGCGCTTCTAGGCCGTTTTCTGGATCAGGCCCGTTTCCGGTGAACTGGCGCTAGCCTCGTAGGGCTTCTTCGGCATGCGCCCGGCGAGGAATGCTTCCCTGCCCGCTTCCACCGCCAGATTCATCGCGCGCGCCATGCGCACCGGGTCCTTCGCTTTAGCGATGGCGGTGTTCATCAGCACGCCGTCGCAGCCCAACTCCATCGCGATGGCCGCATCCGAGGCGGTGCCGATGCCCGCGTCCACCAGCACCGGAACCTTCAGCCGGTCGATGATGATCTGCAGGTTCCAGGGATTGAGGATTCCCATGCCGGAGCCGATCAGCGAAGCCAGCGGCATCACCGCGACGCAGCCGAGATCTTCGAGCTGCTTCGCCAAAATCGGGTCGTCGCTGCAGTAGGCCATCACCTCGAAGCCTTCGGCGACGAGAGTCTTCGCCGCCGACAGCGTCTCCGGCATGTTCGGGTAAAGCGACTGCGCATCACCCAGCACTTCCAGCTTTACCAGCGCATGGCCATCGAGCAGCTCCCGCGCCAGGCGCAGCGTACGCACCGCCTCCTGCGCGCTGTAGCAGCCGGCGGTATTGGGAAGGATGGTGAATCGCGAGGGCGGCAGCGCATCCAGCAGGTTGGGTTCGCCCGCGTTCTGGCCGATGTTGGTGCGACGGATGGCGACGGTGACAATCTGCGCGCCCGATGCATCGATGGCGCGGCGCGTTTCGTCGAAGTCGCGATACTTTCCCGTGCCTACGAGCAGCCGCGAACCGTATGTCTTGCCTGCAATGACCAATTCGCTATCCATCAACCACCTCCAACGGCGACAACAACCTCGATCCGGTCGCCATCGGCCAGTCGCGATTCGCCGAAGCGGCTGCGCGGCACGATTTCGCCGTTGCGCTCGATCGCGAGCCGCTTGCCGGCGAGGGCGAGCTCATCGAGCAGCTGGGAAAACGTGAGCGCGGCGGGAAGCTCCCGGGGCGCCCCGTTCAGGGTGATGAGAATGGGCGCGGACACAGCCGAATTTTAGCGCGTTATTTCACCCGATCCAGGTTCATCTCGAAGAACTTGACCCAGGTCTTGCCGCCGTCTCGCGACTGCTCACCAACCTCCCTCCACTTGTCCGGATCGTCCAGCGAGATGGTGAAGCGGCTGGTGGGACCATTGGGGATCGGGATCGACCAGATGAATTTCGTACCCTCCATGTGCGCCGGGAAGTAGCCGGTGCGACCTGCGGCCAGCGCCGACATGAAACGATACTGCTTCTGGCCGTCGTCCCAGGAGATGATCGCGAGCGCGTGGTGGTTCACCTCGCGCGTCTTCATGTCCCGGTGCAGTCCCTCGATCAGGATCGCGCGTCCGTCCAGGCGCATCTCGATCCATTCCTCCGAAGTCGACTCGTGGCGCCCGCCGGGCAAGTCGATATAGCCGGCGCCCTTCCAGTGGCCCACCATCTGCGCGATCCTGGCCATCTCGGCCTTCGCGGTTTCGGATGCGGGCTCGGCGCGCGCCGCGGGCAGCAACGCAAACGCAGCGAGGAGGAATGCGAGTCTCTTCATGGGGGTCTCCTACATCTGTTTGAAAAGGTGCGCGTAAGCGCGACTCACGGGCAGCTCCGTCCCGTCCTTCAGCTTCACGAATACACGCCCGCCGATGTCGCGCCGCGTGGAGGCCACTTCGTTCATGTTCACCAGCGTGCTGCGATGGATCTGCCAGAACAATTCGCTGTCGAGCTGCGGCGAGAGCTCGGCCAGCGGCGTGCGGATCAGCGATTCACCTTCGCGCGTGATCACACAGGTGTATTTGTCGGAGGCCTGGAAGTAGAGGATCTCGTCGACCGCGATCTGCTCGACAGTCTCGCCCTTCAACGCGCGCACCCAGCGCAAGCGCCCGACCCCGCCGGCGGGCAGCGCGCGCGACAGCCGCGCCAGCATTTCATCGAGCGCAGGCGGACGTTCGTCGCCCTGCAGCTTGCGTTTCAGCCGTTCGATGCATTTCAGCAGGCGCTCATCAGACACCGGCTTCAGCAGGTAGTCGACGGCGTCGCGGTCGAATGCCTCCACCGCGTACTGGTCGAAAGCCGTCACGAATACGATATGGGTACTGGCCTCGATGCGGCTGGCGGTCTCCAGCCCCGTCAGGCCGGGCATGCGGATGTCGAGGAATGCGATCTCGGGTTCCTCGTCGTTGATGCGCCGCAGCGCGTCGAGGCCGTTGGCCGCGGGCGCCAGCAGCTCGAGCTCGGGCCACAACGCCTGCAGCCGCGTGATCAGGTGCTGCGCAAGGTGCGCCTCGTCGTCCGCCACCAGCGCGCGCACGCTCATGCCGGCAGCCTCACGGTGACGATGGTTCCTGCCGGAGTGTTCTCGCCGATCTGCATCGAGGCCTGCTCTCCGTAAAGAAGCTTCAAGCGGTCGCGCAGGTTGGAAAGCCCCACCCCGCCGCGCGTCGTCGGCGCGAACCCCACGCCCGTGTCGGCGATCTCGATCACCACATGCCCGCCCTCGCGCCGCGCGCGGAATACGACCTCGCCGCCTTCGACCTTGGGCTCGAGGCCGTGCCTGATCGAGTTCTCGATTACCGGCTGCAACAGCATCGGCGGCAGCTCGAAGCCGCGCAGTTCCGGATCGATGTCGATGCGGAAACGCAGGCGATCGCCCATGCGGACCTGCAGCACCTGCAGGAACGATGTAATGAGCTCGGATTCGTTGGCAAGCGTTGTGTGCTCCATTCGCGTCGCGGCGAGTGATGCGCGCAGGAAGCGGATGAAGCTGTCCAGCATCCGCTTGGCGGTGGCCGGATCCGGATCGATGAGGCTCGTCACATTGGCGAGGGTGTTGAAGAGGAAGTGAGGCTCGATCTGCGCCTGCAGCGCGCGCAGGTTGGCGAGCGTCGCCTCGCGCTCGACGCGCTCCACGCGCAGCCTTTCACGGGTGAGCGCAGCATCGGCCGCGGCGCCGCGTTCGCGCATGTAGAAGACCATGCTCATCACCACCGAGATGACGAGGCTCACCGTGACGACCGACATCATCGACTTGGCATCGCCGAAGATCCTGCGGATGCCGACATCGATGACGAAGGACGAGATCCAGAGGCCGAGCATCACGCCCAGCAGCGGCACGCCCGAGAAGTAGGTCGACTTTAGGAGCAGTCCCGATCGCCTCGCGCGCTCTTCCAGCCCGGTATGCCCGCCGATGTGGAACAGGGCGTGGATCGAATAACCCACCACGTTGGAGATCAGCATGTAGAGGCCGAAGGCGCGCAGCGACTGCATTGACCCATCCGTGAGCGTGCCCAGCAGGTAGAAGCCCACGCCGAAGAATGAGCTCCAGATGAAGGTGTAGATGAGGTCGCGCAACTGGCTGCGCGGCCAGCGCCGGAAGAACGGAATGACCTCGAGGGGGTGGAAATGCTCCCTGGCATGGTTGCCCGGAGCCGCGGCGTGTGTGCTCATGGAGGCGATCGTATCGCGGGTCGCCGGGACCCGACGCCCGGCGTGCGACGAACGGCAGCCGGGGGGCGCGAATGGCATGCGGAGCGGGTAAAATGCCTTGCGAATCGCGGGTGTAGCTCAATGGCAGAGCAGAAGCTTCCCAAGCTTACGACGAGGGTTCGATTCCCTTCACCCGCTCCAGCCGCCGGGCCCAGTCCTTCTTGACTATCTTCTGAACCCGGCCGCCCGGCATGGGTCCAAAGGGACTACCCCAGTTTTCTCCGGAGGCTTCCATGTCCCGTCTAGTTTTCCTCGGCCTCGGCGCCGCTTTGATGTTTTTCGGCGATCCGCAGGCCGGCCGCAAGCGCCGCGGCCAAGTCACTGGCAGCATCGACGCCGCGCGCCGCACGATCGAGCATGGCGGCGAAGTGGCGCGGGAAATCCGCCAGGAAGCACATGGCCTGATGGTCGAGACGCGCGGGGCCATTGAGCGCCGCGGATCCCCGGGGGGCCCCACCCTCGGCCAGATCGCGCGCGATTCGGTTGCTTCGTGGCAGCGTCCCGTGTGGACTCCGGCCCAGCAAATCCTCGCCGGCGCCACGGGCGCGGGGCTGGCCATGTTCGGATACCTGCGTGGCGGCCTGAGGGGCATGGCCTGGTGCGCCGTTGGGGGCAGCCTCCTGGCACGGGCGACATCGCGGGGTTCCTAGCCGCCAGGGGTCCGCGGTTAAACTTCCGCATGGACTTCGCGGCACGCGTGGTGCGCTGGCAGCAGGAACATGGGCGCCACGGCCTGCCGTGGCAGGGAACGCGCGACCCCTACCGCATCTGGCTCTCGGAGATCATGCTCCAGCAGACCCAGGTCGCCACCGTGATTCCGTACTACCAACGATTCCTCGCGCGCTGTCCCGATGTGGCTACTCTCGCGGTCGCTCCGGAAGATGACGTGCTCGCCTTGTGGAGTGGCCTCGGGTACTACGCGCGAGCACGCAACCTGCACAAGGCGGCCAAGGAAGTTGTCGCGCGGTTCGGCGGCCGGTTTCCCACCCGCTTCGATGACCTCGAGTCGCTGCCGGGCATCGGGCGATCCACCGCCGGCGCCATCGCCGCGTTCTCTTCCGGCGAAGTGCGGCCGATCCTCGATGGCAACGTGCGCCGCGTGCTCTCGCGCCATGCCGGCATCCCCGGGAATCCTTCAAGCGCCTTGACCCAATCCGCGCTGTGGGCGGAAGCCACCCAGCGCCTGCCCAGGCATGGCATCGAGCAATACACGCAAGGGTTGATGGACCTGGGCGCCGATATCTGCCGGACGCGCACGCCCGCGTGTTTGCTCTGCCCGGTCGCGGAAGATTGCATCGCACGGCTGGAAGATCGCATCGATGAACTGCCTGGCAAGCGGGCGCGCGCCGCGCCCAGGCGCAAGCGCATCGCAATGCTGGTCATTGTCTTGAAGGGCGAGGTGCTGCTGGAGAAGCGCCCTGCCAGCGGCATCTGGGGTAGCTTGTGGTCGCTGCCGGAAATCGACGAAGCGACCGATCCGCAAGTTGCGCTGGGTGGCTGGGGATTCACCGCGGCGACGATCGTGGCACTCGAACCCTTCGAGCACGCATTCACGCACTACACGCTGGATGTTTTCCCGTGGCGCATCGAGGTTGGCAAGGCCGCGCCGCTCGCCGCGCAACGCGCCGCCATATGGCTGCCGCTTGCGGAGATCACCGGCGCCGCATTGCCTTCGCCGGTGAGGAGGCTGCTGAAACTGGTGTCAGACACGACTTTTTCGAACGGCGACAAGAAGCCTCCGAAAAGCAAAAGTCGTGTCTGACACCAGTTTCAGATCAGCTTCTGGCTCTTCAAGAACCGATGCAGCATCGCGAGCCGCAGCGCCGCGTCGGTAAGCTCGAGCAGCTTCTGCTTCACGTCGGGACGCAAGGGCAGGATTTCGGCCAGCCGGAAGCCGACCCAGCTACGATCCTCGAAATCGTAGGGCTGCGCGAATCGATCGGTGCCGATCGCCGTCATCGCCTTGGCAAGGAACTCGGTGCATTGCTCGAAGCCTGGCGTTTCGCCCCCGGTTGCCTCGGGTTCGTGTTTCTCGATTTCGCCGATGATGAGACCCTGGCGGTTCACTTCCGAGGACACGATGCGGAAGCGCTCCAGGCCCACCGCCTTCACCTTGAGGATGCCGAGCTCTTCCATGTCGGCCTCGCCGATGCGCGCCAGGCATCCGACACGCTCGGGCAATGCCGGGACGCCCACCTCCTGGCCTTCCTTGATGAGGCAGATTCCAAACCCGGAGCCGTCCTTGAGGCAAGCCTTCGCCATGTCCATGTAGCGCACCTCGAAGATACGCAGCGGCAGCAGCGCGCCCGGATACAGCACCGTCTGCAGGGGAAAGATCGGGACCGCCTCGCGTTTGCGGCCGGCGGAGAAAAGGTTGAGCAGCAGCACTAGGCCTTGAGGTCGCGGTGGCGGATCACGACCGGATACTCGGAGGCGAAGCGCGCCGCCAGCTGGGAGGCGATGTACACCGAGCGATGGCGACCGCCGGTGCAGCCGATGGCGATGGTGATGGAAGCGCGCTGGTCGAGCGCGAAGCGCGGCAGCCAGCGTTGCAGGAAATGCTGGATGTCCTCGATCAGCAGGCTTGCCTGCGTCTCGCGCTCGAGAAAATCGCCCACCGGTGCGTCGTTGCCGGTGAGAGCGCGCAGCTGCGGATCGTAGTGCGGGTTCGGCAGGATGCAACGCGCGTCGAACACGAAGTCCGCATCGAGCGGCGGACCGTTCTTGAATCCGAACGTCTCGAAGATCAGCGTGAGCTGCGCGGGGTCCGAAACCACGAGGTCCTGGATCCACTGGCGCAGCTGGCCGGGCGTGAGGCCGCTGGTATCGATGCGCTGGCCGATCTCCGCGAGCCAGGCAAGGACGCTGCGTTCTTCGGCGATGGCTTCGCGCAACTCCTTGCGCTCGCCCGCGAGCGGGTGGGGACGGCGCGACTCGGAGAAGCGACGCACCAGGCTTTCGTCATGTGCGTCGAGGAAGATCACGCGCACGTCGGTGCCCGCGGCGCGCACCTTGTCGACGATCTCCGGCAGGCGCACCAGGCTTTCGCGGCTGCGCGCGTCGGCACTGATGGCCACGCGCTGTTCGCCACGGCCGCGCAGGTAATCGGCGAGCGCCACGATCAGGTCCGCCGGCAGGTTGTCGACGCAGAAGAACCCCGCGTCTTCGAGCGCCTTGAGCGCGACGCTCTTGCCGGAACCGGAGACCCCCGAGAGCAGGACAAGCTGCATCAGTCCACCGCCTTGTCGCGTTCCATGGCATCCGCCCGCATCGCGGCTTCCTGGCGCTCGATGAACTCGCGCGTCGAATCGATTCCCCGCGTGAGGAGGATGTGGTTGCGCACTGCGGCTTCCACCAGCACGGCGAGGTTGCGCCCCGGCGCCACCGCCAGAGTCACGGTGGGAATTTCCACGCCGAGGATATCGAGCGTGCCGGAGCGCGTGGCGAGCCGGTCCCTGGGTTCGAGGCCCCCAATGGGCATCTCAAGGTGCACCAGCAGGCGCAACACCTTGCGTGGGCGCACCGCCGTCTCGCCGAAAATCGAGCGGATGTTGAGCACGCCCAGGCCGCGCACCTCGAGGAAGTCGCGCAGCAGCGGCGGGCAGCGACCCTGGATCGTCTCCGGGCCGATCTGCTGCAGCTCGACGACGTCGTCCGCGACCAGGCCATGGCCGCGCGAGACCAGCTCGAGTGCGAGCTCACTTTTGCCGATGGAGGAATCACCGGTGATCAGTACGCCGATCTCGAGCACGTCGAGGAATACGCCGTGCAGCGTGGTGATTTCGCCCAGCTCCTGCTGCATGTGCGGGCGCAGGACGTTGATCACGTGCTGGCTCGGCTCCGCCGAGGTGAGCAGCGGCGTGCCGGCGCGATTGGCGGCCTGCAGCAACGCCTTGGGCGGCGAGACGCCGTCGCCCACGATGACAACAACCGTGTCGCCGCCAACGATATGCGCGGCGGTCTGCTCGCGCACCACGGGATCGAGATGCTCGAGGTATTCGACCTCGCGCGGGCCCATGACCTGGGCCAGCAGCGGGTGGATGAGGTTCAGGTGGCCGATCAGCCCGACGCCGGGCTTGTGCACCAGCGTCGCGGTGAATTCCCGCGACGCTCCCGCGCTGCCTGCAGCCCACGCGAGCGACAAGCGCTCGCGCCGGTCGTCAAACAGCCGCTGAACGCTGAGCCGGGGCATAGGGCGACCACTCGGTGATCAACCGGTGGGCCGCCTGGATGTCGTTGGTGGACGAAAGCGCCTCGCGCAGCTCCGGGTCGCTGAACATCTGCGCCAGCTCCGAAAGCAGCTCCAGGTGCGCTTCAGTCGCGTGTTCCGGCACCAGCATCGCGAACACGAGGCTCACGGGCTGCCCATCCGGCGCCTCGAAGGCAATCGCCTGCGCGGTGCGCACGAAAGCGCACACCGGCTCCTTCAGCGTCTTGATGCGTCCGTGCGGAATGGCGACACCGAAGCCCAGCCCGGTGGAGCCGAGCTTCTCGCGGTCGAAGAGGCTGTCGAAAACCCGCGCGCGGGGAATCTGGCGCGAGTTCTCGAACAGCAGTCCGATCTGCTCGAACAGCCGCTTCTTGCTGCCCACGTCCAGGCCGAGCATGACGTGGTTGAGTGGCAAAAGTCGGGAAACGAGGTTCATGGGGCGGCGATTCTACCCTTCCTGCGGGATCCGTTTGATCCCCGGGTAGTGCTTTGCGTTCGACGCGAAGCGCTCCTTGTACTTGATGACCTGGCGGTCGAGCTTGTCGATGAGCCCGTCGATGGCCGCGTACATGTCGCCATCGTGCGCCTGCACGTGGATCTCCTTGCCGGACAAATGCACGTTTGCCTCTATTCGCTGGTCCAGCTTTTCCACCGTCATGACGACGTTCACGTCGATGACGTGGTCGAAGTGGCGGTTGATCTTCTCCAGCTTGCCCGTGACGTAGTCACGGATGGCCGGGGTGATCTCGACGTGGTGTCCGGTGAGGTGGAGGTTCATCAGCGTGCTCCTTCGTGGGTCAGATCGACTTGCGAAGATTGGCGGGCTGGATATGCATGGCCTCGCGATACTTGGCCACGGTCCGGCGCGCCACCTGGATGCCTTGCTGCGCGAGGATGTCGGAGATGCGGTGGTCGGATAGCGGTTTCCTGCCGTCTTCCGCGGCCACCAGCTGCTTGATGAGAGCACGGATCGCGGTGGCCGAACAGGCACCCCCGGTGTCCGTTGAAACGTGGCTGCCGAAGAAGTATTTCAACTCGAATATGCCACGCGGGGTGAGCATGTACTTCTGCGTGGTCACCCGGGAGATCGTCGATTCATGGAGGCCTACGGCTTCGGCAATCTCGCGCAGCACCAACGGGCGCATCGCGACCTCGCCGTGCTCGAAGAAATTCTTCTGCCGGTCGACGATCGACTGCGTGACGCGCAGGATGGTGTCGAAGCGCTGTTGCACGTTCTTGATCAGCCAGCGCGCTTCCTGCAGCTGGCCGGAAAGGTGCTTGCCACCGCCTTCGCGCGACGACTGCAGGATGTCCGCGTACATCTTGTTCACGCGCAGGCGCGGCATCGCGTCGCGATTGAGGGCCGCGATCCAGCGCCCGCCCGCCTTGCGCACCACGACATCGGGGATGACGTAACGCACGTCGCCGGCGCCAAACGCCCGGCCCGGCTTGGGGTCGAGCGTGAGCACGAGGGCGCGAATCTCGCGCAGGTCGTCTTCGTCGACGCCCAGCAGGCGCTTGAGCTTGTTGAAGTCGCGCGCGGCCAGCACATCCAGGTGGCGCGTGACGAGGGTGATGGCGGCCTCGCGATAGGGCGTGCCTTCGGGCATGCAACGCAGCTGCAGCTCGAGACACTCCGAGATGTCGCGCGCGCCCACGCCCGTGGGCTCCATGTGCTGCAGGTGGCGCAGCGAAATCTGCAGCTCCTCGATCTCCACATCCGACATCGCGGCGAGCGCCGATTCGCGCAGCTCCTCGAGGTCCTGCTTGAGGTAGCCGTCCTCGTCGAGGTGGCCGACGATGAATTCGGTGATCAGCTTGTCGCGCGGCGTAAGGCCGGTGAGCGAGATCTGCTGGAAGAGGTGCTCCTGCAGCGTGGGCTCGTGGGCCGCGAACTGGGTAAAGTCGTCGCGCTCGTCGTCGTCGCGCCGCGTGCTGGAGCCGGCGTTCTGCGAGGGCTCGTCGGCGAATGAGGAGCGCTCCTCGGAGAGGCTGGGTTGCTCCTCGCGGCGATCGTCGGCATTTTCCGCGGCGGTCTGCTCACGCGGCTGCTCGAGCAGCTGGCCATTGGGCGCGGCCGAGGCGCTCTCCTCGTTGGCCGCGAGCTCCGCGCGCTCCAGCAACGGGTTCTCCGCCAGGTAGCGCTCCAATTCCTGGTTGAGCTCCACCGTCGACAGTTGCAGCAACCGGATGGATTGCTGGAGCTGAGGAGTGAGGGTGAGGTGCTGAGATAGCTTGAGCTGGAGGCTGTGCTTCATTGCATGGAACCGGCAATCCGCACGCGGCTAACGAACGATCAGGGCTGGGGAGCCCTAGAGGCGGAAATTCTCACCAAGGTACACCTTACGGACGGCTTCATTATAGATGATCTCTTCCGGCTTCCCGAAGGCGAGCACCGTGCCCTGGTTGATGATGTAGGCGTGGTCGCAGATGCCGAGCGTCTCGCGGACATTGTGATCCGTGATGAGCACGCCGATCGAGCGTTCCTTGAGGAAACGGATGATCTGCTGGATGTCGAGGACCGCGATCGGGTCCACGCCGGCGAAAGGTTCGTCGAGCAGGATGAAGCGCGGGCTGGTGGCCAGCGCGCGCGCGATCTCGACGCGACGGCGCTCGCCGCCCGATAACGAGATGGCGGCGCTCGCACGCAGGTGGCCGATATGCAGGTCGTCGAGCAACGCCTCCAGGCGCGCCTGCAAGTCCTCGGAATCGAGGCCCTGCAATTCGAGGACCGCGCGGACATTCTGCTCGACGGTAAGCTTGCGGAAGATCGATGCTTCCTGCGGCAGGTACGAAAGCCCGAGGCGCGAGCGGCGGAAAATAGGCAGGTGCGTGAGGTCCTGGCCGTCGAGGGTGACGCTACCTGCGTCTGTCGGCACCAACCCCAGGATCATGTAGAAACACGTGGTCTTGCCGGCGCCGTTGGGGCCGAGCAGGCCCACGACCTCGCCGCTTTCCACCGTAAGCGATACGTCCGAGACCACGGTGCGCTTGCGATAACGCTTCATCAGCCCCGTTGCGCGCAGCACCGAAGGCTGCGGCTGCGGCTTCACCAGCGTGAGGTGCTGCTGCGAGACAACCTCGGTCGTTGCTGCCACTTAAGGCTTCCCCGCGTCCGGCTTGAGGGAAACGCCCGGCGCGCCATCCTGCTTCGCGTCGGCGTCCGTCGCCTTCTTCTGCGGGATGATGATCATCTTCACGCGACCGGTGCTCGCTGGAACCGGCTGGCCAGGCGGGGCGCCCGAGACTTCAGCCAGCTCGCGGCGCATATCGTAGGAGATGAAATCGCCGGTGAGCTCGTTCTGGTTGCTCTTCACGCGCGCTTTATTGAAGAGCTTGAGGACGTCGGTGCTGTCGTCGAATTCCGCGCGGTCCGCGGAGCCTTCCACATATTCGTCGAGGTTGTCGCGCTTCTGGCGGAAAGTCACCGGCGCTCCGTTGGCGATGTAGAACTTGTTGCGCTTGGCGTCCTCGCGCACCGTCACCTTGGCGGCGGTGATGCGCATGGTGCCCTGCGTGACGACCACCGCGCCCTCGAATGTGGTGAGGCGATTGGCGTCGTCGGCGGTAAGGCGGTCGGCGTTGACCACCATTTCCTTCTCGCGATCGGCACGTTCCGCCCTGGCGGTCGCGCACGCGAGCACTGCGGCCATTGCAATCGCCAATGTCGCCGGTCGCATCAACGCTTCGCCGCCTTGTAGGTGGCGCGGACCTTCTCCAGGCTGAGGATGCGTGTGCGGTTGTCCATTTGCATGCCCTTGGAAAATGCGTTGCCCGAGGCACTTTCGAGGTAGACGTCGCTGTCGGTGCTTGCCTTGCCCGCGTCCGGCATCACGAGCAGCTTGTCGGTAGTGAGGCGCGAGGCTTCGTACCTTGCGTCGCCCTCGCGCACGATCACGACGTTGCCCTCGATGAAGACACGATCGCGATCCTGCTCCAGGCGGCCATGGTCTGCGGTTGCTGTCATCCTGGGTTGTTGAGGCTCGAAAGCCTCGACGGTGACCGACTCGAGAACGGCTGAATCGTCGTCGGGATAATGTACCATCTTCCTCGCTGCGAGCGTGTACAGCAGCCTGCCGGTTTCATCGAGCTTGCGTGCGCGGAAATTCTCCACCATCAGGTCCGGATCATGGCGCGTTGAACCATCTGCACGCGCGCCCGGCACCTGCACCAATGCGTTCAACCACATGGTGAGGCCCACCAGGAGCGCGAGCACCGCGAGAGGGAGCCAGGATGTCGGTCGTACCATTCAGCGCGCCGTCAGCCGTTCCAGTTGCCCCTGCGAGCGCAGCAGCAGCTCGCAGAACTCGCGCACCGCGCCGCGTCCACCATGGGCCGTTGTCACGTAGTGCGCCGCGTGCTTCACCTGCTCCGCCGCATTGGCGACCGCGACGGCGAGACCGCAGCGTTGCATGACGCCGAGGTCGGGGATGTCATCACCCACAAAAGCGCACTCCTGCGCGGTGATACCGAGCTTCGCGGCCAGGTGCTCGAAATCCGCCACCTTGTCCGGCGATCCCTGCACCAGATGGGCGATGGTGAGCTCCTGCGCGCGGCGCGTGACCGCTTCCGAGGAACGTCCCGAGATGATCGCAGTGGCGATGCCCGCTGCCTGCAGCATCTTGATGCCGTGGCCATCGAGGCTGTTGAACGCCTTGAAGGCCTCTCCCTGCGCGCCGATGTAGAGCGTGCCGTCGGTGAGTACCCCGTCGACATCGAAGATCGCGAGGCGCACGCGTTTGGCGCGAGCCGCAAGCTCGAGGCTCAGACGACCCCCGCCGCGAGCAGGTCGTGGAAGGTGAGTGCGCCCACGAGCCCGCCTTCGGGCGAAACCACGACCAGGCGCCCGCCGAGCGTGTGTTTCTCGAGGAGCTGCGCGGCTTCCGCCGCCAGGCGGTCGGCGCCAATCGAGCGCGGGGCCTTCGTCATCACTTCACCCACGGTGAGGCCGCGGATGTTGTCGTGCTTCTCGAGAGTGCGGCGCAAGTCGCCGTCGGTGTAGATGCCGAGCAGGCGATCGTCCCTGTCGACCACACATGTCATGCCGATGCCCTTCCTCGACATTTCGTCGAGCGCGTTCGGCAGCAGCAGGTCTTCGGGCGCGTTGCGCGGCAGCCGGTCGCCCTTGCGCATGATGTCGGAGACGTGGACCAGCAGCTTGCGGCCGAGCGCGCCGCCCGGATGGTGCTGCGCGAAATCGTCGCTGGCGAAACCGCGCGCGGCGAGGAGCGCCACCGCGAGTGCATCACCCAGCGCGAGGGTCGCGGTGGTGCTGGCGGTGGGCGCAAGGTTGAGCGGGCAGGCTTCCTTCTCGACGGCGGCGTCGAGGTGCACGTCCGCTTCCTTCGCAAGCGTCGATTGCGGCCGGCCGGTGATGGCAATCACCCTGGCGCCGCGGCGCTTGATGAGTGGCAGGATGCGGCCGATCTCTTCCGATTCACCCGAGTAGGAGATCGCGATCACGACGTCGTCCGCCGTGATCATGCCGAGGTCGCCATGGCTGGCCTCGGCAGGATGCATGAAGAATGCGGGCGTGCCCGTCGAGGCGAGCGTCGAGGCGATCTTGTTGCCGACGTGCCCGGACTTGCCCATGCCGGTCACCACCACGCGGCCCTTCGTCTGCAGCATCAACCGGTGCGCCTGCAGGAATGCTTCTCCCAATCGCGCCCTGAGCGCGCGCACCGCTTCCGCCTCGATGTCGAGGACGTTGCGCGCGAGTTCCAGCAGCTGCGCATCGGACAGGCCGTGGGGTTGTAGTAGATTCGACATCAGATCGAATTATAAGTCCAAGCCATGCACGACGCCCTGCAGACCACGCTGATCCTCCTGGCCTCGGCCGTCGCGGTGGTCCTGCTGTTCCGCAGCCTGCACCTGCCCGCCATCCTGGGCTATCTCGTCGTGGGCGTCGCGGTGGGACCGAGCGCGCTGGGCCTGGTGCCTGCGGACGAGAACACGCGCTACTTCGCGGAATTCGGCGTGGTGTTCCTGATGTTCTCCGTGGGCCTCGAGTTCAGCCTGCCGCAGCTGGTTTCGATGCGCAGGATCGTGTTCGGATTCGGCGGCTCGCAGGTCGCCTCGATCCTGCTGCTCGGGGTGGGCGGCGCAATGCTCGCGGGCCTCTCGTGGCGCGAGGGCATCGTCATCGGCGGCGTGATCTCGATGTCGTCGACCGCGATCATCTCCAAAATGCTGGCGGAGCGCGCGCAGCTGCATTCCGCTCACGGTCGCCAGAGCATGGGCGTGCTGCTGTTCCAGGACCTCGCGGTGATCCCCCTGCTGGTGCTGGTACCCGCGCTTGGGTTGTCCGGCGGCGCCATCGCCGGGGCGATCGGCGTGGCGCTTGCCAAGGCCGCGGTGGTGTTGGCGCTGGTGCTTTTCTTCGGCCAGCGCCTCATGCGGCCGCTCTTTGGCTTCGTGGCCAAGCGCAAGTCCTCCGAGCTCTTCGTCCTCTTCGTGCTGCTGGTGACACTGGGCCTGGCCTGGGTGACGGAGCTGGCGGGCCTCTCCCTCGCGCTGGGCGCCTTCCTCGCCGGCATGCTGATCTCGGAGACGGAGTACCGCTACCAGGTCGAGGACTACATCGCCCCCTTCCGTGACGTGCTGCTGGGGCTCTTCTTCGTGACCATCGGCATGCTGCTGGACCCGGCTGCGCTGGCGCAAAACTTCGTCGCCGTCGTAATGGTCTTCGCGGCCATCCTCATCGTGAAGTTCGTGGTGATCTTCCTGCTGGCTCGCGCCTTCGGAAACGCCAAACCCACCGCGCTGCGCGCGGCACTTTCGCTCGCCCCGGCGGGCGAGTTCGGCTTCGTGCTGCTTGCGCTGGCCACGCGCGGCACGTCGCTGGACGCCACCACGCTGCAGATCGTGCTCGCGGCCACGCTCCTGTCGATGCTCGCCGCACCGCTGATCCTCTCGCGCATGGAATCCATCGTGCTGCACTTCGTCGAAAGCGAATGGACGCAGCGCGCCGTGGCACTCCATAACCTGGCGGTGAAGTCGATGTCGCAGAAGGGGCACGTGATTGTCTGCGGCTACGGGCGCAGCGGCCAGGCGCTGGCGCACTTCCTCGAGCGCGAAAAAATCTCCGTGATCGCGCTGGATTCCGACCCCGAACGCGTGCGCCAGGCCTCGGCGGCGGGTGAATCCGTGGTCTACGGCGATGCGGCGCGGCGTGAGGTGCTGGTGGCAGCCGCGCTATCCCGCGCGACCGCGGTTGTCGTGTCGTTTGCCGATACGCCCAAGGCGATGGCGATCCTGGCGCACGTGCGCGAGCTGCGCCCGGAGCTGCCGGTAGTGGTGCGCACCTTCGACGATTCCGACGTGAGCCGCCTGCGTGCCGCCGGCGCGGCCGAGATCGTGGCCGAAGTGGTGGAAGGCTCGCTCATGCTCGCCACGCAGACACTGCTCCAGCTTGGGGTGCCGCTCACGCGCGTGCTGCGGCGCCTGCGCGAGGTGCGCCAGGAGCGCTACCAGTCGATGCGGGAGGGGTTCTTCTCGGGCGTCACCGATGCCGGAGAGGTCTCCGATGCGGAGCAGCCGAGGCTGCGCACCGTGGCCGTCAGCGGCTCCGCTGCAGCCGCTGGAAAGAGCCTGGCCGCCCTCGACCTGCCGGGCATCCAGGTGCAGGTGACGGCTGTCAGGCGCACCGGCACGCGCGAGGTCAACCCCTCGCCCGAGGAACGCGTGCGCGAAGGCGATGTGCTGGTGCTGCTGGGCACGCAGGAGAACCTCGCCAAGGCCGAAATGCGGATCCTGCAGGGCTGATTGGGGGTCAGGTTACCTTCAACCTGTCCCCCTCGCCGGTCGACCCGACGGAGGAATTGCGACCGGGCGGCCCAAGCGTTCTGCTAGTCGTTGCTGGAACGCCTTCTCGCCCAGGACCCTGCCGCGTCGCAAGCAGGCCCGAATCGCGTCCAACTCGGATTGATCAAGCTCGTCAGAGAAGAGTGCTTGATAGGCTCGGCCCCGGCTCACTGCGGTCGTGGCAAGGTGCAGATAGACATCGTGAGGCGTCAGCAGTCCTGAGGGTTGACCAGAGGAATTGGAGCAGTGGCTCGACCATTTGAATTCACCGGCAAGTCGAACCATTCCCGCACGAACCGGGTTCAACTCGATGTATCTCATGCAAGTCAGCAGGTAGCGATCGCTCTGTATCAGGCTGGATTTGAACCGCCCTTCAAAGAGTCCGCCGGTCCGATCATGGCGCTTGTTGATGAAACGCGAAAACCTCCGGCCAATCGATTGCATCATGTTCGACAAGGCACCATGCTCCCGACCCGTGGCAAGGAGGTGGACGTGATTGCTCATGAGAACGTACGAATGCAAATCGCAGCCGCTGACAGCCAGCGCATCTCCGAGGAATTTCATGAATAGCCACCGATCCGAATCATCCCGAAACAGGTCGGAGCGGTTGTTTCCCCGAACAATCAGGTGCTGCGGAAGGTCGGGGACATCGATTCGGGGAAGTCTTGCCATCCCCCATCAACGTGCATAGGGCTCTGTGGATTACCGGGAAAAGGTAACCTGACCCCAAAAAAAGAACGGCCCGCGCAGCGGGCCGTTTTGCTTAAGGGGCGAGGCTCAGAACGTCATGCAGACCGTGTAGCTCGCGGCGTCGTCGATCCCCGCAGGCGGGGCCACGTTGTTCGGGATCGCAGCCGTACCCACGGCCGCTCCGTCCGCAACCGTGCGCATCGAGCCCGTCGAGGTGTTGCCGTCATCCATCTGGATATCGAGTTGCTTGGCGAATTTGCCGAGTATTCCCGCCGAGCAGATTTGATACGTGCCAGTCATCCCCTGGATCTGCGTGGTCGTGCTGGTGGCGCTCGACAGGCCGATCTTGCCGCCAGTCGCATTGGTCGGAAGGTAGGTCGCGTCGGTCACGTCCGTGGGGCCCGAAGCCAGGTTGGCCAGGCGCACGTGTTGCCAGAATAGGGCCGACTCTTCCCCGGAACCGGCGGCTGCGTTCCAGGCGCCGTTGATGACGCCGTTGCCCGTCGGACCGACGGTCGACAACGTAGAACCCGTGATATGCGTGGCCACCGCCGCATCATCACCCGGCAGCGACTTGAACTTGTCCTGGTAGGCGTAGATGTAGGTAGGAACGACGCGGAAGTCGTTGGCGAGGTTCTTGACCTTGGCGCTGTTGATGAGCTCCTGTCCCTTCAGCACGCCGCCCAGCAGCAGGCCGATGATGACCAGCACGATCGCGATCTCGACCAGGGTGAAGCCCGACTGTTGCGATTTCATCCGATTCCCCTTTGGAAGTTTGATTGGATGATGACGCTAATGCAAGGGCCGTGCCACAATTGTAAATATTTGATTTAACAATTAATTGATGTAATTCGCGTTGGCGCCCTCCACCGTTTGGGGGACGAGGCTGTTCAGCCCCCGACGCTTGCCGTCGGCTTCCCGACGGCGAGCTTT
>JBDSMR010000107.1:0-3389 GCA_039915735.1 Usitatibacter sp. | reverse complement strand
ACCGCGGCGTAGTTGACCTGGTGCAGCGCGGCGATCACGCGGTTGAGCTCGCGGTAGTGGGCGGTGCGTTCCTCGTTGGTGAGCTCACCCAGCGTCGGGTCCCACAACACACGGCCTTCGACGTAATCCATGAGGAAAAACGGCGTGCCGATCACTTCCGCGTCTTCACACAACGCATGGGTCCTGGGCACCGGCACATCGGTTTCTCCGAGCGCCGTCATCACGCGATATTCGCGATCGACCGCGTGGGCCGAAGGCAGCAGCTTGCCCGGGGGCTTGCGGCGCAGCGCGTATTGCCGCGCGCCCGCCGCGACGAGGTACGTCGGGTTCGACTGCCCGCCCTTGAACTGAGAAATCTCGAGCGCACCGGTGGCGTTGTCGACGTGCTCACGCATCCATGCGGCAAGTCGATCCGCGTCGAAGGCATGCTGCGGCGCGACCGGGCGCGTGCCGGTGAACTTGTCGAAGCTCATCAGACCTTCAGGACCAGCTTGCCGGTGTTGCCGCCGGTGAAGAGTTTCTGCAGCGTTTCGTGGAACGCCGCAATGCCGCCGGACACGATGTCTTCCTTTGCCTTGAGCTTGCCCTCGGCGATCCACCCGGCCATCTCGCGCGCGGCGGCGCCGTAGCGATCGACGTAATCGAAAACCACGATGCCGGTCATGCTGCCGCGGTTCACCAACAGCGAGAGGTAGTTCGACGGACCCTTCACCGGCGTGCTCGAGTTGTATTGGGAGATTGCGCCGCAGATGATGATGCGCGCGTGCATCGCGATACGGGCGAGCGCCGCATCGAGGATTTCGCCGCCGACGTTGTCGAAGTAGATGTCGATGCCCTTGGGGCAAAACTCCTTGAGCTTCGCCTTCACATCCTCGTTCTTGTAGTCGATGGCGGCGTCGAAGCCGAATTCATCAATCAGCAACTTGCATTTGTCGGCGCCGCCCGCGATGCCGACTACGCGGCAACCCTTGATCTTCGCAATCTGCCCCACGACGGAACCCACCGCGCCCGCCGCGCCCGAGACCACGACCGTTTCGCCCGCCTTGGGCTTGCCGACCTCGAGCAGGCCAAAATACGCCGTCATGCCGGGCGCGCCGAGAGTACCGAGGTAGGTCGGCAGCTTGACGATGCGCGTGTCCACCTTGCGCACGCCCTTGCCGTCGCTCACCGCGTATTCCTGCACGCCGAATGCACCGGCGACAATATCGCCTTCCTTGAAATCCGGATGGCGCGATTTGACGACGCTGCCGCCGGCGCCCGCGCGCATCACCTCGCCGATCGCCACGGGACGGATATAGGACTTGGCATCGTTCATCCAGCCGCGCATGGCAGGATCGAGCGAGATGTATTCGACCTTCACGACGAATTCGCCATCCTTCGGTTCGGCGACCTCTTCTTCGGTGAGGTTCCAGTCGCTGGGCTTGATATCGCCCACGGGGCGGGCGGCGAGTCGGACCTGGTGGTTTTTCATGGATGCTTTCAGGAAACGTCGGTGGGTTGGCGCTCATCGAGGACGTCGCGCATGCGCGATTCGATGGCGGCCTTGGCCTTCTGGTGGGGAAGGACGTAGAAGCGGTTCGCCTTGATGGCGTCGAGGGTGATGTTGGCGATGTCGGCTGCCGAGAGCTTGCCGCGCGCCACCGCCTGGCGGACGAAATCCTCGTACGGCGCCGCCAGTGGATTGGTCTGCCCAAGCTCCGCCGGCCTGTTGCGGGCGGACTCGGCGATGCCGGTGGGCACGAAGGCGGGGCACAGCACCGAGACGCCAATTTTCGACTTCGCCATCTTGAGGTCATGGTGCAGGCATTCGGACATCGTCACCACGGCGTGTTTACTCACGCAGTAGACGGCGCTGCCCGGCACAGAGATCAGGCCGGCCATGGATGCGGTGTTCACGATGTGCCCCTCGCCGCCCTGCGCGAGCATGCGCGGGACGAAGGAACGGATGCCGTGCACCACGCCCATCATGTTGATGTCGAGCACCCACTTCCAGTCGTCGAGTGTCGCGGTCCACATGGGACCCGCAACTGCAACGCCTGCGTTGTTGAACAGCAGGTGCGTGGCGCCGAATTTTGCGTACGTCGCTTGCGCGAGTGCTTCGAGCGCCTCGGGTTTCGAGACGTCACAGCGCTGGGAGATGCTGGGCGTGGAAAGCAGCGCCGCGGTCTGCGCCATGCCCCGCTCGTCGATATCGGCCAGCACGATGCTCGCGCCTTCGCGGGAACAGGCCACCGCCAGCTCGCGGCCGATGCCGCTGCCGCCTCCGGTGATCACCGCGACCTTGCCCTTGATGTTCATGGTTGACCCGAAAACCAGGGACGGACCCTATTTATTCCCCGCGCGGGTGACTTCGGGATAAATAGGGTCTGTCCCGGTTTTTCGGTTTCACTTTCCTTTGTAGACTTCATTCACCTGGGCCTTGTCGCGCTCGAGGATCTGCGCGCGCCTGAGCTTGAGCGTCGAGGTGAGCATGCCATTGTCCACCGTCCACGGCTCTTCGATCACTGCCACGCGCCGGACCTGCGCATAACCCGGAAAGTCCTTCAGCTGCGCGGCCACCTTGGCTGTCATGGCCTTGTCGTCGAGCCTTTTCGCGCCCGGTTTCAGCACCAGCAGCGCCGCGAGGAAAGACTTGCCCTCGCCGATCACCAGCGCCTGGTCGATGTCCGGGTCGAGCTGGATGGCGAGCTCCATGTCGACCGGCGGCACCTTCTCGCCATTGCCGAGCACGATGATCTCCTTCAGTCGTCCGGTGATGTAGAGGAAGCCGTCCTTCATCATCACCTGGTCACCGGTATCCAGCCAGCCTTCGGCGCTGATCACTTTCGCGGTGGCTTCCTCGTCTTTCCAGTAACCCTGCATCACGGTGGGACCGCGCACCAGCAGCACCTGGTTCTTGCCCAACGAAACTTCGATTCCCGGCAAGACCATGCCAATGCTGGCCGGATCGTTGCGATCCAGATGGTTCACGCTCACGATCGGCGACGCCTCGGTGAGCCCATACCCCTGGCAGATTGGCAATCCCAGGCCGATGAAGGTGCGCGCGATCTGCGGATTCAATGCCGCCCCGCCACTGATGCACAGGCGCAGCCGTCCGCCGAGGCGCTCCAGCAGCTTGTCGGCGACGAGCGCCTTGAGCAGCGGCCACAGCAGGAAGGCGGGCTTCCACGAACCACGGCCCTGCTTCCACTCGAACATGTCCCAGCCGACGTGGTGCGCCCGCTCGAACATGCTCCGCTTCATCGACGAGGCCGAGTTGAGCGTCGACTGGATCTGGCCGTGCAGCTTCTCGAAGATGCGCGGGACGGAGACGATGATGGTGGGCCTGACCGACTTGAAGTCCTCGCCCAGCAACGCGATCGAACGCGCGAAGGCGACGGTGGAGCCCG
>JBDSMR010000106.1:0-11645 GCA_039915735.1 Usitatibacter sp. | reverse complement strand
GCGAGGATCGCCTCGAGGTCGCGGGCGGAGAGGCTGCGGTGGGGCGCGTGCACTTCCATCAAGCCACCATCACGCGATCGCCGAGCGCGCGCGCGGCGGCGAGCGCGTCGCCCGCACGATCGGCGAGCGCGGCGGCGTCGTCGCCGGCGCGCCACGCCGCGTAGCCGAAACTGGCGGTCACTATCCGGCCGGCGATGCCCGGCGAGGCCGCGGAGAACGCGGTACGAATGCGCTCGCTTACAGCCGCGGCGCGCTCGCACTCGGTGTGTGGCAGCAGCATCATGAAGCGGTTCGGGGCAACTCTGCAGGCGTTGTCGGTCTTGCGTGTCTCGTTGCAGACGACGCGCGCGAAGCAGCGCAGCACCTCTTCGGCGGCCTCGGAGCCACGCTCCTCGCTGAATGACTCGAATTCGTCGATTGCCGCGACCAGCAGGGAAAGCGGTTGGCCGTAGCGCTCGGTGCGAAGCGCTTCGGCGGCCACTGCCTGGTTGAAGGCACGCTGGTTGCCGAGCCCGGTGATCCGGTCGGCGAAGGCGAGCACACGGAGCTGCTCCTCGCTCGCGCTATGCCGACCGCGCAGCTCCTCGAGCTCGCGGCGCGCGAGTGCGAGGTCGTTCGACAGCCGCACCGTGGTGCGGCTGAGCGGCTCAACGTCGTCTGGCGGCAGCTCGGCTACCAGCAGCCATGCGCCGCCCGCGCGCCAGATGCGGGCACTCAGGGCTTGCGAGCCGGGCGAAAGGCGTATCTCGCCGGCGTGTACGGGCTCGTCCGCAGCCGCAGCCGCGGCGGCGAGCGAGCCAAGCTCACTCCAGGTCGGGGATTCGAAGGCGCAAGGGTCGGCGCCGGCCGGCAGCAACTCGCCGAGGAAACCTTCGGCGGCGATGAGCTTGCCTTCGGCCGAGAACGCCGCCGCCGAAACTGTCGCAAGCCCCCGCATCAGGGGCAGGACGGCAAGTGCCGTGTGCTCGTCCATGCCGTGTATTTTCCCTTGTGAGGTCCAGACCGATGGCTAGGTTACAACATGTAACCGCCGATGCTACGGGGACCTGGCAGGGAGAGCACAGGGAGGACATCACACGGGCGGAGCAGGCTTGCGGGGGCAGCCACTGTGGCGCCCCGCACGGCGACTCGGAAAAGGCGCCCTTTGGCAGGAAGCCCTAGGGCACCCAGGCCTGAGCCTTGCCCCAGGCGAAGACTACGCGCTGGCGCTCCTTGCCCACGGTAACCGGGCGGGAGGACGAAAATGCGTCCCAGCGGGTGGACACGGTGTAGCGGCCCTGCGGCAGCTTGGCGAGGAAGTAGGGTCCGCGGCTCTGCCCCTCGAACACCACCTTGCCGCCCGCATCCACGATGCGCACCGGCATGTCGGTCACGTAGCTTTCCTTGCGGCCGAAGCGCTCCACGAAAACCAGCTCCAGCGGATAGTCAGCGGCCACCTTCTTCAAGGCCAGCACCTCTTCGGCGCGGGCGCCGCCGGTGCGATAGGTCAGCTGCCCGGCTCGCTGGGCGGGCGGCAGGTCGCCGCGTTGGGGGGGAGGGACCGAGGCGGACGCCGCCCCTGCCACCAGACTCGAAACTGCTGCCAGAATCATCTTTTTCGCCATGGTGTGTACTCCTTTCCGACAGAGGTTCGCACGGGTTCCTTAAGCAGGACTTAAGCGCTGGAGCCTGCAGACCTGTTCGAAGTTGTCGGCCATGGGCGAGCGGATCGGCTGGCAGCCTTCCGGTGCGTACTTGAGCCCGAAATGGGCCAGGGTGTTCCCGTCTTCGGGCAACCGGGCCTTCAATTCCATGATGAAAAGCGGCCCGGGATGGGTTCGGATCACTTCGGCGATTTTCCGGGAGAGGAGGTTGCCCTCGCCGTATCGGATGAAGTTGTTGTACGGGGAGACAAAGCGCGCGTCGGCCCGGAAGAACGGTATTTCGTAGGCATAGGGCTGGACGTAACCCAGGATCACGAGGGAGTCGGGTGGCAGGTCCGGGGCGGCGTTTTCAAAGTACGCCCGGCCGAAGGGGATCCGGCCCCAGTCCGCGGGGCGTGTGGTGGCCACCAGCAGGATCACCAGCAGGGCCGTGACGGCATGTCGCCAGCCCATGCCGCGTACCAGGTAGACCACGCCGCCCACGATAAGCGGCCCGGAAAGGACCTCGAGCGGCACCAGGTAGCGGTAGATGCCGAAGAGCTTGAGCCAGGCGACATAGGTCGCCAGCGTGAAGACGATGAGCAAGCGCCAGGCGGTGCGATTTTCTTCCGCTTCGCGCAGGAAGACGTCGCGGCGCGCCGTCATGCGCTTGATTGCCGCCAGCAGCGCGATCAGCAGGACGGCGGCGAGCCGCCAGTCGCTGAAGGGCACCTCGGAGGCCAGCAGCGGATCGAACGAATACAGGAACGGGAAGAAGAGCCAGTGCATCGGCTCCTTCGGCCCCCAGGCGCGATCGAAGAAGGCGAGCTGCTCCCACCACGGTGAATGGAACACGTGGTTGAAGTAGGGGAACACGGGGTTGCCGTACTCGCTCCACAGGGTCCACGCCCAGTAGCCGCCGAAGAGCACGAAGCCCACGCCCATCATCCCCATCGCGACAACGAGCCGGCGCAAGCGATCGGTCATCGGGCCGAATGACACCAGGGCGGCAAGCAGGCCCACTGCGAAGGTTCCGTAGGTGAGCTTGAGCCCAACTGCGCATCCCGCCAGCAGCGCGGCGATGGCGAAACTACGCGGGTGCAGCTCCTCGCCCTCGAGCACGGCACGCACCGAAAGCCACAGCGCGCCCATCACAAATGCGGCGCACAGCCATTCGTTCATCGTCGAGCCCAGCGTTGCCTGTCCCGATGCGCCGGTGAGCCCGATGATCGCGGCCGCGAGGATCCACATCCGGTTGCCACGCGCTTCTCCCGGCGGAAACAGCAGCACCAGGATTCGCAGCAGGAAAAACGCGCTGATCGCCGCCGGCAGCGCCATCCAGAACGACACGTGCCGCGGCCATGGCAACACATGCACGAGGAAGTAGAACGGCAGGTCGCCGACCGGGTTGTAATAGGTCTGGATCTGTGCCGGCGCGAGGTCGAAGCCGAGGCGCCCGTTCAGAAGCGCCCACGCGTTGTACCAGTGGTAGTTCTTGAGGTCCCAGTTCGCGTCCTTGGCGATGGCGATGGAACGGGCGCCGGCCGCGAGCACGCAGCCCAGGAAAACAACTGCCCAGCCCCAGCGGTTTGCCGTCCTCACCCGCTCAGGTGGCGGCAGCGGGCTCGTCCCGGCGCAGCAGGGCGAGGAGGGGTTCCTTGCGGAACGGCTTGGCGGTGGTGGCGTTGAAACCCTGCGCCAGCTTTTCCGCGCGGAATATGGGGCCGTGTTCGAGGGAGGTCGCCACGATGCGCGTGTTCTGCGGATCGCGCGCAATGCGCACGCGCAGCAGCGTGGCGGCATCCTCCCCGGTCAGCCCCGCGAGCGTGGTGTCCACCAGCACCAAATCGTAGACGTCCTGGTCGAGCGCGGCGATCGCCTCCGCGAGGTCCTGTGCCACGACGACGCTGCAATCGTGGCGGCCAAGGATGTGCGCGGCCAGGATCTGGCTGTCGCGGCTCCTGTCGACCAGCAGGATGGTGGCGCCCTTGCGCTGCTCGCGCAGGGAATGGCGCGTGACGAGCGTCGGTGTTTCCTCGGCGTCGACGGAGGCGCCGGTCACCGCGATCACCGCTTCGTTGAGCTGACGGTCGCCGATCGGATAACGCATGTATGCGGAGATGCCGTTCTCACGGCAGGCGATGGCGTCGCCCGGACGGCCCTCGCTGCAAAGCATCATCACCAGTGTCGAGTGGAACCTTGCGTGGTGCTTGATGCGGAACGCGAGCAGGAAGCCATCCTGCACCGGCAGCTGGTTCGCGAGGATCACCAGCGGGATCGGATTGTTCTCTTCCTCGAGGCGCTCGAGCAGCGCCATCGCCATCGAGGCGTTGTCCGCTTCGAGCGGCACCATGCGCCATCCCCGCAGCAGGTTGGAAAGGTGCAGGCGCTGCGCCGGATCGCCCGAGACCACGAGCACCGAAAGCGCCACCAGCGAGGCATAGCTGGCGCGCTCGGGCGCGGCGGGCGTGGGCAAAACGGGGAATTCGATGGAGAAGCTGTAGAGCGCCTCGGCGCCCGCACGCAGTGCAATGGCGAGCTTGCCGCCCATCGCCGCGACCATGAATTTCGCCACCGCGACGCCCATGCCCGCATCGGCGGACTTGGCACCCGAGGCCTGCGCCACGGAGCCCGAAGCCACGACGCTGAACGACAGCTGGATGCCGGTCTCCGTCGTGTACTCCGGCATGATGTGCAGCGCGATCTCCGCGCCGGGCATCAGCACGAAGGCGTTGTCGAGCAGGTTCTTGAGGATCAGCTGCAGGCGGTCGATGTCGCCTTCGAGTGCATCGGAGACGTCCTGCTCCACCTTGATGCGCAGGTGGCATTTCTTCTCTTCCGCGGTCGCCGCCACGCGCGAGATCAGCTCCGCGAGCGAGGCTCGCAGGCGGAAACCCTTCTTGTGCAGCGTAATGCCGCCGGAGAGCTTGGAGAAATCAACCAGGTCGCCGATCGCCGCCATCGCGGTTTCGGTGGAAGTGCGGATGCTCTGGAAGTGCGCGACGATGGCCTGGTCGAATTCCATCTGCTGCGCGCGGATGGAGATGGCGGCCATGCCTTCGAGCGCCACGGAAAGCTCCTCGCCGATCTTCTCGATCAGCGCGATTTCGGCCGCGCCTTTCTCGAACTCGGTCGATTCGCCAGCGCCGGCGCGCGGCAGCCACACGGCGCCACCAGGTTCGCCTTCCACCAGGATCTGCACGCGCTCCATCAGCATGCTGGCCGAAGGCGCCTCATCCATCACGTCGTCGACGCGCAGGCCGGAGAGGGATTGCGCCGCGGACTTGAGGCCCAGCAGGTGCACGAAGGCATCGTTGGCCAGCTCGACATCGCCCGGCGCGGTCTCGATCATGATCGCGATCGGCGAGGACTCGGTCACCGCGAGCAGGCGCGCGGACACGAGGTTCAGCGCCTCGTCGGTCTCGCGCTGCGAGCCGATGTCCTGGAGGATGGCGATCACGCCCGTGGCCTTGCCCTTCGCGTCGAGCGAAGGCTGCAGCGCGACACTCACCCAGTGCGGCGTCTTGCCCGCGGGATTGAGCATGGCGTCGAAGAACGCCGAGCCCGCCTTGCCGTCGCCCACGCGCGTGATGTTCTGCAGCACCCGCTTGCGGTCTTCCGCGGCGAAGAGCTTCACCAGCTCGAGGCCCGAGGTTTCGCCTTCCTGCGAGGCGAGTTGGGCGAATGCGGAGTTGGCAAAGCTCACCTTGCCGCGCGGGTCCGTGATCACCACCGCCACGCGGAGGGACTCGAAGATGCGCTTGAAGTCGTCGGCCGCCATCAGGGTGCGCCAGCTTGCTTCTGGACGATGCCCAGCAGGTGTTGCGTAGCCGGGTGCAGCGGGACATTTTCTCCGCGCACCGCGGGCAGCACGTGGCTGGCGATGGTCTTGCCGAGTTCGACGCCGAACTGGTCGAAGGAGTTGATGCCCCAGATCACGCCCTGCACGAACACCTTGTGCTCGTAGGTCGCAAGCAGCGCTCCCAGGTGGTAGGCGTCGAGCTGCGGCAGGACCAGCGTGGTGCTCACGCGGTCGCCCGGGCAGGCCTTGTACGTCGTGGACGTGGCCAGGCCTTCCATCAGCGCTTCGGACTGCGCCAGCGCGTGGGCCAGCAGGATCTGGTGGTGCGATTCATTCGAGCCCATCGCCTGCGCCACCACGATGAACTCGCACGCGGCGCTGTCGGTGCCCTGGTGCAGCCATTGGTGGAACGCATGCTGGCCCGGTGTGCCGGTGCCGCCCCACACCACCGGGCAGGTTTCGAAATCGACCGGGTTGCCTTCGAGGTCGACGCGCTTGCCGTTCGACTCCATCTCGAGCTGCTGCAGGAAAGCCGGCAGGCTCTCGAGGCGCGAGGCGTACGGGAGCACCGCATGGCTTGCGAGGCCCTGGGCGTTGCGGTTCCAGATGCCGATGAGCCCGAGAAGCGCGGCGACGTTGTGCTCCAGCGGGCTCGAGCGGAACGCGAGGTCGGCGGCGTGCGCGCCGGCCAGCAGCTGCTCGAAACGCTGCGCGCCGATACCGATCGCGATCGGCAGGCCGACCGAGGACCAGAGCGAGAAGCGTCCCCCGACCCAGTCCGAGAAAGGGAAGACGTTGCACTCCGGTAGCCCGAACCTCTGCGCCTCGGCGTAATTCGCGGAGGCCGCGATGATGTGTTTTGCAATCGCTTCGGACCCGAGCGAGCGCGTGATCCACTCGCGCGCGGCCACTGCGTTGGCCATCGTTTCCTGCGTCGTGAAGGTCTTCGAGGCCACCACCACCAGCGTGCCGGCGGGATCGAGCCCGCGTACCGCGTCGTCGAACTCCGCCGCGTCGATGTTGGCGACGAAACGCACTTGCGGCCCGCTCCACGTTCCGTCGGCCTCGCCGCGCAGCGCCTCCAGCACCAGCCGCGGGCCGAGGGCGGAGCCGCCGATGCCGATGGCCAGCACGTGCGTGAACTTGTGACCCGTATGCCCTTTCCACTGCCCGTCGCGAACCGCCTGTGCGAAGACGCGCATGCGCTCGCGGTTGCGCTGCACTTCAGGCAGCACGTCGGCGCCATCAACCATCACGTGCTCGTCGCCGCGCAGGGCCATGTGCAGCGCCGGGCGGTTCTCGGTTGCATTGACGCGTTCGCCGGCGAAGAGCCGCTCGATGGCGCTGGGCAGTTCGCGTTCCCGGGCGAGGGCCAGCAGCAGCGAAAGGGTCTCGGCCGTCACGCGCTGCTTGGAGAAATCGGCGACGATGCCGGCGCCACGGAAGGTGAAGCGCGGCCCCCGGTCGAGGCCGTCTTCCCACAGGTCGGAGATGCGCCTGTCCTTGAAGGTGGCATGGTGCGCCAGCAGCGCTTGCCAGGCCGGGGAGGAGGAAAAAGGAGGCATCGGGGCAGACTCAGGGAGACCCCCGAATTTTACCCCAGCGTCAACCCGGCGATGCCCAGCACCATCCCCACGCCCGCCACCAGGCGCCGGGTGAGGTCACCCTCGCGCAGGAGGTGGGCGCCCATGAGTGCTGCGAAGAGGATCGAGACTTCGCGCGCCGGGGCGATGAGGCTCACCGGAGTGAACACCATCGCGGTCAGCACCAGGATGTACGAAAGCGGCGAAAGCAGCGCGATGGCGACCACGGTCTGGCGCTTTTCTCGCCACGCCACCGCCATGGCGCCGGGATTGCGGTTGCGGGTGAGTGGCAGCAGCACGCAGACACGGAAGAAATTGCAGCCCCAGTCGTAGACCAGTGGCGGGATCAGCCACGCGGCCACGCTCGACTTGTCCCAGATGGTGTAGATCGCGATCATGCAGCCCGTCAGCAGCGCGAAACCAACCGCCTGGCGCGCATCGCTGCGGTGCCAGGCAAAGGGATTGCCGGTGAGCGCCAGGGCGGAAGCGCCGATCAGCACTGCGCCCGCGATGGCGGCGGGACCCGGCCTTTCACCCAGCAGCACGATGGCGATGAGGATGGTGAGCAGCGGCCCGGTGGCGCGCGCTAGCGGATAGACGATCGAGAGGTCGCCGCCGCTGCGGTATGCGCGGTCCAGCAGGAGGAAATACGCGGTGTGGATCATGCCGCTGCCGAACATCAGCGCGAGGTGCATCGGCTGAAACTGGTAGCCATACAAATAGACCACGCTACCCGCGACCGGCAGGTACACGAGCAGCGAAAGCGCGGAGGCCGCGGTGATGAGGCCGGTGCCGCCGCCGCTTTTCTTCAGCAGGAAATTCCAGCTGGCGTGCACGAACGCGGAGAAGATGACCAGCCCGAGGGCGAGGCCGGTCACGGCTTCATCAGTCGCAGCAGGTCCAGGTACTGGGGATCCTCAGGCATGACGGCGCCCTGGCGCAGGAGGCCATCGATCATTACGGCGCCGGCATCGAGCGTGAACTCGCCGGCGAGTATTTCCTGCACGACCTCCTCCATCGAGAGGCAGCGGATGTCGGCCACCTCGCCGTCCTGGTTGGCGGGAGTGAAATCCGCTGGCAACCAGAGGTCGTAGACGAACATCGTCTCGCGATGCAGTCCGTCCGGGACCGAATATTCGGTCCGCAGCGCGCCCATGCAATTGAGCCCGGCGAGGAGCGCGGGCGCGATGCCGGCTTCTTCCCACGCTTCCTTGCGCAGCGTTTCATCGACCCCCATGCCGGCGGAGATGCGGCCGCCGACCAGGTTGTCGAGCTTCGAGGGGTCGACCGGTTTGGACGCGCTGCGGCGGGAAATCCACACGTGTGCGAGGCCGTCGCGGCGGACGAATCCGTTGGCGTGCACCGCATGCGCCATGAAGCCGAAGTGGCGCGTGGCCGCGCGCTCCATGCGGAAGA
Organism: Usitatibacter sp.; assembly: GCA_039915735.1. Classification (GTDB taxonomy): domain Bacteria; phylum Pseudomonadota; class Gammaproteobacteria; order Burkholderiales; family Usitatibacteraceae; genus Usitatibacter. The sequence goes on along the minus strand of JBDSMR010000106.1, from coordinate 3,222 downwards.
GTTCGGGTTCCCCGTGACGCGTGACGATGCTCACCAACTCCTCGCGCCAGCCGCGAACGATGCCTTCCCGGCGCAGCTCGGCAGCGACCTGGGCCATCGCCTCGGAGCGGGCTCGGGGTGTATCCGGCGTGGCGCGCAGGGTCACGAAGGCGTTGGAGACTTCGAAGATGTGCGGCCAGCGGCGCAGCAGGTCCGCGAACGACGGTCGCACCCAACCGACGACGTTTTCCTTCACGTAGAACGGTAGCGCGGGCAGTTCGTCGCCGGCACGCGATGCGTGGGTGCAGGCAGCGCGCAGGAATCCCAGCAGGTTGAGGTACAGGCGGGTCCTCATCAAGGGGAAAGTATAATCGCCTCCAAATGAAAGTCCTCGTTCTCGGAGCCGGTGTCGTGGGCACGGCCGCCGCCTGGTATCTGGTCGAGCGCGGGCACGAGGTGACGGTTGTTGATCGCCGGCCCGCCGCCGGCATGGAAACTTCGTTCGCCAACGGTGGCCAGGTCTCGGCCTCCCATCCCGAACCCTGGGCCAGTCCCGAATCGCGCGCCAAGGCCGGCGAGTGGATGCGCCGCGACGACCTGCCGGTGAGCTTCCGCCTGCGCTGGCAGCCCGCTCAGTGGATGTGGGCGTGGAAATTCCTGCAGGAGTGCAAACCGGGGCGCGTGCGCGAGAACACCGCGCAGATCGCGAGCCTGGCCACCTACAGCCACGCGATGCTCAAGGCGCTGCGCGCTTCGGAGGAAATCGAATACGACGCGCTCACGCGCGGCATCCTGCACTACTACACCGATAGCGCGGTGTTCGATGCCGCCGCGGTGGCCGCGCCACTCCTGAAGCAATACGGCATCGATCGCGCAGTGAAGACGCGTGAGGAAGCCATCGCCATCGAGCCCGCGCTTGCCCAGGCAGGCGAGCGGATCGTAGGCGCCACTTTCGCGGCCGGTGATGAATCCGGTGACGCGCACAAGTTCACGCGAGAGCTGGCGCGCCTGGCGCAGGCGCGCGGCGTGTGTTTCCTCTACGACCACGACATCCAGGCGATTGATGCTGCCGGTGGAGACATCGTCGGCGTGTTGGTGCGGACGAAGGACATGAAGGACCAGGTGCTCACCGCGCACGCCTACGTGGTGGCGCTTGGCAGCCATTCGCCGGACCTCGCCGGGCCTGTAGGCGTCAATCTCCCGGTTTATCCCGCCAAGGGCCACTCCATCACCGTCGAGATCACCGATGCCTCGAAGGCGCCCAACGTGAGCCTTACTGACGAGGAGGCGAGGCTGGTGGTTTCGCGCCTCGGCAACCGCCTGCGGATCGCGGGCATGGCGGAGATCGCGGGCTACGAGGCGGACATAAACCCCGCGCGCATCGCCGCCATCGTGCGCCGCGCGCGCGAGATCTTCCCCGGCGTGGGCGACTACGATAGCGCCACGCCCTGGGCGGGAATGCGGCCCGCGACGCCATCCAACGTGCCGATCATCGGCCGCACCGGGCTCAGCAACCTGTACGTCAACACCGGGCACGGCACGCTGGGCTGGACGCTGGCCTGCGGTTCAGGGGCCGCGCTTGCGGATATCATCTCCGGTCGCAAACCCGAAGTGGATTTCCGCTTCACTTGAGGTCATTCCCGCGCAGGCGTGAACCCAGCCCATGAAAGTAACCCTCCAGGACATACAGGCCGCGGCAAAGGTGATCGAAGGCCACGTCGTCAAGACGCCCTTCCTGCACTCGCGCACGCTGTCCGAAATCACCGGCGCGCAGGTGTACCTCAAGTTCGAGAACCACCAGTTCACGGCGTCGTTCAAGGAGCGCGGAGCGCTCAACAAGCTGAACTCGCTCTCGTCCGAGCAGCGCAAGGCGGGTGTCATCGCCTGCTCCGCGGGCAACCACGCGCAGGGTGTGGCGTACCATGCGCACCGCCTGGGAATTCCGGCCACCATCGTGATGCCACGCTACACGCCGTACGTGAAGGTGGAGCACACGCAGAAACACGGCGCCGAAGTGATCCTCGAAGGCGAGAATTTCGACGCTGCCAAGGCGTTCGCGATCGACGCGGGCATCAAGCGCAAGCTCACGCTTGTCCATCCGTACGACGACGCGATGATCGTCGCGGGGCAGGGCACCTGCGGCCTCGAGATGATGGCCGACCAACCCGACCTTGAAGCGCTGGTGGTCGCCATCGGCGGCGGCGGGCTCATCTCCGGCATCTCGATCGCGGCCAAGGCGATCAATCCGGCGATCGACATCGTGGGTGTGGAGATGGTGCGTTTCCCGGCGATGTATCACGCGATGAGGGACACCGAGCCTTCTTTCGGCGCCTCCACCATCGCAGAGGGAATCGCGGTGAAGGAGCCGGGGAAGCTCACGCGCGAGATCATCGCGAGGAACGTGGCCGAAATCTTCCTGGTGGACGAGGGCGACATCGAGGAGGCGATCGTGATGCTGCTCGAGATCGAGAAAACCGTGGTCGAGGGCGCGGGCGCGGCACCGCTCGCAGCGATGCTGCGCAACCGCGAGCGCTTCATCGGGAAGAAGGTCGGCCTGGTGCTTTGCGGCGGCAACTTCGACCCGCTGGTGCTGGCCGAAATCATCGAGCGCGGCATGGTGCGCGCCGGGCGCCTGGCGCGCATCACCGTCGAGGTTCGCGACCTGCCGGGCTCCCTCGCCCGCGTGACCGCGTGCATGGCCGATCTCAACGCCAACATCGAAGAGGTCCATCACCAGCGCGCCTTCACCGCGCTCGCGGTGCAGAATGCCGAGCTCGAAGTCGTCGTCAAGACCCGCAACCATGAACACGTGGCCCAGATCGTCGAGGCGCTGAAGAAAATCGGCTTCGCCGCCAGGGCCAACTAGAATCCGGTGTCAGACACGACTTTTGCAGTCGGCGGCAATCTGCCGCCAAGGTGCAAAAGTCGTGTCTGACACCAGTTTTACTCACCGGAGGAAACATGATCACCCGCCACAACATCGGCAAGCGCCTGTCTGAAGCCGTCGTCCACAACGGCACCATCTATCTCGCCGGCGAGGTGCCCGACGACACCACCAAGGACATTACCGGCCAGACCGAGGAGGTCCTCAACAAGATCGAGGCGCTGCTGAAGATGTGCGGCAGCGACAAGACCAAACTCCTTTCGGCGCAGATCTTCCTGCCGGACATGGCGGACTTCGCCGGCATGAATGTCGCCTGGGAGAAGTGGGTCGTCGCCGGCCACACGCCGGCGCGCGCCACC
>JBDSMR010000101.1:0-33603 GCA_039915735.1 Usitatibacter sp. | reverse complement strand
CGAGGCGCCTGCGGGCTCGCCGTCGAACACTGCCGTGCTGACGGTGACCGCTGGGGCGCCGACCATCGCCAAGGTCTTCGCGCCTGCGACGATCGCGATCGGCACCAACAGCACCATCACCTTCACGTTGACCAATACGAACGGCAGCCCGCTCACCGCCGGCGCGTTTACCGACGCGCTTTCGGGCATGACGATCGCGGCGACTGCTGCCGCGGGCGGCACGTGCGTGGGCGCGGCCTCGAACAACTTCACCGCCGGCGCCACCGCGCTCGCCTTCACGGGCCTCACGCTGCCGCCGAATGCAAGCTGCACGGTGACCGTTGTCGTGACGAGCGCGATCCCCGGCCCGCACAACAACCAGGCCTCGGGGGTGAGCTCGACTGAGGCCGCCACCGGTGCGGTATCGAACGTCGCAGTGCTCACCGCCACGGCCGTGGCGCCGACAATCGCCAAGGCGTTTGCCGCGCCGATCGCATCGGGTGGCGTGACGACGCTCACGATCACGATCAGCAACACCAACGCCGCGCCGTTCACGGTGACAAGCGTGACCGACAATTTCCCGGCCACGCCGGGCGCGGGAATGTTGCGTGCGGCAACGCCGGCCCAGGGCACGACTTGCGTCGGCGGCACGGTCAGCTCGAGCGCCACGAGCGTGACACTCACGGGCGGCACGGTGCCGGCCAACGGCTCCTGCACGTTCCAGATCGACGTGACGGCCGCCTCCACCGGCAGCTACGTGAACACGATCCCGGTGGGCGCGTTGACCACCAGCGTCGGCTCGAACACCGTGGCCGCGAGCGCCACGCTGACGGTGAGCGCCCTCGCGAACCTCGGCATCAACAAGTCGGCCCCGGCGACCATCGCCACGGGCGCGAGCATCACCTACACGATCACCGTCACCAACGCGGGACCTGACGCAGCCGACAACGCCTTGTTCGCGGACAACGTGCCGGCAGCCATTACCGGCGTGGGCGCCTCCTGCCTGGGCACCGGGGGCGCTACCTGCGCGGCGCCGACGGTCACGGGCAACTCGGTCACCGGAACCATCGCGGTGCTGCCGGTGGGTGGCGTCGCGACCTACACGATCACCGGTACCGCAACGGGTGCTGCAGCGATCAGCAACACCGCGACCATCACGGCCCCGCCGAGCGTGAGCGATCCGACGCCGGGTAACAACACCAGCACCGCCAACACGATCGTGCAGGCCGCGGACCTCACGATCACCAAGTCCCACGTTGGCACCTTCGTCGTCGGCACCAACGGCACCTACACGATGGTTGTATCCAACGGGGGTTCACTCGCCTCCAGCGGCACCATCACGGTTTCCGACCCGCTGCCCACCGGCCTGGGCTTCGTATCGGCCACAGGCCCGGGATGGACCTGCGGCTTCGCCAGCGGCACCGTCACCTGTACTTCCCCCGCCGCGATCGCCGCGGGTGGATCCGGCACGCCGATCACCCTCGTGGTCTCGGTCGGCTCGGTGGCCGTGCCCCAGGTCAACAACATTGCAACCGTGAGTGGTGGCGGGGAGCCGCCGTCCCTGGCCAATAACAACGTCGGCTCCGACAACACCATCGTCACGGCTGCGGCGACCAGCCGCTTCGCGCCCAGTGGCGCGCAGACGGCGCTGCCGGGCACGGTTGTTTTCTACCCGCACACATTCACCGCCGGCATCGCGGGCAGCGTGTCGTTCTCGACCGCGGCGGTGATCACCCCGGCGACCGCGGGCTGGCTGCAGCTCGTGTACCGCGACACCAACTGCGACGGCGTGCTCAATGGAGCCGAGGGCGCGACGCCGCTGACCACCGCCGTGGCGGTGGCCGCCGGCGATACGGTCTGCATCGTGGTCAGGGACAGCGTGCCGATCTACGCGCCCTACAACTCGATGGCGGCGATCACGGTCACCGCGACCGTCAACGGCACCGAGACCTACGTCGTGCAGGACGTGACGACGGTGGGCGCCATCGGCGGCGCCGGCCTCACGCTCGCGAAATCGGTGCGCAACGTGACGCAGGGCACGGCCTCGACCACCAGCGGCAGCGCGCGCCCCGACGACATCCTCGAGTACACGATCACCTACACCAACGCGGCTTCCGGCTCGCTCTCCTCGATCGTGGTCACGGATGCGACACCAGCCTTCACCACGTTCCTGTCGGCCGCTTGCCCGGTGCCGCCCGCCAACCTCACGGGTTGCGCGGTGACTTCGTCGCCGTCGGCCGGTGGCGTGGGCTCCGTGGTCTGGACGCTGGCGGGATCGCTGCTGCCCAACGGCGTGGGCATTGTGACCTACCAGGTGAGGGTCGCGCCTTAGTTCCTGTGTCAGTCAGTGCGCTGCGCGGCCGGCGGATTTTCAACACAGAGGACACGGAGGGTTCACAGAGGTGTTCGCGAAGCTGTGGGCGACAACTCGAACTGCAGTCGATTTTTTCGAATCCCGTGTCCTCTGCTTCTCCTCTGTGTCCTCTGTGTCCTCTGTGTCGAAGAAGCGGCACCTGAATTCCGCGGCGTCGATCCTGCGGACACGAACCAGGCAATCCCCAACAAACAGGCCGTCGCGAGACGGCCTTTTGTCGCTCGGTGATCGGATGGATCAGGTCAGCGCGACCAGCTTCTCGTCGCCCTGCTGCTCACGCTCGAACTTGAGGAACTCGTAGTAGCCACAGCGCGTGCTGAGCGGATACGCACGGCAGACGCTCGGGCGCGCCTTGTAGACGGTGCAGCGGCGCTCCTTCTGGTCGAACTGCGCGCAGATGGAATCGAAGATGGTGTCCTTGGCGTGGCGCATCATCATCACGCCCTTCGCGTTGGTCTTGGTGAAGCGCTCGCGAGCCGCGGAATAGGTGAGCTCGAAGTGTTTGGCCAGCCGCTCGATGTCTGCCTTCTTTACCTCGATCTCGCTGTAGGTGCAGCAGTAGCCGGGACACTTGAGGCAGTTGAAGCGGTTCTTCGGTTTTTCCGCCTTGATGGCGATGGGGAAGGGCTTGCCTGTTTTCATCGTGGGGGTGGAGGCCTTGTCAGCCCGAATTGTACCGATGACGCTCAGGCAATGGAATCAGCCAGCGCAATAAACTCGCGCACCGAGAGCGTTTCTCCACGCCGGCCAGGGTCGATGCCTGTGGCGGCGAAGGCTTCGAGTTCGACCAGCGCTCGCGTGGCATTGCGCAGTGTCTTGCGGCGTTGTGAAAATGCAGCGGAAACCACGGCGGCGAAGCGCTGCTCGTCGCGCGCCAATGGTCGATCGGGGCCAAGCGGGTGCATGCGCACCACGGCGGACTCGACCTTCGGCGGCGGCGTGAACGCGCCCGGAGGCACGCGCAGCATCGAGTGCATCTCGAAGTGGTACTGCAGCATCACCGAGAGCCGGCCGTATTCCGGCGTGCCCGGTGCTGCCACCATGCGCTCGACGACTTCCTTCTGCAGGAGGAACGTGCAGTCCACCAGGCGCGGCGCGAGCGCGGCCATGCGGAAGAGGATCGGCGTGGAGACGTTGTAGGGCAGGTTGCCCGCCACGCGCAGCGGCGCCGCAAGCTGCGTGAAATCGAACTCGAGCGCATCAGCCTCATGCACGCTGAGCTTCCCGGGCGGAAAGTTCTCGCGCAGGGCGGCGGCGAGGCTGCGGTCGATCTCGACTACGTCGAGGTGTTCAAGCACCTTTACCAGCTCCGCCGTCAGCAGGCCGGTGCCGGGCCCGATCTCCACCATGGAATCGCCAGGCTTCGGGTCGATCGCCGAGACGATGCGACCGAGGTAGTGGCGGTCGGTGAGGAAATGCTGCCCGAACTGTTTCTTGGGCCGCGGCAACATGGCGTCAGCCCGCGCGCGTGGCGAGTTCGAAGGCGAGGGCGACGGCCTCGCGCAGGCTGCCGGCATCGACCTCGCCCTTGCCGGCGCGGTCGAGCGCCGTGCCGTGGTCGACGGAGGTGCGCACGATCGGCAAGCCCAGCGTCACGTTGACGCCGCGGCCGAAGGACGCGTGCTTGAGCACCGGCAGGCCCTGGTCGTGGAACATCGCAAGCGTGGCGTCGGCGCCTTCCAGCACCTTCGGCGTGTAGAGCGTGTCGGCAGGGTAGGGTCCGGAGACCGCCATGCCTTCGGCGGCGAGCGCGGCGAGCACCGGCTGGATCACCTCGATCTCCTCACGGCCCAGGTAGCCCGACTCGCCCGCATGCGGATTGAGCCCCGCCACGAGGATGCGTGGGCGCGTGAAACCGAAGCGCATGCGCAGGTCGTGCTCGAGGATGCGCAGGACTTGCGTGAGGCTCTCGCGGGTAATGGCGCGGGACACGTCGGCGAGCGCGAGATGCGTCGTGGCGAGCGCCACGCGCAGGCCACCTCCGACGAGCAGCATCACCACCTTCGGAGTGTGCGTGCGTTGCGCGAGGTATTCGGTGTGGCCGGTGAAGGGGATGCCGGCGTCGTTGATGGTGCTTTTCTGCACCGGCGCGGTCACCATCGCGTCGAACTCGCGCGCGACGCAGCCGTCGATTGCGCGGTCCAGCAGTGCCACGACGTGGCGTCCATTGGCGGGATCGAGCTTGCCGGCCTCGACCGGCGCGGGCGCCGCGATGGAAAGTATCGAGACCGGCGGCGCGTTTTCACGGCCACCGTATCGCGGCACGTTCCAGGAGAGGCCGCGCTGTTGTGCGCGTTCGCGAATCACGGCTTCGTCACCGAGGATCACGATGCGGCCGGGAAAGGACTCAGCCGCGAGAATGGCGCAGAGATCCGGGCCGATGCCGGCGGGCTCGCCGGCGGTCAGCGCTACCAGTGGCAGGGAGGCGCCCGTGGCCATGACGGCTTTGATGCTACTTCTCGTCGAGGCGGTTCTCGACGAAGGCGCGATCGCGAGCCTGGCGCATCCAGTCCTGGTATGCCTCGTCCGCCTTGCGCGCGCGGATGGTCTGGCGCGCGGCGGCACGCTTGCGGTCGGCGGAGAGCTCTTCCGAACGGCGCTCCAGCACCTGCACCAGGTGCCAGCCGAATGGCGTCTGCACCGGTTGGCTCACTTCGTTGTCTCGCAAGGCGTTCATCACGCGCTCGAATTCCGGCACGGTGTCCCCCGGAGCGACCCAGCCGAGGTCGCCGCCCTTGCTGGCGCTGGCGTCTTCGGACTGCGTCTTCGCGAGCTCCGCGAAATCCGCCCCGGCGACGATGCGCTCGCGCAGCTTGGCCAGGCGGTCGCGCGCCTCCGCTTCGGTGAGGCCATCGCGCGCGCGCAGCAGGATGTGGCGAGCGTGCGTCTGCTGCACGCCGCCGGCCGCGGCCTTGCCGCGCTTCTCCAGCAGCTTGAGGATATGGAAGCCGTTGGGGCTGCGCAGGATGTCGCTGACCTCGCCCGGCTGCAGCTTGTCGATTGATTCCAGGAAAATCGCGGGCAGGCGGCCGGAGGCGCGCCATCCGAGGTTACCGCCCTGCGTGGCGTCGGGGGCATCCGAATATGTAGCCGCCACCTGCGCGAAATTGGCGCCGCGGCGCAGCTCCGAGAGCGCCAGCAGCGCGCGCTTGCGGCGCTGCTCGATCTGCTCCGGAGTCGCTTGAGCGGGCACCAGCACCAGGACGTGCGAGAGGCGGTACTCCGAATCCCCGGTGAGCTCCTTGGCTTCGCGCGCGACTTCGGTGTCCACTTCCGCGTCGGTCACGACGACGGCGTTTTCCACTTCCCTCTCGCGCAGGCGCGAGAGGAGGATTTCGTTGCGGATGTCCTCGCGGAAGCGCGGGTAGCGGATACCGTCACGCTCGAGCGCCTTGCGGAAGTCCGCGGCGTTCATGTTGTTCTCCTGCGAGATCCGGTCGATGGTGCGGTCCAGCGTGGGGTCGTCCACCTTGATGCCGGTCTCCTTCGCCATCTGCGCCTGCACCACGTCGTTGATCATCCGCTCGAGGATCTGGCGCTGCAGCAGGTCCGCCGCGGGCAGCTGGCCGCCCTGGCGCTGGATCTGGCGGATCACGAGCTGCACGCGTTCGTTGAGGTCGTTGTAGGTGAGGACCTCGTCGTTCACCACCGCTACGATGCGGTCCACCGGGATGATGCGCGACGGCGTGGTCGACAGGCGCGTTTCCAGGCGGCCCGCGCTGGCGCCCGGGGCGGCCGGTGGCGGGGAGGCGAACTGGGCGGCGGCCAGCAACGAGGTGGTGGTGGCGAGGATTGCGAGGAATCGGGATGTGTTCGTTGCGCGCGTCATGGTGCGATCTCGTCGGAGCGGCGGTAACCGGAGATGTTCTGCCGGATGGTTTCCAGTGGGTTGATGCCGATCCGGGAGAGCCCGGACAGCTCGAGCTGGATCTGGAAGGACGTCGAATACTGCTGCGTCGCGGTGATGAATCGATGCGCAACGGCGCGTACTTGCCAGCACCCCGCATTGTACTCGAAGCCCGCCAGTCCCTCGATGAGCTTGCGGTCCTGGATGCTCCAGTTATAACGCGCCAGGCCGGAGATATTGCGGGTGATCGGCCACTGCGCGGAGAGGTCGACCTGCTCGATTGCGCTGCGAGCTGGATCGGAGCTGTCGATGGCGCCGCGGGCGTAGCGATAGGCGGCGTTGATGACCTTGCCGGGCTCGGGCGCATAGCGGGTGGCGACGGTGATCTTCTGCGAGCGCGAGAGCGAAGGCGTGTACTGCACGCCCAGGTCCACGGAGACCGACGGCGACATCTGGCCCGAGGCGAGCGCCACCAGGTCCGAATACTTGTTGTCCGTCGCCGCCTCGCCCAGCGTCACGCGCGGCGGTTGGAAGTAGTACACCTGCCCGAGGGCGACACGGAAGCGCTCCAGCCCCGTCTCCGATTCGATCAGCCTCGAGGTCATCGCGATGGTGAGCTGGTTGGCGTCGCCCACGCGATCGCCGCCGACGAAGCGGTTCTCGGTGAAGATCTGCGCGAAGTTGAAGTCGCGTTCGGCGGTGGTGAAGTTCGGCAGCTTGCCCTGGTCGCGGTAGGGGACGTTGAGGTAGAAGAGCCGTGGCTCGAGGGTCTGCTGGAACGCGCGATTGCCCCAGCGCGTCTCGCGATCGAAGAACAGGCCGGCGTCGATGCTGGAGATGGGCAGCGAGCGCGACGCGTCCTCGAGCCCGTTGGAATTGTCCCCCACGTTGTAGCGCGTGAGGTGGTAGCCGAATTTTGGCGTTACGTATCCCCAGGGCTCGCGCATCGGGTACGAAAGCGTCGGATAGATGATCGCGCGCTGGCCGCTCACGAGCGTGGGGTGGGTGAAGTTCGCGATCTCGCCGTACGCCTGCCAGTCGAAGCCGTTGACGTTCTGCCTCGCGCCCGAGGCGAGCAGGCGCGGCAGGATCCGGTACGGAATCGGCACCGCCGGGCCGAGCGGGTCCTGCAGGGTCTGGTAGCTCACGGCGCGCGCCGAAAGCGCCCACACGTCGTCCTCGTAGAACACCGTTGCGTCGCGCGGCAGGCTGGTCTGCGACGTGGCCTCGATGCGCGTCGAGAGGTCGCGGAAATAGTTGTTGTCCGAGACCATCTGCGCGTTGAGCGTGGCATGCCAGCCTCGGCCGAAGTTGTGCGCGTGCGTGATGCCGGCGAAGTAGCGATCCGCCTGCGAGATGCGGTCGTTGGGGAGGTATTCACCCGAGAGCGTGCCGTAGAAGTCGCGCTCGAGGTAGCGCAACTCGCCGCCGATCTGCAGGCCACGCTTGGTGAAGACCTTGGGCGTGATCGTGGCGTCGCGATTCTCCGCGATGTTCCAGTAGTACGGCAGCGACATCTCGAAGCCGCTTTTGCCGGAGGTGCCGAAGGTGGGCGCGAGGAAGCCGCTCTTGCGCTTGTTGTCGAGCGGAAACGAGATGTAGGGCGAGTAGAGGATCGGTACGCCGAGGAAATACACGGTCGAGCTGTACGCCTGGCCCACGTTGCTGGCGCTGTCGATGTGCAACTCCTTCACGCGCAGGAACCAGTCGTCGCGCGGCACCGGGCAGGAGGTGTATTCCGCATCCAGCAGCCGGCTCTTGTTGTCCGGTTCCAGCAGCGCCTTGCTGGCGTTGCCGCGCGAGGAGACGCGGCGCTCCGCGTTCTTCGGGAATTCGAACCGGGGAGTGTCCATCTCGCCGGTGTCTTGCGCGAGGTTGTACCTGAGGCGCGGGCCGGCGGCGGTGTCGCCGAAGCGTTCGAGCTTGACCGCGCCGGTGGCGACGGCGACCTGGTCTTCGGTGGAATATTCGATACGGTCCGCGCGGATGGTGGCGCCGCGCTGGCGCAGGGTCACGTTGCCGCTGGCGACCACGCTACGGTCCTGCTGGCCGACGATGCGATCGGCTTCGAGGAACTTGGCGCTGTCACGCTCCGGGCGCGAAGGCGCGAGCCGAAGCTGCTTCTCGAGCTTCAGCCGGACATCGTCGGAAACCTGGGATGCCACGAGGCCCGGTGCCAGCGCGCACAGGAGGGCGATCGTGGCCGACCGAATGCGTCTGGGCGTCAAGGCGAGTGTGTGGCGGGTGCTAGAATGAACTGCGAAGGATACACGCAAAACCCCCGCCCGCTTTACCCCATGGATGATCGTCTGAGCGCCCTCGGCGCGTGGCTGCGCACGGCGCTTCCCGGCCAGCCTTTCCGGCTCGAGCCCGCCTCCGCGGATGCGAGCTTCCGCCGCTATTTTCGCGTCTTTCCCGAAGGCTGCGCCACGGTCATCGCGATGGATGCGCCGCCCGGGCGCGAGGATTCGCGCGCCTTCGTGCACGTCGCGCAATTGCTGCAGGCAGCGGGCCTGAACGCACCGCACATCCTCGCGCAGGATCTCTCGCAGGGCTTCCTCCTGGTGACCGACCTGGGGTCGACCCCGTACATGTCGATGCTGCGCGAAGGCCGCGAGGTCGATCGCCTGTTCGATGACGCGGCGGCGGCGCTGGTGCGATGGCAGCAGGCCAGCCGCGTGGGCGAATTGCCGGAGTACGACGAGGCGCTGCTGCGCCGCGAGATGTCGCTGTTTCCCGACTGGTACGTCGCGCGCCACCTGGGAGTGACGCTCGACGCCACCCAATCACAATCGCTCGAGGGCGTCTTCAAGGCGATCCTCGAGCGCAACCTCGCGCAGGCGCGCGTCTTCGTGCACCGGGATTTCATGCCGCGCAACCTCATGGTCTGCGATGAAAATCCCGGCATCCTCGATTTCCAGGACGCGGTTCACGGGCCGATGAGCTACGACATCGCGTCGCTCTATCGCGATGCCTTCATCAGCTGGGACGAGGAACGCGTGCTCGACGGCACCATTCGCTATTGGGAGAAGGCGCGCAAGGCGTCACTGCCCGTTCCCGCGGACTTCGCCGACTTCTGGCACGACGTGGAGTGGATGGGGTTGCAGCGGCACCTGAAGATCCTCGGCATCTTCGCGCGCCTCAACTATCGCGACGGCAAGGCCGCCTATCTCGCCGATACCCCGCGTTTCATCGGATACGTCCGCCATGCCGTGGGCCGCTACAGCGCGCTTGCCCCGCTCGGGCGCCTGCTCGACCAGCTCGAGGGCATCAAGCCGCAGGCGGGCTACACGTTCTGATGCCTCGCGCGCTGATACTCGCGGCCGGGCGTGGGGAGCGCATGCGGCCGCTCACGGATACCCTGCCCAAGCCGCTGCTGTGCGCCGGGCGCCGCATGTTGATCGAGTGGCAGATCGAGGCGCTTGCGAAGGCCGGATTCCGCGATCTCGTGATCAACCACTCGTTCATGGGCGAGCGCATCGAGGAGGCGCTCGGTGACGGGCGGCGCTACGACGTGCGCCTCCGGTATTCCCACGAGCCGACGGCCCTCGAAACCGCGGGCGGCGTCGCGCAGGCGCTGCCGTTGCTCGGCGACGATCCCTTCGTGGTAGTGAGTGGCGATATCCACACCGCGTACGACTATGCGAAGCTGCTGGCGCGCGTCGAAGCCATCCAACGCCAACCAGAGCGGCAGGTCGCCCATTTCGTGCTGGTCGACAACCCGCCGTGGCATTCCGGCGGGGACATGGGCCTCGCCGATGGCTTCATCACGCAGTCGGGGCCGAAGCTCACCTACGGCAACATCGCCGTCGTCCACCCGGGCCTTTTCGCGCGCATCGAGGCGGGGACCTGGCTCAAGCTGTTTCCCTGGGCATACCAGTTCGTGGATGCCGGCCGTGTTACCGGCGAGCATTTCCGCGGCGACTGGGATAACGTGGGCACACCCGCGCAACTCGCCGCGCTCGACCGCAGGCTCGCATGACCCTCTACGTCCCTCCGCACTTCCGCCCGGAGAATCCGGATCACCTTTATGCGCTGATGCAGCAGAACGCTTTCGGCACGCTGGTCACGTCCGGGCCCAGGGGCCTGCATGTAAGCCATGTGCCGTTCCTGGCGGAGCGTGGCAGCGACGGAAAGCTGCGGCTGCTGGCGCACCTGGCGCGCGCCAACGAGCATTGGGAAGCCCTCGAGGACGCCACCCACCTGGTGGCGATTTTCCAGGGGCCACATGGCTACATCTCGCCCGGCTGGTACCAGAACCATCCTTCCGTGCCAACGTGGAATTACGCGGTGGTGCATGCCCATGGACGCGCGCGCCTGATGGACGAGGCGCAGCTGCACGAGCTCGTGATCACGTTGTCGAACACTTACGAAGCCGGGCGAGCGAAGCCGTGGCGCGCGGGCGACCTGCCGGCAGACTACGTCTCGAGCATGCTCAAGGCGATTGTCGGTTTCGAGATCGAGGTTGAGAGGCTCGAGGGCAAATTCAAGATTTCGCAGAACCGCCCGGCGGAGATTCCGCGGGTGATCGAGGCGCTGGTGCAGGACGGTGAGCCGGAACTGGCCGCCTTCATGCGGGCGCATCCGCCTCCCGCCAAAGGATAAAATTGCGCCATGAAACTCGAAAACCCCCTGCAGGTTAAGCCCTTCAAGGCGCGCCGCGCGCGCCTGGCCAAGTCGCTTGGCGAAGGCATCGTCGTCCTGCCCACCGCGCCCGAGTGCCATCGCAACGCCGACAACCACTACGACTACCGGTGGGACAGCGGCTTCTACTACCTCACCGGATTCCGCGAGCCGGAAGCGGTGCTGGTGATGATCCTCGGATCGAAGCCGCGCTCGATCCTCTTCTGCCGCGAGAAGAACCTCGAACGCGAGATCTGGGACGGCTATCGCTTCGGGCCCGTGGCCGCGCGCGAAATGTTCGGCTTCGACGAAGCCCATCCGTATGCGGAACTCGACACGCGCCTGCCGGATTTGATCGCCAACCAGCCCGAGTTGCACACACCGGTGGGTTCCGATGCCGCGTGGGACCAGCGTGTCGCTGGCTGGCTCAACAGCGTGCGCTCCAGGGTGCGCAGCGGCGTGACGGCGCCGGTTGGCATCCACGACGTGCGCGCCGAAGTAAACGACATGCGCCTCTTCAAGGACGCGACCGAGATCGCGATCATGAAGCGCGCCGGCGAAATCTCTTCGGCGGCGCATGCGCGCGCGATGAGGATGGCGTCGCCCGGCATGCGCGAGTACCAGGTCGAGGCCGAGCTTATGCACGAGTTCCTGCGCAACGGCGCGCGCTCCGCGGCCTACGGTTCGATCGTCGCGTCCGGCGCGAATGCCTGCGTGCTGCACTACCGCGACAATTCCGCCGAGGTTCGCAAGGGTGACCTGATGCTGATCGATGCGGGCTGCGAGCTCGACAGCTACGCCTCCGACATCACGCGCACGTTCCCGATCGCCTCGAAGTTCTCCGCCGTGCAGCGCGATGTGTACGAGCTGGTGCTGGCTTCGCAGGAAGCCGCGATCAAGGCGGTCAGGCCGGGCGCCGACTTCAACGATTACCACGATGCCGCCACGCGCGTGCTGGTGCAGGGCTACATCGACTTCAAGCTTTGCAAGGGAAGCGTCGACCAGGTGCTCGAGGACGGCTCGTACAAGCAGTTCTACATGCATCGAACCGGCCACTGGCTGGGACTCGACGTGCACGACGCCGGCGACTACATGCGCAAGGGCAAGTGGCGCAAGCTCAAAGCCGGCATGGTGCTGACGGTAGAGCCGGGCACATACATCCGGCCCGCGGACAACGTGCCGAAGGCGTTCTGGAACATCGGCATCCGCATCGAGGACGACGTGCTGGTGACCGCCCGGGGCCGCGAGGTACTGACGGCCGACTGCCCGAAGAAGGTGAAGGACGTCGAAGACGCGGTCCTGGGCCGCTGATGTCCTCGATCGACGTCGCCATAGTCGGCGCGGGGCCCGTCGGCGCCACGCTGGCGGCACTCGCCGCACGCGAAGGCCTGCAGGTCGAGCTTTTCGAGGCGCGGCCCGGCGTTTCCTTTGACGGCCGCACGCTGGCTCTTTCGCACGCAAGCCGTGAATGCCTCGAGGAAGCGGGCGCCTGGCCCGCGGCCGACGCTACCCCGATTGCATCGATCCATGTCTCGCAGCGTGGGGGGCCGGGGCGTACCGTGATCGAGGCAAGCGAGCAGGGACTGCCCGCCCTCGGATACACCGTGGCGTTCGGCAAGCTCGAGGCGTCGCTCGCGAAACGGCTCGGCGCGCTGGGGATTCCCGTCCACTACGGCCACGCCTGCGAGAAGATTTCGCTCGCCAGTGAAGGTGCCACGCTGCGTTTCGCGAACGGCGCCGAAGCGCATGCGCGAATGCTGGTGCTGGCCGATGGCGGCGCGAATGCCGGCAAGCTGCCCGGCATCGCGTTCCAGGAGAAAGACTACGGCCAGCATGCGGTCGTGGGCTCCGTGCGCACCGACAAGCCCCATGCAGGCCGTGCCTATGAGCGCTTCACGCCGCGCGGGCCGATGGCACTGCTGCCCGTTGGAGAACGCTACGCGCTGGTGTGGACCGCCACGCCTGCGGAGGCGGCGGGGCTGGTGTCGATGACGCCGGAGGAATTCCTCACGCAACTCCAGGCCCGTTTTGGTGATCGCGCGGGACGTTTCCTCTCGATCGAGACGCGCGCCTCGTTTCCGCTGAAGCTGCGAGCGGTGAACACACCGGTGGCATTGCGTACCGCGATCATCGGCAACGCCGCGCAGGCGCTGCACCCGATCGCAGGCCAGGGCCTCAACCTCGGACTGCGGGATGCGGCGGTGCTTGCGGCATCGATCGCGTCGACACCCCGTGACCAACTGGGCGGCGCGGCGATGCTGGCGGCATATCGCGACGCGCGCCATCGCGATTCGTCCCGCGGCGTGGTGTTCACGGACCTGCTGGTTTCGCTCTTCAGCGATGGCCGACGCATCCCGACGTGGGGGCGCGGCCTCGCCCTCGCGGCGCTCGACCTCTTTCCGCCCGCGCGCCGCCTGCTGGCCCAGCGCATGATCCACGGATCGCCCACCTCATGAACCGCCCCCGAATCCTGATTTCCGGAGCAGGCCCTGTTGGCCTCGCGCTGGCGTGCGCGTGCCGCGACTTCGACGTGACTTTGCTCGATGCAGCGCCCGCCAGGCCCGCCCCTGGAGAGGATTTCGACCTGCGCATCTTCGCGTTGAGCTCGGGCACGCGCGCCTTCCTGCGCGAGATCGGCGCATGGGACCTGCTCGATGCGCGCCGCATCGGCACGGTACGGAGGATGGAAGTCTTCGGTGGGGAAGGCGCGAAACTGTCCTTCAACGGGCGCGCCGGAGGCGCGCTTGCATGGATCGTCGAGGCGGGCCGCCTCGGTAATGCGCTGGAGGAGCAGGCCGCCACGAATCCGCAGCTGTCGCGGCGCCATGAAAGCCGCGCTTCGTCGTTCGAGGCCAGCGCTGCAGGTGCCACGGTGATCCTCCGGGGCGGGGAGCGCATCGAGGGCGACTTGCTGGTGGGCGCCGATGGCCCCGATTCCCGCGTGCGCAAGCTGCTGGGCCTGGAGGCCGAGGAAAAATCCTATGGCGAGGATGCAATCGTCGCCAACTTCGAAACCGAAAAGGACCACGGGGATTGCGCAAGGCAATGGTTCAGGCCCGACGGCGTGCTCGCCTGGCTGCCGCTGCCGGCCAAGCGCATCTCGATCGTATGGTCGGCGCCCGCCGCCGAAGCGGACGCCCTGGCCGCGCTCGACGCCCGAGCCCTCGAGCGGCGCGTGCGTGACGCGGGCGCTTCGATGCTCGGCGACCTGCGGCTGATCTCGCCGGTCGCGCGTTTTCCGCTGCGGATGATTCGCCTGGAGCGCATCGTTTCCCCGGGCGTGGCGCTGATTGGTGATGCGGCACATGGCGTCCATCCGCTCGCCGGCCAGGGGGTGAACCTCGGGTTCCAGGACGCCCGCGTGCTGGGCGAGGAGCTGGCGGGGCGCTCGCAAGTCGAGCGCGTAGGCGACATGCGCGTGCTGCGCCGTTACGCCCGTAACCGCCGCGAGGACGTGACGGCGATGCAGTTCGTCACCGATTCACTCGACAAGCTGTTCTCCGCAGAGGGGAAACGCGCCTCGTGGCTGCGTGACGCAGGCCTGCGGCTGGTAGACGGCCAGTCGCTGCTCAAGGAGGCGCTGGCCGGCCGCGCAATGCGATAATGCAATCTTTTCCGCTTTCCACTGTCGAACCCGCCATGAAGATCGCTACCCTCCTCACCACCGCCGCGCTCGCGTTCGGTTTTGCTTTGCCCGCAGCGGCGCAGGATGCGACCGAGGCCATCAAGGTGGAACTGAAGAAGCGCATTCCGGAAATCAGCGTGGATTCCGCGCGCAAGATTCCCTTCGGTGGTCTGTACGAGGTGGTTGTTGGCGGGGAAATCTTCTACACCGACGAGAAGGCTTCATTCCTGGTGCTGGGCCACATCGTGAACCTGGCGACCAAGGAGAACATCACCGAGCTGCGCATGCGCCAGATCAACCGCGTCAACTTCGCGGAGCTGCCGCTGGACTCCGCGATCAAGATTGTTCGCGGCAACGGTTCGCGCAAGGTTGCGATCTTCGAGGATCCGAACTGCGGTTACTGCAAGAAATTCGAGCGCGACCTGGCCGGTGTCACCGACATCACCGTGTATGTCTTCCTTTACCCGATTCTCTCCGAAGGCTCGATGGCCAAGTCGAAGGCGGTCTGGTGCGCGCCGGATCGCGGCAAGGCCTGGATGGACACGATGGTGCGCGACATCGTGGTCGCGGACGGCTCGTGTTCCGCCGCGCCGATCGAGAAGAACCTCGCGTACGGGCAGTCCAAGCGCATCACCGGCACGCCCACCATCTTCTTCGAGGATGGCGACCGTGTGCCGGGCGTGATGGCGATCGCCGACTTCGAGAAGAAACTCATGGCTTCGAAGGCCGCGAAGGTCTCTACCTCGAAGTAGCGGCTCAGCGCGCTGCCGCTCCTGCGGCGAATAGCGCGATGATGCAGGCGAATCCCACGAACCAGAGGGTCGAGCGCAGCAGGTGGGCGTCCGCGATGTACGCGAACGTGTAGGCCACGCGCGCGGCGATGAAGATCCCCGCGATGATATCCACCGTCAGCTGCGGCGCGCCGGCGAGGTGCGCGATGATCACCGCGGCCGCAAATGCGGGGAATGCCTCGAAGTGGTTCTGGTGGGCGAATACCGCGCGGCGTGCGCGGCCCTCGAGCTTCTGTTCCCAGTCACGCGGCGCGCGGTTGTTGTAGCGCTCACCGGTTTTCTTGGCGAAACCGACGGTCACGTAGGGCAGCATCGCGGCTGCGAGAACGCACCAATAGGCGAAGGTCATGGCGGGGTCACCTGCGAAGCTTGCGCAGCGGGCGGCGTGTAGCCCCTGGGAAGCAGGACCCACATGCGTCCACCCTGGCGCATCTTTCCGGCCTGGCTGCCGGCGGGATCGCCGAAGCCCCAGAAGAAGTCGGCGCGCACGGCGCCCGCGATGGCGCCGCCAGTGTCCTGCGCCACCATCAGCCGGTTCAGGGGCGTGGCCGTATTGGGCCAGGTGGTTGCGAGGAAAACCGGCACGCCCAGCGGAATCACGCGCGTGTCCACGGCGAGTGAGCGCTCGGGAGTGAGCGGCACGCCGAGCGAACCGATGGGGCCGGGCAGCTCGCGCGGGAGCTCGCGGAAGAACACGTAGCTCGGGTTCTCGTTCATGAATTTCTGCACCTTCCTCGGATTGCGCCTCGCCCAGTCCTTGATGCCCTGCATCGACGCGCGCTCCGGCGGGATCTCGCCGCGGCGGATCAGCAGGCCGCCGAGCGACTTGAAGGGGTGGCCGTTCTGGTCCGCGTAGCCGACGCGCATGCGCTCGCCATTCTCGAACGCCACTTGCCCGGAACCCTGGATGTGCAGGAAGAAGGAGTCGATGGCGTCGTCCACCCATGCCAACTCCTGCCCCTTCAGCGGCGCGGGATCGCTTTCGATGTCGCCGCGCGACAGATAGGGCACGACGCGATTGCCTTCGAGGCGGCCGCGCAGGCGCTTGCCCTTCAGGTCCGGGTGCAGCGAGGTGAGGTCGATGGTGACCATGTCCCTGGGTGGGGCGTAAAGCGGGTACTTGTAGCGCGCGGTGCGCACGCGGCTGCCACGCAGCAGCGGCTCGTAGTAGCCGGTGACCATGCCGGTGGTCGAGTCGTCCGGATTGATGACCTGGTACGGATCGAAGTTGAGCTCGAAGAACGCGGCGATATCGGATTCCGGCGCGCTCGGCGGGATCGTTTGCGCTCCGGCGCAGACGCCTTTCCACGCCTCCTGTCTCTCGAGCACGCTGCAGCTACGCACGAACGCATCGAGCGCGGGGCGCAGGGGTTCACGTCGCCAGTCCGGCAGATCGATCCACGAACCCGCTTGCAGCTTGCCGCGATATTCGACCGGCGGCGTCGGCGGCGGCAGGGCCGGCGTGGTGGGCGCGGGGCAGATCTTTTCCACGACCGGCGGACAGATCATGACCGGGTTGGCGGCGGCGACCGGCGGCGCGGTCGCGGGTGCGGGCTCGGGCGTGGATGCGCAACCCGAAGCTACGATCGCGAGCAGTGCGCAACCGGCGCTCGCTATCGACGATAATGGGCGCATGGCTTGGGTTTTCCTGGAAATTTTCGTGGCGCTCGCGATCGCGGTGGGGATCGTGTGGTGGACCATGCCTGGGAAAAAGAAGCGCGACGAAGAGCCGAGGGAGTAAGGCCCGCTCGCTCTCAATGCAGGACGCGTGGCACGCTGAGCGTGAACTCCGGGATGTTCGCCTCGAATCGCGTGCCGTCCTCCGCAACCAGCTGGTAGGTCCCGCGCATGGTGCCCACCGCTGTCGGTATCGACGAACCGCTGGAGTATTCGAAGGTGTCGCCCGGCTTGAGCACCGGTTGCTCGCCGACCACACCCATGCCGCGCACTTCCTGCACCTGGCTGTCCGCGTCGGTGATGATCCAGTGGCGGCTCACGAGCTGCGCGGTGATGCTGCCGTTGTTGGTGATGCGGATGGTGTACGCAAACACGTATCGATCTTCTTCCTCGTCTGACTGGTCGGGGAGATAGGTCGAGTGGGCAGTGACCGCAACACTGTATTTCTTGGCTTCCGGCATCCGAACGATGTTAGCAGAGAATCAACGCTCTCCCGGGACGCACGCGCACGATTCCAAGTAGAATTCCGATGCCATGAAACGCCCCGATTTCCGTCTCGCCCCGAGCCTGCTTTCCGCTGATTTCGCGCGCCTCGGCGATGAAGTCCGCGACGTGATCGCGGCCGGCGCCGACCTGATCCATTTCGACGTGATGGACAACCATTACGTTCCCAACCTCACCGTCGGGCCGCTCGTGTGCGAGGCGATCAAGCCCTACAGCAGCGTGCCGATCGACGTGCACCTGATGGTCAAGCCGGTCGACAGGATCATTCCGGATTTCGCCCGGGCCGGCGCCGGCATCATCAGCTTCCACCCCGAGGCAAGCGAGCACATCGACCGCACGCTGTGCCTCATCCGCGAGCAGGGATGCAAGGCCGGCCTCGTCTTCAATCCCGCGACGCCGCTCAACTACCTCGACCATGTCATGGACAAGGTCGACCTGGTGCTGATCATGTCGGTGAACCCGGGTTTTGGCGGGCAGTCGTTCATTGCCTCGGCGCTCGGGAAGATCGCTGAAGCGCGCCGGCGCATCGACGCGAGCGGGCGCGACATCTGGCTCGAGGTCGACGGCGGAGTGAAGGCGGACAACATCGAGGAGATCGCGCGCGCCGGAGCCGATACCTTTGTCGCGGGCTCCGCGATCTTCGGCGACAAGGACCGCAAGGCCGCCGTTGCCCGCATGCGCGAGGCACTGAAGCGGGCTACAATGGCCCCGCCTTCCTGACTCACACACTCTTCGTCCACACCATGGCACTGCGCGGAAACCGTTTCGATTGGCGATGGCATAGCTGGCGCTAGCGCGCCCGTGTTGGTCCATCCCGTCGCAAATGAACCGTGTGGTGACTCATGACTGAAAACGAATTCCTGGCGCTGGCCCGCGTCGGATACAACCGGATACCGCTGCAGCTCGAGACGCACGCCGATCTCGACACGCCGCTTTCCATCTACCTCAAGCTCGCCAACGCTCCCGGCTCCTACCTGCTGGAATCGGTGATCGGCGGCGAGCGCTTCGGGCGTTATTCGATCGTGGGACTGCCCGCGCGCGAGCGCATCGAGGTCACCGGACGCAGGGTCACGCGCACCGTTGGTGGCGCCGTCGTGGAAAGCGTCGAGGTGGACGATCCGCTCGAATACATCGACACGTACATGAAGGCCTTCCGCGCCGCGCCGATCGGGCCGAAGCTGCGTTTCGCAGGCGGGCTCGCGGGTTACTTCGGCTACGACACCGTGCGCTACATCGAGCCGCGCCTGAAGGCGAAATCGAAACCCGATCCGCTCGGCCTGCCGGAAGTGCGGCTGCTGCTTTCGCAGGAGCTCGCCGTGGTCGACAACCTCTCCGGCAAGCTGCACCTCATCGTCTACGCCGATCCCACGCAACCGGGCGCGTACGCTGCCGGCATGGCGCGCTTGCATGCGTTGCGCGTCCAGCTGCGAACGCCGGCGCAATTGCCGCCGCATGTGCCGCAGCCTTCGCTCGAGGCGCCGCGATCGAACATCACCGAACAGGCGTTCTACGAGGCGGTGGCGAAGTGCAAGCAGCTGATCACCGACGGCGACATGATGCAGGTGCAGATCTCGCAGCGTATCGCGCAGCCGTTTCCGTATTCGCCAGTCAACCTTTACCGCTCGCTGCGGTCGATCAACCCGTCGCCGTACATGTTCTATTTCGATTTCGGCGACTGCCAGCTGGTGGGCGCCTCACCCGAGATCCTGGTGCGACGCGAGGCCGACAAGGTGACGCTGCGGCCGATCGCCGGCACGCGCAAGCGCGGCTCGACGCCGGAGAAGGACCTGGCGATGGAAAAGGAACTGGTCGCCGATCCGAAGGAGCGCGCGGAACACCTCATGCTGATCGACCTTGGCCGCAACGACGTGGGCCGCATCGCCAAGACCGGCAGCGTGAAGGTTACCGAGACCATGGTGGTCGAGCGCTACTCGCACGTGATGCACATGGTGTCAAACGTGGAAGGTGAGGTGGACTCCGCTCTCACGCCGATGCAGTTGCTGCGCGCAACGTTTCCTGCCGGCACCGTGACCGGCGCTCCAAAAGTGCGCTCGATGGAAGTGATCGATGAACTCGAACCGGAATGCCGCGGAGTCTACGCGGGCGCCGCGGGCTACATGGGATTCAACGGCAACCTCGACCTGGCGATCGCCATCCGCACCGGCGTGGTGAAGGACGGCAAGCTCTATGTGCAGGCAGCTGCGGGCATCGTGGCCGATTCGATCCCGGAAGCGGAGTGGCGCGAGACGCAGAACAAGGCGCGCGCCGTGCTTGCGGCCGCGGAGCAGGTTCATGCAGGGCTGGACGCCCCACTTGCATGAGCCAGCCCGCTAGCCGCGAAGCGCCTTCACTTCATCCAGCCGGCGATGTCCGAGTCCTGCACCTTGAAGCCGACGTTCTTCGGCAACGCTTCGGCATTGATATCGTCCTCGACCTTCTGGAACACGGCGGCAAGGGAGAAGCTGAGCTTGGCCAGCGCGGCAGGGTCCGCCTTGAGGGTGGCTTCCTTCTCGCTGATCGTGGTGGCGACGCAGGCGAGGCGCGCGAAGATTTCCGCGGCAAGCTCGATGACCTTGGGCTTCAGGGGTTCTGCCAGCATGGGAGCTCGGGCCTTGCGCGGATGGGGGGTTCCATCGTACTCGCTAAGCAGGTGACGCCATGCTGCTGATGATCGACAACTACGACTCGTTCACCTACAACCTCGTGCAATATTTCGGCGAACTGGGCGAGGAAGTGAAAGTGGTGCGCAACGACGAAATGAGTGTCGATGCGATCGAGCGCCTCGGCGCCGAGCGCATCGTGATCTCGCCGGGGCCCTGCAGCCCCAACGAGGCCGGCGTTTCGCTCGAGCTGATCAAGCGGCTGGCAGGACGCGTTCCGATCCTCGGCGTGTGCCTCGGGCACCAGGCCATCGGCCAGGCATTCGGCGGCAAGGTGGTGCACGCGAAGACGCTGATGCACGGCAAGGTGTCGAAGATCCACCACGAAGGCAAGGGTGTCTTCGCAGGCCTGCCGACGCCGTACGACGCCACGCGCTATCACTCGCTCGCGATCGAGCGCGCCACATGTCCCGCCGATCTCGAGATCACCGCCTGGACCGAGGACGGCGAGATCATGGGTGTGCGCCACAAGACGCTTCCGGTCGAAGGCGTGCAGTTCCATCCCGAATCGATACTCACCGAGCACGGCCACGCGCTGCTGCGCAACTTCGTATCCCGCTAAGGAAGAAGACGATGTTCACTCCCCTCGAAGCGATCAATCGGCTCTGCGACAAGCGCGAGATCTTCTACGACGAGATGGTCGATCTCATGCGCCAGGTGATGGAGGGCAAGGTCCCGCCGGTGCAGCTCGCTGCGATCCTGATGGGCTTGCACGTGAAGACCGAATCGGTCTCGGAGATCGCCGCCGCGGCTTCCGTCATGCGCGAGTTCTCGACCAAGGTCGATATCGGCGCGGTTGATCACCTCGTGGACACCTGCGGCACCGGCGGCGACAAGTCGCACACGTTCAACATTTCCACCACCGCCGCCTTTGTCTCCGCCGCGGCGGGCGCGCGCGTGGCGAAGCATGGAGGGCGCTCCGTCTCCTCGCAGTCCGGCAGCGCGGACGTGCTCGAGGCGCTCGGGGTCAACCTGATGCTGACTCCGGAGCAGGTGGCGCAATCGATACGCGAGGTTGGAGTCGGCTTCATGTTCGCGCCCAGCCACCATCCCGCGATGAAACACGCCGCGCCCGTGCGCAAGGAGCTCGGCATGCGCACCATCCTCAACATCCTCGGTCCGCTCACCAATCCCGCCGGCGCGCCCAACCAGGTGATGGGTGTGTTCCACGAGGATCTGGTCGGCATCCAGGCGCGCGTGCTGAAGGTGCTGGGCAGCCGCCACGTGCTCACGGTGCATGGCCACGAAGGCCTCGACGAGATCACGATCACCGGGCCCACGCATGTCGCGGAGCTCAAGCACGACTTCATCACCGAATACACGATCGAGCCGAAGCAGTTCGGCCTCGACGTGGCGCCGATCGAATCGATCCAGGTCAAGGATGCCGCGGACTCGCGTGCCCGCGTTGAAGCGGTGCTCGCGAACGAAGTCGGGCCGTCGCGTGACGTGGTGATCCTGAATGCCGCGGCCGCGCTATACGTTTCCGGCGTCGCCGGCAGCATGTGGGATGGCGTGGCCATGGCTCGCGATGCGATCGAAAGCGGCGCGGCGCGAGCCAAGCTCGACCAGTTGGTCACATTCACGCGCGCGTTCGCGAAATCCCCCTGATGTCCGACGTCCTGCGGCGAATTCTCGAGACCAAGCGCCGGGAGGTGGATGAACGGCGCGCGACTCTCCCGCAGGCAGTGGTGGAAGACAGGGCCGCGGCGGCGCCGGCGCCCCGCGGTTTCGAGCGTTCGCTGCGCGCAAGCATCGCTCACGGGCGCCCCGGCGTGATCGCCGAGATCAAGCGTGCCAGCCCGAGCATGGGACTCATCAGGGCTGACTTCGACCCCGCCCGGATTGCCGCTTCATACGAAAAAAACGGCGCTTCGTGCCTTTCGGTGCTGACCGACCGGGAATATTTCGGGGGATCGCCGGAGGACCTCGGCGCCGCCCGCGCCGCCTGTTCGCTGCCGGTGCTGCGCAAGGACTTCATGATCGATCCCTACCAGGTCCATGAAGCCCGATCCTGGGGTGCCGACTGCATCCTCCTGATCATCGACGCCGCCCCCGATTCCCAGCTCCGGGAGTTGGAGGCACTCGCCCTGCAAACGGGCATGGATGTGCTCGTGGAGTGCCATGACGGCGAACAGCTGGAACGCGCGCTGGGCTTCACTAGCCCATTGATTGGAATCAATAATCGCGATCTCCGGACGTTCGAAACACGACTCGAAACGACGCTTGGCCTGCTTGATCGGATCCCGCCCGGAAAGCTGCTGGTCACTGAAAGCGGCATCGGATCGCCCGCAGATGTGGCGCGCATGAAATCGGCCAATGTAAGCGCCTACTTGGTGGGGGGCGCCTTCATGTCCGCGGAAGACCCGGGAGCGGAGCTGGCGAGGGTGTTTTCGGACTACTGACGGACTGTGGCGGAAGCGCAACAACAGGCTTGGTTTGTTGCGCGATTGGCCAAAAAAGCCTTGAGGAACAGGTTCGCCTTTGGCATCATGCGAGTGGCTTCTCGAACAGAATTCGGGAGAAGTACCGAGAATCGGGGCTGAAAAATATCCCCGCGAGGTTCCCTCCAAAGAAATTCGCTCAAAAGTAATTACGGCCTCACTTCAACAAAGGAGATTCTGATGAACAAGAAACTGATTGCCCTGGCTGTTGCTGGCGCATGCGTGGCGCCCACCGCCATGGCACAGACCGCGAACCCGGTCACCCTCTACGGCCGCGTCTACGTGACGCTCGAGTCCGTCGAGGGCAAGGGCGGCGCAACCCCGGTCGCTCGTCGCACGCGCGTCGAAGACCAGTCGTCGCTGTTCGGTATCCGCGGCACGGAAGATCTCGGTGGCGGCCTCAAGGCCTTCTTCCAACTCGAGACGGCTTTCCGTCCCGACCAGAACAACACCACGTTTGCTGCGCGTAACAGCGGCATTGGCCTGCAGGGCGGCTTCGGCAGCATCCTCATGGGCCGTTGGGACTCCCCGTTCAAGTCGGCGTCCATCGCCGTGGATCCGTTCGGTGACCTGACGATCAGCGGCATCACCGGCACGCTGAGCGACGGTGGCAACTTCGACCGTCGTCTGGCGAACGTCGTGCAGTACTGGTCGCCCACCATCGCCGGCTTCGCCGTGCGCTTGGCGCGTACCGCCAACGAGGGCAAGACCGCCTCGCTGAACCCGTATGAGCAGGCAGCCAGCCTCACGTACACGGGCGGCCCGGCTTACGCATTCCTGACGTACGAGGAGCACAAGGACCAGCTGGGTAGCACCCCCACGTCGGGCCTCGAAGATAAGGGCACGGCTGGCGGCGGCTCGTTTGTCATCGGTCCGGTCAAGCTCGGTGGCCAGTACCAGGAAATCAAGAAGACCAACCGCACCAAGCAGAAAAACGTGATGGGCAACGTCACCTTCACGTTTGGCAACAACCAGCTGATCTATCAGTTCATGAATTCGAAGGATGGTGCTTTAAGCGTTCCGGGCACTGCACAGCCGGATTGCGATTCGAACTCGGTTGGCTACCAGTACAACTTCACGCGTCGCACGTTCTTCCTGGCGCAGTACACCAAGGTCGACAACAACGATGCCGCTTCCTGCAACTTCGGCGCGAACCGTCTCGCGATCGCAGCCGGCCAGGATCCGCAGGGCGTTTCGCTCGGCATCCGCCACGTGTTCTAAATCGCAGAACAACGCGATTCAGAGGCAGAATGAAGGGCGCGGCGCAAGCCGCGCCCTTTTTCTTTCATGACATCCACTCGCCATTCGCCGCTCGACCTCCTGCTCATCGCCGCCGACGAGGCGTTGCGCACGCTTTCCGGCGCGGTCACGCCGGCGCGTGCCTCGCCCGCGCGCCCGCACCCCGAAGGCGGAGAGCGCGCCCTTGCCGTGGGCCTGATGCGCGTGAACCACACCGGCGAGATCTGCGCGCAGGCCCTCTATAGCGGGCAGGCGATGTTCGCACGGCAGCCGAAGGTGCGATCCGCGCTGCTCGAGGCGGCCGCGGAAGAGCGTGATCACCTTTCGTGGTGTCGCGGCCGCCTCGACCAACTGGGAGCGCGCACCAGCGTGCTGGACCCGCTCTGGTACGCGGGATCCTTCGGCCTGGGACTTCTATCGGGCATCGCGGGCGACCGCTGGAGCATGGGTTTCCTCACGGAAACCGAAGCGCAGGTCGAGCGTCACCTCGAGGGACATCTCGAGCGCTTGCCAGCGGACGATGCGCGCAGCCGCGCGATTATCGAGCAGATGCGGGAGGATGAAAACCGCCATGGTTCGCTCGGTCGCAGCCTCGGCGCGGCGCAATTGCCGCCGCCCGTGAAGGCGGCAATGCGGATCGCCTCGAAGGTGATGACGGGTACTGCCTTCTACGTCTGAACCCCGGTCTCGCGGATCTCGAAACCGGTCGTGATTTCGGCAGTCTTCGCCATCATCGTGGTGGCTGAGCAGTACTTTTCCTTCGATAGCTGGATAGCGCGCTCCACTTGTTTCGGTGCGAGCTTGCGTCCCGTCACGACGAACTTGAAGTGGATGCTGGTGAATACCTTCGGGTCTTCGGTGGCACGCTCCGCCTCGAGTTCGACCACGCAGCCGTCGACGACCTGGCGGGCCTTGCGCAGGATCAGCACCACGTCGATGGCGCTGCATGCGCCGGTGCCCATCAGCACGAGCTCCATCGGGCGCGCTCCGAGATTGCGCCCGCCAACTTCGGGCGATGCGTCGACCACCACGTCATGGCCGCTTCCACTGGTCGCGACGAATGAGATGCCGTCGGTGAGGCGGACGCTTGCCTTCACGCTTGCTCCCGTTTCACGATTTCCTGCGCCTCGCCGTCGAGCCAGACCTTCAGCACGTTCCAGCCCACGGCCAGCAGCGCGGGGCCCACGAAGAGTCCGATGAAACCGAATGCAATCGCGCCGCCAAATACACCGAGGACCACAAGCAGCATCGAGAGCCCGCCGGCGCGGCTCATCAGGATGGGCTTCACGAAGTTGTCCACCGAGCTGATGATTGCCACCCCGTAGATCAACATGAAGATCGCCCAGCCTGTCTGGTCCTTGGAGTAGAGCCACGCCGCGGCGCCACCCCAGATGATGACGGGCCCCATCGGCACCAGCGAGAGGACGAAGGTGAGCGCGGCCAGGAGCATCGCGCCGGGAACGCCGGCGATGATGAACCCGATCAGCGCCACGGCCGCCTGCGCGAGGGCGGTTCCGAGCAACCCGTAGACGACACCGCGCACCGCACCTTGCGCAGTGGCGATCAGCGGGCGGCCATGGACCGGTCCCGCGAGCCGCGCTACGCCCTCGAGCAGCAAGCCCCGGACGCGTTCACCATCACGGTAGAAGAAGAAGGCGACGAAAAGGGCGATGAGGATCTGGACCAGGCCTTGCCCGACGGCGGCGCCCATCGCGAAGAGCAGGGATTTTGCGGGATCCGCAGCGCGCTTCGCCAGCGCAGCCAGCTCCTCGCGATTTCCCAGCAGCGTGTGCCAGTATTCCGAAAGCCATGGGCCCGCGTAGGGCAGGTTGGCGACGAAGGCGGGGAGCTCGAGGTCGCGCTTCTCGAGGAAGCCGCGGATCATTTCCACGATGCCGGCCGAATGGACCACCAGGCTCTGGGCCGCGAGGGCAACGGGCAGGGCCAGCGCCACGACCAGCGCCAGGACCAGGGCCAGGGCCGCGAGGGAGCTTCGACCGCCCCAGCGATCCCGCAGGTGTACGAAAGCAGGCCAGGTCGACATGACCAGGACCCCGGCGAAAAGCACTGCGCCGATGAAGGGTTGCAGCACCAGGACGCAGCCGAAGACCAGAAGCGCGATCGCGGCGGGACGGGCGTACTGCTCGAGGCGGCTGCTTTCCATGTGGAGAAGGAGGGTAGGTGTAGGCGGGAAGGGCGATTCTAGCCGAGACCCGGTTTGACACAAAGTTATGATTTCCCTATAATTTCCGGTTCTCACCCAAAATAACGCGGCCAAAGTATCACTGTCAGGCAGTTGTTGGCTTCCTCCTGGCAGGGGCACCCAGCGCCGCGAAATACATAAGGAAGCACCCATGAAGACCTTCTCAGCCAAGGGCGAAGAAGTTCGGCGTGACTGGTACGTCGTGGACGCCACGGACAAAGTCCTGGGTCGTCTCGCGGCGGAAGTCTCCCGGCGCCTGCGCGGCAAACACAAGACCGAATTCACCCCTCACGTCGACACGGGCGATTACATCGTCGTCGTCAACGTCGAGAAGCTTGTTGTCACGGGCGCGAAAGCCCAGGACAAGAAGTATTACCGCCACTCGACGTATCCCGGCGGCATCTACGAGACGAACTTCACGAAGCTGCAGGCGCGCCATCCGGATCGCGTGCTCAAGCTGGCAGTGAAGGGCATGCTGCCCAAAGGCCCCCTCGGCTACGCGATGATCAAGAAGCTGAAGATCTATGCGGGCGCCCAGCATCCGCATACCGCGCAGCAGCCCAAGACCCTCGAGATCTAAGGACGCGACGACATGATCGGCAAATACAACTATGGAACCGGCCGCCGCAAGAATGCGGTCGCGCGCGTGTTCATCAAGGCGGGCAAGGGCACCATCACGGTGAACGACAAGCCCCTCGACGTTTTCTTCTCCCGCGAGACCGGCCGCATGATCGTGCGCCAGCCGCTCGAGCTCACCAACCATGCCGAGACCTTCGACATCATGGTGAATGTGTTCGGTGGTGGTGAATCCGGCCAGGCTGGCGCGGTACGCCACGGCATCACGCGTGCCCTTATCGAATACGACCCCACCCTCAAGCCGACGCTGTCCAAGGCCGGGCTCGTCACGCGCGATGCGCGCGAGGTCGAGCGCAAGAAGGTCGGCTTCCACAAGGCGCGACGCCGCAAGCAGTTCTCGAAACGCTGAGGCGCAAGTCGCTGTACCCGCAGTCAAAACGTACAAAGCCGCCTCCAAGCGGCTTTGTCGTTCTGGGATCTGGTTTGTCGTCGCCGCAAGGAGACTAAGTTGATCAAGGTTGGTGTGGTTGGTGGTACCGGGTACACGGGAGTGGAGCTGCTGCGCATCCTCGCGGCACACCCCGAAGTGGAAGTGGTCGCAATCACGTCGCGCGCGGAAGCAGGCGTGAAGGTGGCCGAATATTTCCCCTCGCTGCGTGGCCGCTACGACCTCGCGTTCAGTGATCCCGCCAAGGCGCCGCTCAAGGGCTGTGACCTGGTTTTCTTCGCCACCCCGAACGGCGTCGCGATGAGCCAGGCCAAGGCGCTGCTCGATGGCGGCGCGCGCATCGTCGACTTCTCCGCCGACTTCCGCATGAAGGACAAGGCGGTGTGGGAGAAGTGGTACAAGGTGGCGCATGCTTCTCCGGAGCTGTTCGGCGAGGCCGTGTACGGGCTTCCCGAGATCAATCGCGAAAAAATCCGCAAGGCCCGCCTGGTCGCGAATCCCGGGTGTTATGCAACGGCGGTCCAGCTGGCGTTGCTGCCGCTGGTGGAGAGCAACCACGTGGACCTGAGCCACCTGATCGCTGACGGCAAGTCGGGCGTGAGCGGCGCGGGCCGCAAGGCCGAGGTGGATATCCTCTTCTCGGAAGCGACGGACAACTTCAAGGCCTATGCCGTGAAGGGCCATCGCCACCATCCCGAAATCGTCGAAAGCCTCAACACGCTGGAAGGCGTGTCAGGCAAGCAGCTCGGGCTGACTTTCGTGCCCCACCTCGTGCCGATGGTGCGGGGCATCCTCGCAACGGTCTACGCGCGCATCACCAGCGAGGCCGATTTCCAGGCGCTGTTCGAGAAGCGCTACGCGAGCGAGCCGTTCGTCGACGTGCTCCCACCCGGCTCGCAACCGGAAACGCGCTGGGTGCGGGGTACCAACCAGTGCCGCATCGCGGTCCACCGCCCCCTCGATGGCGACATGCTCGTGGTCCTCGCGGTGGAGGACAACCTGGTGAAAGGCGCGGCCGGCCAGGCAGTGCAGAACATGAACCTGATGTTTGGTTTCCCGGAGAAGCAGGGACTCGACCAGATCGCCGTGGTCCCCTGATGCGAGGAATCGCCCGTCGCATCCGCAGCAGCTTCGGCATCGGATCGTCGCGCATGGCCATCCGGTCGCAGCTCGCGTGGTATTGGCGCTGGGTGCTCAACCTCCTGATGATGCTGGTGGTCGCGGGCGTCGTCTGGTGGCTGGTCCAGAACAGCTACCGGATCACCGGATTCAACGTCGACGAGGCCAAGCAGCAGATCATCTCCCTTACCGAGGAAAGCCAGCGCCTCAAACGCGAGCTTGAGGCGGCCAAGGGAACGCTGACGGAGCGGGACCGGCAACTCCAGATCGAAAAGGCCGCCCAGACGGAGCTGGCCCGCAATGTGGCGCAGCTGCAGGATGAAAATGCCTCGATCAAGGAAGACCTCGGCTTCCTGCGCAAGCTCATGTCATCGGGAGCCATCCCGGAAGGGATCGCGGTTTCCGACTTCAAGGTCGAGCGCGAGGGGCGTACCAACGAGTATCGCTACCACATGATCATCACGCAGGGTGGGCAGCGCAAGCAGGACTTCAAGGGTCGCGTCCAGCTGGTGGCGCGGGTGGCCCAGGGGACCAGCAGCACCACCCTGACCATTCCGGATTCCGCCCAGCCCGAAGCTGCCAGCACCTTCGAATTCCGCTTCTATCACAAGCTGGAAGGTCGCTTCTCGGTGCCCGAGGGCGGTGAGCTGAAAAGCATCGATGTGCGCGTTTTGGCGGTTCCGGGGGGACAGGTTAAACTGTCCCGGACGATCAACGTGCAGTAGGGAGGTTCACCATGTTCGGCAAGAGCAACAAGGCCAGCCCCATCGACAGCCTCATCGGCGCCGGCACCACGATCGAAGGCAACATCACGTTCACGGGCGGCCTGCGTATCGACGGCCACGTGAAGGGCAGCGTCAGCGCGTCGGGAAACAAGCCCGGCACCCTGGTCATTTCGGAGCTTGCAAAAGTCGAGGGCGAGATCCATGTAGCCCATGTGGTGGTGAACGGCACCGTCGCAGGCCCGGTCCGTGCGACGGAGTACGTCGAACTCCTCCCCAAGGCGCGGGTCACCGGAAACGTGGCGTACAAGTCGATCGAGATTCACGTGGGTGCAATCGTGATGGGCCAGTTGGTCTACGAGGCACCGCAGAAGAGCGAGAAGGTAGTGGAGCTCAAGTCCGCGCAGGGCAGCTCCGATTGATTCTCTGGCAACAGGAGACATAGATGAATGACATGGCCGAAGTGATGCCCGATCCGCTCCTCTTCACTGAAAGCGCCGCCAACAAGGTGAAGGCGCTGATCGTGGAAGAGGGCAACGAGGAACTCAAGCTGCGCGTGTTCGTGACGGGCGGCGGCTGTTCGGGGCTGCAGTACGGATTCACGTTTGACGAGGTCACCAACGAGGATGACACCGTCATGCAGAAGAACGGTGTGAGCCTGTTGATCGACCCGATGAGCTACCAGTACCTGATCGGCGCCGAGATCGACTACACCGAAGGGCTCGAGGGCGCGCAGTTCGTCATCAAGAATCCCGGGGCCACCTCGACGTGTGGCTGCGGATCCTCGTTCAGCGTCTGATCGCGCGTTCCAGAAGTCCGGGAAAAAGGGGCCGCAAGGCCCCTTTGGGTTTTCAGGCGGCGTAGATGGCGCCGAGAATCCGGGGCCCGCTTGCGCCGGTGACCGCCGTGAGGTCGACGGGTTCTCGCCGCACGCACTTCATCGCCAGCCACGCAAATGCCATTGATTCGACGTGCGCGGTGGGGACGCCAAGCTTGTCGGTGGTATCGACGATCGCGTCCTTCGCGAGGTCCTTGATGCGGCTCACAAGCGAGCCATTGCGGGCGCCTCCACCCGCGAGGTAGATCTCCCCGGTGCCGGGGCAGAAGCGTTCGATGGCGTCTACGATTCCGCGCGCCGTGAAATCAGTGAGCGTGGATTGCACGTCGACCGTGCGATAGTCCGCGGGAAGCCGTTCCTGCAACCACGCCAGGCGGAACAGCTCACGCCCCGTGCTCTTGGGCGGCGCCCGCGTGAAGAACGGCTCATCCAGCAGACGCTTCAGGAGTGATTCGTCGGTTCGCCCGGCGGCAGCCCACCGGCCATCTTCATCGAAGAGCGCGCCGATGTGCTTGCGCGCCCATCCGTCGAGAAGCACGTTGCCCGGTCCGCAATCGAATCCCAACGTCGGTCCGGAAGCGGGCAGCCACGTCACGTTGCTGATGCCGCCAATGTTCACTACTGCGCGGGTGCGCGCGGGATTCCGGAACACGGCCTCGTGGAATGCGGGCACCAGTGGAGCGCCCTGGCCTCCGGCGGCCATGTCGCGGCGGCGGAAATCCGCCACGACGTCGAGGCCGGTGAGCTCGGCCAACCGCGCCGGATCGTTCAGCTGGATGGTGAATCCCCTGTCCGGCCGGTGCCGCACGGTCTGCCCATGGCAACCAATCGCGGCGACAGAAGGTCGCGGGACCGATGCGGCGGCGATCACGTCTTCTACCGCGCGCGCGTACAGATCGGCGAGTTCCATCGAAACAGTTGCGGCAAGGTCCAGCGGATCGGTGCCCGGTTCTGACAGCTCGAGGATGCGATCGCGCAGTTCCGTCGAGAATGGGACGGTGGCGAATGCAAGCGTGCGGGGGAAACCGGAGCTGAAGTCAACGAGTGCTGCGTCGGCGCCATCCAGGCTGGTGCCGGACATGAGCCCCACGAAGAGCGAAGGCACTATTCGAAGCGCGCGGATGCGGCGGCGCTCACCCGGCCGATGGTTGCACGCGCCTGCGATGCATACTGGAGGAATCGCGCACGTTGCTGGGCGGGAACCGGTTCGGCCTTGGGTAGCGCGACGCGAAGCGGATCCTGGTGCATTCCCGAAATCTTGAACTCGTAGTGCAGGTGAGGGCCGGTGGCGAAGCCGGTGGATCCCACGTAACCGATCGGTTCTCCCTGCCGCACGCGCGCACCCGCGCGGATGCCGCTGGCGAATCCCGAGAGATGCCCGTAGAGCGTGGTGATGCTGCCACCATGGCGAATCTCTACCGCGTTGCCATAGCCGCCGCGCGATCCGGCGGACACCACGGTGCCGTCGGCCGAGGCGATCACACGCGTGCCACGCGGCGCGGCGAAGTCGACACCGGTATGCGCGCGCCAGTTCTTGAAGATGGGATGCACGCGCCCGCCGAAGCCCGAGCTCACGCGGGAGAATTCCACCGGCGAGCGCAGGAAGGCCTTCGCGCGATTCGAGCCATCGAACGAGTAGTAGCCTTGCCCACCTTCGTCATCGCGGAACAGCACCGCATGGTAGGTATGGCCGTCGTTCACGAATTCGGCCGCGAGGATTCGTCCCGGCGCGATGAGCTCGCCCGATTCGTAGATCATTTCGTAGACGATCGAGAGTCGGTCGCCGCGACGCAGGTCGACGTGGAAGTCGATGTCGGTGGCGAAGATGCGCGCGACCTGCATGGCGATCGCGTCGGGAATGCCGGCGGCGTCGGTCGCCGCGAAGAGGGACGAACGGATCGTCGCGCTGCTATAAAGCACGCGCGGCGGATCTGCCACTGCACGCTGCCTTGCGGAGAATCCTGTGGGGTCGCGCGTGACTTCGAGCAGGGACGAAGTGTTGAGGAAGTACCGCAGGGCGAGGAGCTCGCCGTCATTGCCCGTTTCAGCCTGAAGCACGCGGCTCGGCACGAGCTGCCGGTAGAGCGTGCGGCCCGTCGTATCCGTGCGCAGGAATTCGAGCGCCTTCGAGTCGCGCACGCCCAGCCGCTCGAACAGGGCGGCGACGGTGTCTCCGCGCAGCACGCGCTCCTGCGTGACGAAACGGTTGTCGGCGAGGGGAAGGGGAGCGAGCGCCGGAAGTTCGAGGGGATATTCCACCAGGGAGCGCTGGATGTCGCTTGCCGAAGTGCCCGGCGCTATCCCGAAGGCCGTCAGGACAGTGAGGGCGGGTAGCAGAAGCACCAAGGCACCGAAAACCAACTGGTGTATCCACCCGAGGCGGGAGGGGCGCTGCGCTAGAATGTCGGCTTTTTCAGCGGGCATGGAGCAGGGTATCGGAGTTCCGGGCCAGCATACCAGAAATCAGCCTGAACTAGGCAAAAAATGGAATCAAATCAATGACTCAGTCTGAACACCTCGACACGATTCGAAGGGGAGCGGACGAGCTGATCCTGGAAGACGACCTGCTTCGCAAGCTGGGGCGCGGCAAGCCGTTGCGAATCAAGGCGGGATTCGACCCCACGGCGCCCGACCTGCACCTTGGCCACAGCGTCCTCTTGAACAAGATGCGCCAGTTCCAGGACCTGGGCCACCACGTCATGTTCCTCATCGGCGATTTCACCGGAATGATCGGTGATCCCACGGGCCGCAACGTGACGCGACCGCCGCTGACTCCCGAGCAGATCTCGCAGAATGCCGAGACCTACAAGCAGCAGGTCTTCAAGGTGCTCCATCCCGAGAAGACCGAGGTGATGTTCAATTCCACCTGGTGCGCGCAACTGGGCGCGGCTGGTGTCATCAAGCTTGCCGGAACGTGGACGGTGGCTCGAATGCTCGAGCGCGATGACTTCGCCAAGCGTTTCGCGGAGCAGCGTCCCATCTCGATCCACGAATTCCTGTACCCGCTGATGCAGGGCTACGATTCCGTCGCGATGAAGGCGGATGTTGAGCTGGGCGGCACCGACCAGAAGTTCAACCTGCTGGTCGGGCGCGAACTGCAGAAGCATTTCGGCCAGGAGCCGCAGGTGATCCTGACGCTGCCCCTCCTCGAGGGCTTGGACGGCGTGAACAAGATGTCCAAGTCACTGGGCAACTACGTCGGCATTGATGAAGCGCCCAACGACATGTTCGGCAAGCTGATGTCCGTGTCCGACGATCTCATGTGGCGCTACATCGAGCTTTTGTCTTTCGCGCCACTTGCCACTCTTGCAGAGTGGAAGGCTTCCGTCGTGCAGGGCGCGAACCCGCGCGACATCAAGGTTCGCTTCGCGCAGGAGATCGTTGAGCGGTTCCACGATCGCGCGGCGGCGATCGCCGCGCTCGAGGATTTCGAGTCGCGCTTCCGCCACGGCGGCATTCCGGATGACCTGATCGAGCAGTCTTTCGAATCACCAGCCGAAGGGTTGGCCATTACCCAGCTCTTGAAGCTCTCAGGCGTGTGCGCGAGCGTTTCGGAAGCCGTTCGGATGATCGAGCAGGGCGGCGTCCGCATGGATGGCGAGAAGGTCAGCGACCAGGGCTTGAAGCTGCTTCCGGGTGCCCCCCATGTACTGCAGGTAGGCAAACGGAAGTACGCCAAGGTGACGCTGAAGAAGGCTTCCTGACCTTCCGGGGGTTTTGATTTCGCGGCTTGCCACAAGGGGTCAAAACTGCGTATACTTGTGGGCTTCGCTGATCGAACAGGGCTCGCATTTATGCCTGCCGGTTGGCTCGCTCTTTAAAAAGTTACAGCCGATAGAGGTGGGTGCTGGCTGGCGCGTAAACCTGATTGGTATATCCGCAAGGGTGTATTGAGAAGGTGACAAGCAATAGCAGTGCTCACTTTATGGAATCCAAC
>JBDSMR010000096.1:0-5419 GCA_039915735.1 Usitatibacter sp. | reverse complement strand
TGATGAAGATCGCCAGCGGCGTGAGGATGCCGACAAAGGCGGCCAGCGCAAACTTGCCGGCGTATGTCTCGGTCAGGGGGCCAAGCGCGGCCAGCCGGCGATAAATCGCCATGCGGTCGAGTGCCGCGCGCCCGGGCTGAACCTTGCTGATCATGCAGAACCTCCCCTTCGAGGCATTCTACCTTGGGCCGGGAGACTCAACCGATCGGGTTGCGGATGACACCGATACTTTCAATCTCGGTCTCCAGCAAGTCGCCGGGCCAGAGGAATTCAGCCGGTGTCCGGGCGTAGCCCACGCCTGCCGGGGTGCCGGAGGAGATGATGTCCCCGGCTTCCAGCGTCATGCCGGCGGAGAGCTCGGCGATCAGGCGCGGGATCTTGAAGTACATGAATCTGGTTCGCGAGTCCTGCTTGGTCACGCCATTGACGCGCGTGGTCACACGCAGGTCGGAGGCGTCGAGCGAATCCGCCGTCACGATCCATGGCCCCATGGGGCAGGTGCCGTCGAGGCTCTTGCCCTTGAACCATTGGTTGCCGTGGCGGCGCTGGATGTCGCGCCACGAGACGTCGTTGATGACGGTATAGCCGAAGACGTGGCGCATGGCGTCCGCCTCGCTGATGTTCTTGCCGGGGGTGCCGATGATCACGCCCAGCTCCACCTCCCAATCCATCTGGATCGAGAGGGCGGGGTCGTAGGGAATGCCGTCGTAGGGTCCATTCACCGTCGTTGGTGTCTTGCTGAAGAACACCGGGTGCTTGGGCAGCTCGCGGTCGTCCTGCAGCTTGTTCGCGCCTTCCTCGAAATGTTCGAGGTAGTTCCAGCCAACGCAGAACACGTTCTTCGCCGGGCGCGGGATGGGCGCATGCAGCTTCACGTCCGTGAGCGCGAGCGAGCCAACCGCGGGCTGCTTCGCCAATTGGTGCAGTTGCTCGCGCATCGGATCGCCTGCGCGAATGAGGCCGAGCATCGCGTGGGTGTCTTCCGAAGCGCCCAGCGCGGCGGGGATATCGATCACGCGCTTGTCGTCGAGCACGAGGCCGGGGCGCGGCAGGCCGGATGGAAGGGGCGAGAAGGTAGCGAGCTTCATTTTGCGGCCTCGAGTCCGGAGAGGGGATGTTCGTGCGGTGCCCAGCGCGGCCCGAAGAATTTCGCGACCGATTCCGCGCTGGCCTCGGCAATCGTGGGGGCCTTCCAGCGCGGCTGGTTGTCCTTCTCGACAATGAGCGCGCGGATACCCTCAATGAAGTCGCCTTGTTCGAAAGCACCGTGGATCAGTTCGAACTCCATCCGGAAACACTCCGCGAGCGAGAGGGTGCGGCCACGGCGGATCTGCTCCAGGCTCACCTTGAGCATCGTGGGCGAACGCTTGGCGATTGCCGCCAGGGTCTTTTGTACCCAATCGGGCGACTCCTTCTCCGATTCGAGCGAGGCGACGATTTCCTCGAGCGTGGCATGGGCGAAATTACGGTCAATCGTGCCGCGCAGTCCTTCGAGCTCGCCGGGCGCCATCGGCGCCACGCCGATGTACTGGTCTGCAAGCCCCGCGTAGATTGCATCGGCCGCGTTCATCGAAGGCCCGATGAGGCCGAGATAGGGACCGAGCTCGCCCGCGAGGCGCGAGAGGAAGTAGCTGCCGCCGACATCGGGGAAGAGGCCGATCGCGGTCTCCGGCATCGCCATGCGCGTGCGCTCTCCAACGAGGCGCAGCTTCGCGCCCTGCGCAAGGCCCATGCCGCCGCCCATCACGATGCCGTCCAACAGCGCCACGACCGGCTTGGGATAGGTGTGGATGCGGTAGTCGAGCGCGTATTCGGTTTCGAAGAAACGGAAGACGTCCTGCCCCGACTTGAAGCTGTCGTGCAGCGAACGGATATCACCGCCGGCGCAGAAGGCCTTGGGACCGGCGCCGCGCAGCAGGACGATACGCACGCCATCGTAGTTCGCCCAGTCTCGCAGCCAACCCGCAAGCCCCTCGATCATGCCGAGCGAGAGCGCGTTCAACGCGGAGGGGCGGTTGAGGGTGACGGTGGCCACCCCGGCACGGACTTCGGCGAGGATTTCCCCGCCGGCCGCGCTCAGTCGTTCTTCCATTCGGCCTTGCGCTTGCCCAGGAACGCGTTCACGCCCTCGGCCTGGTCGGAGTGGTCGAAGAGGTCCATGAAACGCTCGCGCTCGAGCGCCAGGCCCGCACGGCGGGGAATGCCGTTGCGTGCGTTGTGGATGAGTGCCTTGCAGTATTCGAGCGCGCGCGGCGAAAGTGCGGTGATGCGATCGGCCAGGACGGTGGCGGCTTCGAGGCCCTTGCCCTTCGGCACGACTTCCTGGACCAGTCCGATGCGCAATGCCGTGGCGGCATCGATGCGCTCGTTGGTGAGGATCATCCGCTTGGCCCAGCCTTCGCCGACCAGCCACGGCAGGTTCTGGGTGCCGCTGCCCGCAGGCAAGAGGCCCACTGCCGGCTCCGGCAACGCCATCTGCGCGTGTTCTTCCGCGATGCGCATGTCGCAGGCCAGCGTGCACTCGAGGCCGCCGCCCATGGCGTAGCCGTTGATCGCCGCGATGGTGACGAAGCGCGAATTCATCAGCGCCTCGAACGCGGAGCCGAAGCGCGCAATGAAGTGCCGCGCGAGCACCTTGTCTTCCGAAAATTGCTTGAGATCCGCGCCGGCGGAAAAGAACTTGGTCCCCGCGCCGGTAATGACCGCGGTGTAGACGGAGCGGTCCTCGTTGAGGGTGCCGACGAGCGACTCGAGCGCCTGCAGGCTCTCCGGCGTCCAGGTGTTGGCCGGCGGATTGTCGATGGTGATGAACGCGGTATTGCCGCGTATTTCGTGTTTGATCATGAAAACCTTTGAATCCGCAGATGAACGCGAATGAAAGCAGATAAATGCCGGGTGTTAGTCCATGCCTGATTCGAGGCTCGGCACAATTCCACCGGGCAGCTATCCGTTTCCATCAGCGTTTATCGGTGGATCACGCCTTTGGGTTGTAGTACTGAAGGATCACGCTCGAGAAGTCCTTGCCGCCGTGACCATCGGTGGAATGTTTCTGGTAGATCTGCTGCGCGATCGCCCCCAGCATCACCGGCTGCTTCGCGGACTTCGCGGCGTCGGTGACCAGCGTCAGGTCCTTGAGCATCAGGTCGGCACCGAAGCCACCGGTGTAGCCGCGCGAGGCGGGCACGTTCTCGAGCACGCCGGGAAACGGGTTGTAGGTATCCGAGCTCCAGCAGCGTCCGCTCGAGGTGTTCACGATCGAGGCGAACACCTTCGGGTCCATGCCAAGCTTCGCAGCCAGCGTCATGGCCTCCGAGGTCGCGATCATCTCGATCGCCAGCATCATGTTGTTGCAGATCTTGGCGACCTGGCCGTTGCCCACGCCGCCGCAGTGCACGATGTTCCTGCCCATCGCCTGCAGCAGCGGCTTGGCGGTTTCGAAATCCTTCGCGTCGCCACCCACCATGAATGTCAACGTGCCGGCTTCCGCACCGCCGACACCGCCGGAGACCGGTGCGTCGAGCATCGCGCAGCCCTTGGCCTTGGCATCCATCGCCACTTCGCGCGAAGTCAGCGGATCGATCGTCGAGCAGTCGATCAGAGGCGTGCCGGCTTTCACCGCGGGCAGGATGCCGAACTCGCTGGTGTAGACCGAGCGCACGTGCGGCGAGGAGGGCAGCATCGTGATCACGAGGTCCACACCCTTCGCCGCGTCGCCGGCCGAGGTCGCGGCTTCGCAACCGAGGTCGGTCAACTTCTTCAGCAACTCCGGCACCACGTCGTAGACCTTGAGCGTGTGGCCTGCCTTCAGGAGATTGCGGGCCATGGGATTTCCCATGTGGCCCAAACCGATAAAACCGATTTTCATCGTGTATCCCGAAATTGGACCCCGGGCCGTTGCCGCGATTGCGTCGCCCGGGGCGATGCTATTTGAGCGAGATCGTCGTGTGGATGCCCGGGTTCACGGCCGCGTCGTCGAACCAGCGCGACGTGATCGTCTTCACCTGGGTGTAGAACTGGATCACCTGCTTGCCGTAGGGGCCGAGGTCGCCCAGCTTGGAGCCGCGCGAGCCGGTGAATGAAAAGTAGGGAACCGGCACCGGGATGGGCACGTTGATGCCGACCTGGCCCACGTCGATCTCGTTCTGGAACTTGCGCGCGGCTGCACCTGACTGCGTGAAGATGCCGGTGCCGTTGCCGAACGGGTTCGCGTTCACTACTGCGATGGCCTCATCCAGCGTGTCGACGCTCACGATCACCAGCACCGGGCCGAAGATCTCCTGCGTGTAGACCTTGTGATGCGGCTTTACGCCCGAGAACACGGTGGGTGCGATGAAGTTGCCCTTGTCGTAGCCGGCAATTTTCGGCTTGCGGCCGTCGAGCTCGAGCTTGGCGCCTTCCTTCACGCCGTCCTCGATGAGCCCCTCGATGCGTGCCAGGGCCTGCTTCGAAATCACGGGGCCGAGGTCGGCGCCCTTTTCCGTGCCGCCATTGACCTTGAGGGTCCTCGCTTTCTCGACGATGTCGGGAATCCACTTGTTGGCCTCACCCACCATCACCGCGACCGAGGTCGCCATGCAACGCTGGCCGGCGGCGCCGAAACCCGCTCCCACCAGCGCGTTGAGCGACTGCTCCTTGTTCGCGTCCGGCATGATCACCGCGTGGTTCTTCGCGCCCATCATGCATTGCGCGCGCTTGCCGTGTTCGCTGGAAAGCTTGTAGACATGCTCGCCCACGTGTGTGGAGCCCACGAAGGAGACCGCCTTGATGTCCGGGTGCGTGCAGAGCGTATCCACCGATTCCTTGCCGCCGTGCACGACGTTGAGGACGCCAGGGGGGACGCCGGCTTCCAGCGCCAGCTCGGCGAGCAGCATCGGTGTCATCGGGTCCTGTTCCGAGGGCTTCATCACGAAGGTGTTGCCGCAGACGATCGCCATCGGGAACATCCACAGCGGGATCATCGCGGGGAAGTTGAACGGCGTGATGCCCGCGCACACGCCAATCGGCTGGCGGATGAAATAGGTATCCACGCCGCCGGCCACGTTCTCGGCGAACTCGCCGAGAGAGAGGGTGCCGATCGAGCACGCGTGCTCAACCACCTCCAGCCCGCGGAAGATGTCGCCCTCGGCATCGGGCAGCGTCTTGCCCTGCTCGGCGGTGAGCACCGCGGCGATCTTCTTCATGTCGCGGCGGATGAGCTCCTGCAGCTTCAGCATGATGCGCGCGCGCTGGCCGATGGGGACATTCCTCCAGGTCTTGTAGGCAGCACTAGCGGCGGCGATTGCCTCGCCCACCTCGTCGGCGTCGCACATCGGAACCCGGGCGAGCACCTCCTGGGTCGCGGGGTTGATCACGTCGCGCCAGTTGCTCGCCTTGGAGTCGACGAACTTGCCGTTGATGAGCAGCTTTACCTTGGGTGCGG
>JBDSMR010000076.1:0-18098 GCA_039915735.1 Usitatibacter sp. | reverse complement strand
ACCATCACGTAGGGCTTGTCGAGCGCGGCCGAGGGCTTGAACTCGCGCCGGTAGATCTCGAGTGCTTCCATCAAATCGCCGGGCGCGAAGTGCGAGGCGAACGCATACGGCCGGCCGATGGAGGCGGCCAGGTGCGCGCTGTAGGTCGACGAGCCCAGGATCCAGATCGGGATGTCGAGTCCCTCGCCCGGAATCGCCTTCACGCGCTGGCCTTCGACGGCGGGTGCGAAATACGAGGCGAGCTCCGCCACTTCGCGATCGAAATCCGCACCTGTGGAATGCCGCCGCAGCGCGCGCATCGTGAGCTGGTCGGTGCCGGGTGCGCGGCCAAGGCCGAGGTCGATGCGCCTGGGATAAATCGATTCTAGCGTGCCGATCTGCTCGGCCACGATGAAGGGCGCGTGGTTGGGCAGCATGATGCCGCCGGAGCCGATGCGGATCGTGGACGTGGCCTCGGCGAGATAACCCATCAACACGACGGTGGCGGAGCTGGCAATGCCGTCGAGGTTGTGGTGCTCCGCCACCCAGTAGCGGCGGTAACCCCAGCGCTCCGCCGATTGCGCCAGCAGGCGTGAGTTGCGGATTGCATCACCCACCGCCGCGCCTTCCGCGTAGGTGACGAGGTCGAGGACGGACAGCGGTGTAGTGGCGAGTTTTTTCATGGCGAGGAGGCGCGATCACCCCAGATGGTTTTTTCGTTGAAGCCGAGCTCGGCGAAATCCTTCGCGCGAAGCACGTCTTCGCTGGTACAGAAAAATTCGTCGAGCTGCGGTGGCTCGATGCTGGTTTCGGCAAGCATGGCGTGCACCTGGCCGCGATGGTGGACCTGGTGCTCGAACAGGTGCGCGAGGATGCGGCGTACCCGGTCGCGTTGCACGCCGGCCTTGCGCGGCAGCAGCACCACATTGTCCATGGCGGAGTCGGTGAGCGAGGCGCACAGCTCGATCCAGTGCGCGTCGGATTCGTGTTGCTCGAGCGAGAGATCGGAGCAGCGTTCGAACGGTTCCGCGGGATCGTAGTGGCGGTAGGGCTGCTCATGCGGCAGCAACCCCGCGAGGCTGCGCTGCATGATCTCCAGGTAGTACCAGTCGACCGTGAGGTTGTGGTTGAGCGTCGCCTTGATCGAAGGAAAGAAACCGGTGCGCGGGGCGATGAATTCTTCGTGGCTCAATTCGCAGCAGGCGCGCAGCAGCCGGTGGTTGGCCCAGGCGTTCTGGTAGGCCTCGGTGAGGAAGTGATGCGCAAGGGAGTGGGGTGACATGGTGCGTATATTATGAGGCCTTGACCCGCAGCTTCTATTTCTTCCTCTGGACCCGGCTGCTCGGTACCGCCGCCAACCAGATGCTGCTGGTGGCGCTCGGCTGGCAGATGTACGACCTCACGTCGAGCGCGTGGGACCTCGGCCTCGTCGGCCTGCTGCAATTCATCCCCACGCTTGTCTTCACCATCCCCGCGGGACAGCTTGCCGATCGCGTCGACCGCCGCAAGGTGCTGGGCGCCAGCCTCGCGCTGCAGGGCCTGGTGGCGTTGTGGCTGGCGTGGGCTTCACATGGCGGCTTCGCCGGCCGCGACCTGATCTTCCTGCTCAGCATCGTGCTGGGCGCGGCGCGCGCGCTGCAGAATCCCGCCATCCAGTCGATCGTGCCCTCGCTGGTCCCGCGTAGTGAACTGGTGCGTGCCATGGCGCTTTCCACCGGCGCGATGAAAATCGCGGTGATTGGTGGCCCGGCGCTCGGTGGCTTCCTCTATGTTGCCGGACCGGCGGTTGTCTATGGCACCTGCTTTGCGCTCAACTTCGTCTCGCTGCTCACCGTGTTCTCGATCCCGCGCTTCGAGCACGAGTCGAAGGAGCCGGTGTCGTGGTCGTCGCTTTTCGCGGGCGTGGGATTCATCTGGAACCACAAGGTGGCGCTGGGTGCGATTTCGCTCGACCTCTTCGCGGTGCTGCTGGGAAGTGTCACCGCGTTGTTGCCGATCTATGCGAAGGACATCCTGCATGTCGGCCCGTGGGGGTTGGGACTGTTGCGGGCCGCGCCGGCGGTGGGCGCGCTCGGCATGGCGGTGCTGCTCGCCAGCAACCCGATGAAGAGACGTGTCGGGCGCAACCTGCTCATCGCGGTCGGCATCTATGGCGTGACGGTGGTGGTGTTCGCGCTCTCGCACAGCTTCGTGCTTTCCCTGGTGGCGCTGGGCATCGGTGGCGCGGCCGACATGGTGAGCATCGTGGTGCGCCAGACGCTGGTGCAGCTGGAGACGCCCGACGAGATGCGCGGGCGCGTGAGCGCGGTGAACAGCACCTTCATCAGCGCGAGCAACCAGCTGGGCGAATTCCGCGCCGGCGCGGCGGCGGCGTTCATGGGGCCCTATGGCGCCGTGCTCGTGGGTGGGCTCGGGACGATTCTGGTGGTGGGGCTGTGGACGCGGTTATTTCCCGCCCTTGCGAATCGCAACACGCTGGAGGCGTGATGCCCGAAGCAGGTACGTGCCTGGCGCGTAGGGCTACACTGACTACACGGCCACGCAGCCTGATTGGCGCCGCATGGACGCCACGATGATCAAGTCGACAGGACAACCGGCATGAGTGCCACAGACGCCGCCAGCCCGGGTGCTCGATATGACAGGGCCACCATCGCACTGCATTGGCTGATGCTGCTCGTCATCGCAGCCGCCTACGCTTGCATCGAATTGAGCGGAATTTTTCCGAAGGGAAGTGCTCCCAGGGATAACCTCAAGACCTGGCACTTCATGCTG
Source organism: Usitatibacter sp. (assembly GCA_039915735.1). GTDB lineage: Bacteria > Pseudomonadota > Gammaproteobacteria > Burkholderiales > Usitatibacteraceae > Usitatibacter. The sequence continues at coordinate 15,347 of JBDSMR010000076.1, read as the reverse complement.
GGCCTGTCCGTTCTCCTGCTTGTGGCCGTGCGCGTTGTCCTCCGCCTGGCCGGCACCACGCCACCCATCCAGCCCGCTCCACCACGATGGCAGGTCGTGCTGAGCCGCCTGATGCTCGTGGCGCTTTATGTGCTGATGATCGGCATGCCGTTGCTCGGGTGGCTCACGCTCAGCGCGCAGGGCAAGACGATCCCGTACTTCTTCTTCGATCTCCCGCCCCTCCTGGCCAAGAGCAAGTCGGTCGCCGGGTGGGCCAAGGAGATCCACGAAACCGGCGGCACGATTGGCTACTTCCTCATCGCGATGCATGCAGCGGCGGCGCTGTTCCACCACTATGTCGTTCGTGACAACACGCTGCGCCGGATGCTTCCGAACTGACGCCGGGACCATTGCCGCCGCGCGGTCGCCTTCCACAGCATTTCCCATTGAGAGAAATCCATGAAAATCCTGGTCGCCACCGATGGATCGAAGCCTGCCTTGCGGGCCGTCAAATTCGCGAGCAACCTGGTGCGCCAGCTGTCTTCGTCCAGCACGATCACGCTGATCAGCGTTCATGACGACGCCGGCCTGCGGCACGCGCAGGCATTTGTCGGCCGCCGCGCCGTGGTGGGCTACCTGCGCGAGCTCAGCGAGAAGGAACTCCGGCCCGCGCAAAAAGTACTCGACGCTGCCGGCATCAAGTACACGACGGAAGTACGAACGGGACACGTCGCGCAGGAGATCGTGCAGCGTGCGAAGGCCGGCAAGTTCGACCTGATCGTGCTCGGGGCCAAGGGACGCAGCGCAATCGCGGACCTCCTGCTCGGGTCGGTCGCGCAAAGGGTGCTGGCCACCGCCGACACTCCTGTCCTGGTCATCCGCTAGGCGGCGACGACTCGGCCATCCGGGCGAGCCCGCTGCGGCGACCTATTTCGAGGCAGAAACCTCCCTCGCATCGAGGCATGAACATGCCACAACCCTTCACGCCGGCGGGCGCCCGCAGTCGCAATGCGGCTGCCTCTGGACGATTTTTCACGGAAGTGATGGATCGCTGCCTGCAGCAGGTTCTGGCCAACACACGCGATATCGATGCGGGCACGAAAGACGAGGAGCTGGTGCACCCGTTGCGCGTGGGGCTGCGCCGGCTGCGCACCGCGCTGCGCGAGCTGTCTGATTTCTCGCCCGATATCGATCCGGAATGGGAGGTGGCTTTTCGAGGCGCCTTCCGGGCGCTCGGCATCCATCGCGATGCAGTGACGATGCTGCCCGCCTTGCGCAAGGAAATGAGGCGCGAGGGTATCCGTGCCGTGAAGTTCCGGAAGCCATCGCCTGCGTCCCGGACTCCCGAAGCAGTTGTGAGGGACCCGCAGTTCCAGCATGCGCTGCAGGGTGTCATGGCGTTCTGCCGCGCGGTGCCGCCCACCGCAGGCGGCAAGGGCGCGCGCCGCCGCCTGAAGAAGGACATCGCCGCGCGACTGGCCCGCCTGCATGACGACGTGAAGCCTGACGCAATGCACTTCGACAAACTCTCGCCTTCGCGCCAGCACCGCCTGAGGAAACGGGTGAAACGCATGCGCTACCTTGCCGAGTTCGCCGCGCCGCTATTCGACGCCAGGCGCGTCGATCGGTACGTGAAGCGCTGGCGTGCAGCCCAGAATGAGCTTGGCGACAATCATGACTACCGTGTCGGGCTCGATTCTCTCCGGAAGGGGGCGCCTGGCATTGAGTCGACATGCGCGACACGATGGATCCTGGCTCGCATTCGCAACTGCGCACCGCGTTGCAATGCCGCGCTTCGAAAGGCCGTGAAGCGCCCGTGCTTCTGGGAAGACTGAGCGCGGCGGCGGAGGTGGTCGCCCTGATTGACGGTTGGCATATCAGGTCGTCGGACTCGGCAGCGAGGCCGCATCGAACAGCCCGCTGAGGCTCACGTCAGCGGCGTTTCCTGCGATCTTCCTCCTCCTGGTAAGCCTTCATGCGGGTACGGAAGGCGGTCCAGTCGCGCGGGCCCTCGACGAAGCGTTTCTGCAGCGCTTCGAGCACCGACGCCCATGCCTTGTCGAAGTAGTCGTACGCCTGGTCCCACTGCCCGCCCTCACCCCAGCCGCTGTGGTGGAGCCGCACCAGCGTGCCGCTGCCTGCCGGCTGCAGGCGAATGGTGACAAAGGTGCGCTGCTTGCGCGCTTCGGCCAGGTGCGGCGGCGCATTCCAGGTGAAGGACAGCAGCTGGTTTTCCTGCACCGCCATCACGCGCATGTCGTCGGCGCCCTTGAGCCCTGGAGGCGCGTACGGATTGATGTGGATCGAAAACTCGCCGTCGGGGCGGGCATCGACGACCGCCTCGGGCGCGAAGAACGACTGGATGCCTTCGGCAGTCGTCCAGGCCTTCCACACTGCTTCGACGGGAGCCTGCACCACGGCCTCCTTGAAGATGCGCCGTTCATCGGCGCCTGCCTCCGTGGAGGTGGCGAGACCCAGGAGCAGCAGCAGGGTTTTCATCACGGCCTCCTCAGGATTTGTCGAGCGGCCAATTCTCCGCCTTCGTCTTCGCCGGCAATACGAACTCCATCGACCCCATCGCCGCGTACATCATGCGGGTCATCAGGGGAGGGCGCCCGGTCTCGACGATCGCCTTGAGGTTGTCGAGGATGAACTGCCCGCCGCTCGCCATCGCCTTGCCGGTCCTGGTGCCGAGCGGCATGTCGTCGACTGTCATCGTGACCTCGATGCCTCCGGTGACGGGCTTGAGCTCGTAGGTGACGAGACAGGAAGGATCGCCATGCTGCGTGAACTGGTGCGTGTGCGCGAAGCGGCGGGGTGGATCGTATTCAACGATTTCGCCCACGACCAGCGTGTGCTTGCCGGTTCCTGTGCGCATCTGCATGTGCGCACCGGGCTGGGTGCCGGTGACATGCATGCGCGCGTTGTAGATGGCGCCGAGCAGGCGGTCGGTGCGCGTGATCTCGTCGAAAATCGCCTGCTGCGGGCCGTTGATGACCACGCGGAATAGTGCCTTGCCCTTTTCAGCCACGTTTGCCTCCCCTGTTCTTGGTGATGGGAATGGGTGCGTTCTCGAGCCGGTATTTCATCCGCGCCAGCCCGCCGGCCCAGTAGGCGCTGTATTCGGTGGTCCACCGGTTGTGGATCATGTGGATCGGGACGGGGTTGAAGTAGAGCAGGCGTTCGCGCCCGACCTTCTCCGAGAGCACCAGGTTGGCGCCCTCGAGAAGGTCGATGTGCTTGAGCACCGCGACCCGTCCCATCTCGTCGAAGAACTCGCAAACGCGATTCACATTGGCGCCCGGCTCCTTCTTGAGCACGTCGAGGATGCGGCGGCGCGGCTCGCTCGAAAGCGCGGCGAATACGGCATCCATCTCGTCCGGGTTCATATGTAACTAAAAGGTGACATGTATAAGGAGCATTGTCAACTGGAGTGCTCTTCTCCAGCGTTTCGCTTTGTTACAGTAGGGCTTCGAGGAGGAGTGAAAACATGAAGAAGACAACGTCGCGCCGGCAATTCCTGGCGCAAGCCGGGGCCACGGCCGCTGGTGGATTGCTTGCAACTCAATCGGCTGCTGCCGCAGGCGAAAACCTGCCGCCCAACGTTCCCGAGTGGACGCGCAACCAGGGCCGTGGATTCCTCTCACCGCCCTATGGGCAGCCGTCCCCGTTCGAGAAGAACGTGGTGCGAGTGCTGCCCGCCGCGGTCAATCCGTTCCCGACCGCCACGCGCACGCCGCTGCAGAGCCTCAAGGGCACGATCACGCCCAATGGCTTGTTCTTCGAGCGCCATCACGCCGGCGTGCCGATGATCGACCCACGCGAGCATCGCCTCATGGTGCACGGGCTGGTGGATCGCCCGCTGTCGTTCACGATGGAAGAGCTGATGCGGCTGCCGTCCGCAAACCACATCCACTTCATCGAGTGTTCCGGAAATGCCGCGGCGGAATGGGCCCGGCCCGCCGGCAAGACCGCGCAGGAGGTCCACGGCCTGCTGAGCAATGCCGAATGGACCGGCGTGATGCTCTCGGTGCTGCTGCGCGAAGCCGGCGTCCAACCGTCGGCGAAGTGGCTGCTGGCCGAGGGCGCGGACGCCGCGTCGATGACACGCAGCGTGCCGATCGAAAAGGCGATGGAAGACGCGATGGTGGTCTACGCGCAGAACGGCGAGATGTTGCGTCCCGAGCAGGGATATCCCATCCGCCTCCTCCTGCCCGGCTACGAGGGCAACATGAACATCAAGTGGCTGCGGCGCCTGAAGCTCGGCACGGAGCCGTGGCACACGCGTGAGGAGACATCCGCGTATACGGACGTGATGCCCGACGGCAAGGCGCGCCAGTTCACGTTCCTGATGGATGCCAAGTCGCTGATCCTTTCGCCTTCGGGCGGAGCGAAGATGGGCAAGCAGGGTTTCCACGAGATCTACGGCGTCGCGTGGAGCGGCCGCGGGCGCATCAGCGCGGTTGAGGTCTCCACCGACGCGGGCGCTACCTGGAAGCGCGCGCGCCTGCAGGAGCCGGTGCTTTCCCGCGCCCTGACCGCTTTCCGCCTCGACTGGAACTGGGATGGCAAACCCGCGATCCTGCAGAGCCGCGCCATCGACGAGAGCGGTTACGTGCAGCCTTCGCTTGCGCAGTTGCTCGCGGCGCGTGGCAAGGACTCGTTCTATCACTACAACGGCATCCAGAGCTGGAACATCGATGCCCGCGGCGAGGTGACCAATGTCCACGCTTGATCTGACGAAAATGGCCGCACTTGTGTTGATGCTTGCCGGATGCGCCACCGGAGCGGGAGCGCCAGAGGCCTCGCAGGAGAAGATGCGTTACGGGTTGGGAACGCCGCTCACCGATCGCGAGCTGGCCGGCTGGAACATCGATGTCGCCATCGACGGCAAGGGTTTGCCGCCCGGGCGTGGCAGCGTGGCCGAGGGCAAGGTGGTGTACGCAGCGAAGTGCGCCGCCTGCCACGGCGCCAAGGGTGAAGGCAAACCGGCGAACCGGCTGGTGGGCGGTGCGGTCAAGCCGCCGGCGCCGGTGGTGAAAACCGTCGGCAGCTTCTGGCCACATGCCACAACGCTCTACGACTACGTGTATCGCGCGATGCCGTGGGACAAGCCGCAATCGCTGAGCGCCAACGAGGTCTACGCGGTCTCGGCCTATGTGTTGCACCTCAATGGCATCGTGCCCGAAGGCGCCGTGCTGGACGCGAAGACGCTGCCGCAGGTGCGCATGCCGAATCGCGACGGCTTCACCGCTCCCGACCCGCGCCCTGATACACACTGACCCGAACCGGAAACCAGGAGAGAAAGGGATGACTGGTGGTGCAGGGCATCGGGTTCAGGCCGGATTGAGCGTGCGCCACGATGCGCTGCGGGATTTCGTCTCCGCGGTCTACGCCGGCGCCGGCGTTCCGCCCGAAGAGGCGCAATTCGTCGCCGACACGCTGGTGCAGGCAGACCTCTGGGGACATCAATCCCATGGCGTGCTGCGCACCGGCTGGTACCTTGCGCGGCTGAAGGCGGGGTCGATGAAGGCGCTCACCAGGCCGCGCTTCGTCTCTGATTCCCGCGCCGTGGCGGTGATCGATGGTGACGATGGCGTGGGGCAGGTCGTTACGCGTTTTGCCGCGCACGAAGCCATCCGCCGCGCCAAGGAACATGGCGTGGCTGCGGTGGCGGTGCGCAACTCCAACCACTTCGGCACCTGCATGTATTACACACGCATGGCGGCGGAGCAGGGCTGCATCATGCTGCTCACCACCAACGGCGGGCCGGCGATCGCGCCCACGGGAGGGCGCGAGAAAATCATCGGCACCAATCCGTGGTCGGTTTCCGCTCCCGCAGGTAAAAACCCACCGATGATGATGGACATGGCCAACACCGGCGTGGCGCGCGGCAAGATCTATCTCGCCCGCCAGCGCCACGAGAAGATCCCGCTCGGCTGGGCGCTCAATGCGCAGGGCGAGCCCACCACCGATCCGCAGGAAGCCATCGACGGCATCATCCTGCCGATGGCGGGGCACAAGGGCTATGCCATCGCGCTCACCGTCGACATGTTCTCGGGCGTGCTCGCGGGCAGCGCCTTCCTCTCCGCAGTGAATGGTCCCTACAAGACGGAACTCAAGAGCGGCGCCGGGCATTTCTTCACCGCCTATGACATCAACGCGTTCCAGCCATTGGCGCAATTCAATCAACGCATGGAGGCTTTCATCAAGGAGATCAAGTCGGTTCCGCTCGCCAAGGGCAGCGAGGAAATCTTCTATCCAGGCGAGATGGAGGCGCGCAGCGACGCAAGGCAGCGCGCTGCGGGCATCGAGCTGCCCGACGACACCATCGCCGACCTGCAGCGCATCGGGCTTGAGAACGGCATCGACGCCGGCGGGCTGCTGGCATGAAGGCGCACTACGATCCGGCGCCGGCAGCGGACCTGTTGGCAAATGCGTGGCGCAGTGGCGAGCAACTCACGGACCTTCCGGCGGATGTGCGTCCTGTTTCCCTCGCGCAGGGCTATGACCTGCAGGACGCCTTCATCAAGCGCATGGGGGGTGGTCGTGGCTGGAAGCTCGGCGTTGGCAGCAAGGCGGCGATGCGCGCCGCGAAGATCGAGCGACCGCTGGTGGGTCGCGTCCTCGAGAGCCATCTCCACCGCAGTGGCGACACGGTGGTGATGCCGAATGCCGCGCCGGTCACGGTCGAGTTCGAGATCGCGTTTGTACTGGGACGCGACATCGCACCCACGGACAAGCTGGATCCGATGTCGGCGGTCGAGCGCAAACACGTGACCTTCGAGCTGGTGCTGTCGCGCTTCGTCAATCGCCGCGCCGTCGGCTGGCCGAGCTTCGTGGGTGACAGCGTCGGCTTCGAGGCGTTGGTGATTGGTGAGCCCATCACGGACATGGAGGGCGTGGCGCGCACGGTGGTGATCCAGGCCGATGGCCAGGAGGTCGCGCGGGGCCTTACTGGTGATGACCTCACCGATCCGGTGGTTTCGTTTGGTTATCTCATCGAGCACGCGCGTGAACGCGGCGTGACTTTGCAGCGGGGACAGATCGCCACGCTGGGCGCGATTGGCAAGCCCTTCGACCTGCCGCAGGGCGCAGAGGTGGTGGCGCGGTATCTCGATGCCGAGATCCGCGTCACCACCCGCCAACCCTAGACCCGCGGTTCGCCCTTGCCGTTGACGGTGATCGTCTGGCCCGGGGGCGAGGCCATCTGCACGCGGTGCTCGCGGCCCTTGAAGTTGTACGTCACATCCCAGTAGTCCGGACGCGCATCGTTCTGCACCGTGGTGCAGCGCTGCACGTTCTGGCCATAGGAGGGATAGCTGCGATCGCGGCCCGCGTTGGCACCCACCGCGGCGCCGGCAATGGCACCACCCGCCGTTGCGACATCGTTGCCGCGGCCGCTTCCGACCTGGTGGCCGATGATGCCGCCGATCAGCGCGCCGGCAATGGCGCCCGGTATGTTGGCGCTGCTGCGCTCGGGCGCGACCTGCTCGCGCTCGATCCAGCAGTGCTGCTCGGATTGCCCGACGACAGCGCGCACCGAGGTCACGTCCGCCTGGAAGATGCGTTCCTTCCCGCGGCGGCGCGCGTCGTAGGCGGCGAAGGGCGCCGGCGCGAAGCGGTTGTCCTCGTAGCGTGCATTCGCGCCGACCGGGCGCACGGAAGAGATGCGGTCGTTGAGCCCCATCGCGTTGAGCGACGGGTAACGGCCCGGGCGCAGGATCATGCAGCGCCCCTGGAAGCGGGCATCCTCGCAGACTTCCCAGCGCTGGCGGCCCACCTCAACCGAGGAGGCGCGGTCGTTGAAGCCCGCGCGGGCAAAATCGCCCACGTTGCCGTTGGCGGTGAACGAGCGGCCCTGGAAGCCGTCGTGCTCATAGAAGGTAATTTGTGCCGCGGCCGGGAGCGAAAGGGTGATCGCGGCCAGCATTCCGGCGGTTCTGAGGATATTCATCGGGTGCGTCCTTGTGATTGGGTATTGGCTCTTTGGAAGGGTACGACACGAATTCAGCGCCGGCGTTCGATTGCGCACCATGTGCGTTGGCGCCTACTCAGCAGGAATTCGCTATTTGCGTGCGACAGCGCCCCACGGTTGCGTGCGACAGCGCACAATGGGCTACTGAACCCTTGGAACCGGCGTGCCGATGCCAACTGTATTGACGAACCGTTTGCTTGCGGCCCTCCCGGCAGCCGAACTCAAGCGGCTGCACGCGAACCTGGAGCTGGTGCAGATGCCCGTCGGCGAGGTGCTTTACGAGTCGGGCCGTAGCCTAAACCACGTCTTTTTCCCCACGAGCTGCATCGTTTCGCTGCTGCACGTGCTCGAAAATGGCGCGTCGTCGGAGCTGGCGGTGGTTGGCAACGATGGCGTGGTTGGCGTCTCGATCTTCATGGGCGGCCTGTCCACGCCCAGCCGTGCGGTGGTGCAGAGCCTCGGCGAGGCGTACCGGCTTCCCGCGCGGCTGGTGATGGAGGAATTCTCACGCGGCGGCGCGGTGCAGCACCTCATGCTGCGCTACACCCAGGCACTGCTGACCCAGATGGCCCAGACCGCGGTGTGCAACCGGCACCATTCGGTGGACCAGCAGCTGTGCCGCTGGCTGCTGCTCACCATCGACCGGTTGCCCACGGCCGAGATCATCACCACGCAGGAGCTCATCTCGAACATGCTGGGGGTGCGCCGCGAAGGCGTGACTGAAGCGGCGGGCAAGTTGCAGAAACTTGGGGTGATCACCTACCGGCGCGGCCACATCGAGGTGCTGGACAGGCCCCGGCTGGAAACGATGTCGTGCGAGTGCTACGACGTCGTGCGGCGCGAAACCGAGCGCCTGCTGCCCGTGCCCTCAAAAGCTCCGAAGGCGCCCCGGATGGCGATTCCTGTCAGGCCGCGTTCCTATGAACAACGATCGTAGAACTCACAGCTAGCTCGAAGGTTTCTGTATCGAGCGCGGGATATCGATCGTGAACACGCATCCCGTTCCGGGAAGGTTGTGTACACGCAATTCGCCGCCATTCGCTTCAACCGCCTGCCGGGCGATTGAAAGCCCGAGGCCCAGCCCGCTGCGGTCTGCGCCGTGCTGCTGGAAGGAAACAAACATCGCCTCGGCCTGCCCGGGCGCGAGGCCGCCGCAATGGTCCTGCACCTCGATCATGACGCGTTCTGCCGTGACCCGAGTGGCAAGCGTCACGAGGCTGCCCCTGCGCGTGAACTTGAAGGCGTTCTGCAGCAGGTTGGAGACCGCGGAGTAGAGCATTGGCTTGTCGACGCGCACCGCGACACCCGGCTCGACCGGATCAACCACCAGCGTGCAGCCGCGTGCGCCGGCTTCGAGCGCGGCGGCCACCTGGACTTCGGCGATGAAGACGGCGACATCGAAATCCTCGTTCGGCGTGGGGATCCCGGCGGTGAGGCGCACTTCGGCCAGCGCGCGGTCGATGAGTTCGCGCAGGCCCACCAGGCTGCGATCCAGCACCGCGGAAGTGGAACCGCCGACCGACACCTTGCCGGTCTTGATCACCGCGAAGGAGAGGATCGCGGTGTTGAGCGAGTTGCGCAGCTCGTGGGCGAGGAAGCCGAGGCGCTCGCTCATCGCGCGCGTGCTGATCTTCGCGATCAGCTGGTCACGCTGCCAGCCGAATTCGGTCACGGCATCAGCGATGGCGTCGTCGAGGCAGCGGTTGAGGATGTTGAATTCACGCGTGGCGACCGGCGTTCCCTTTTCGGTGGCGAGCTCGGTGATCGACTGGCACAGGTCGCCGTAGTGATAGACCACCTGGTCGACCGCGTAGCCGTTACGCAGCAACTGGTGGCCATTTTTCGCGGCACTGGTGGCCAGCGCCGTCGGCACATGGGTGCCCGTCGGGGACACCCTCGCCAGGTTCGACTGTGAGGGGTTGCCCCGATCTTCCATGCGCAAGGTCTCGATCACCTGCTCGAGGAACACGGGGATGCCGAATTCGAGCGTGGTGAGCGGGCCGGGCGGGGACGACCGGCGCAGGCCCTTGGCGAGGCATCGCTCGATCAACTCCGCACGATTGGCATCGAGGAATTGGTGCAGCATGGCCTCAGGTTATCCGAATCCTGCTGCCCACTCTGTGCGCTGCCGCCCAGACTGGGGCGTTCCAAGCGCCTATTTTGCAGCCATGACGCGCATCCTTTCGGCCACCAATCGCCTGCTCGACTCGCTTCCAGCGAGGGATCGCGCCTCGGTGATCGCGGCATGCGACGAGGTCGACCTGCCGTTTGCCGCGATCCTGGACGAGCCTGGCAGCGTGATCCGTGAAGTCTATTTCCCGACCGGCAGCTCGATCTCGCTGCTTGCCTCCATGGGGGGCAAGAACCTGCTCGAAGTCGCACTCGCGGGCAGCGAAGGAATCTACGGCGTGCCGCTGGCCTTCGGCGTCGATGTCTCCCCGGTGCGCGCGGTGGTGCAGGGAGCAGGAACCGCCTTGCGCATGCGCGCCGCGACCTTTCAGCAGGAGTTGCTGCGAGTGCCCGCCCTGCGCAGCTGCGTCGACCGCTACATCTACGTGGTCATGAGCCAGCTGATCCAGACAGCAGGCTGTAACCGCTTCCACGTGGTGGAGCAGCGGGTCGCGCGCTGGCTGCTGATGACCGCCGATCGCGCCCACTCGCCGACTTTCCGCATCACCCACGAGTTCCTCGCCTACATGCTGGGCGTGCGCCGCGTCGGGGTCACGGAAGCGGCCACCGCACTGCAGAAGCGCGAGCTCATCAGCTATTCGCGCGGGCTGGTCTCGATCCTCGACCGCGACGGCCTCGAGATGGCTTCGTGCGGGTGTTATCGCGCCGATGTCGAGGCCTACGATCGCGCGTTCGAGGCGCTGGCTCCCGCGCCGGCGCCGCTCATGCTCGCAGGGCGCGTTTCAGCGTTTCCCGCAGCCCGTGCGAATCGCAGGGTTTTGAATACGAGCGGTGGATCGCACCGCAGTTGATGCCGCGCATGATCGGGTCCGGATCGGGCTGCGACGACAGCACCACGCGGAAGGTTTCGGGATAGAGGTCCTTCACGCGTTCGAGGAATTCCGCGCCGCTCAGGGAGGGCATGTCCTGCTCGCAAATCACCACATGCACTTCGTTGAGCGCCAGGATGTCGAAACCCTCCTCAGGCGTGCTGACGCGCAGGATGGAGTAGCCGTCGTCGCGCAGCAGGTAGGTGAGCGAGCTCAACACGCCCGGATCTTTGTCAACCAATAGCAGCGTACGCACGCCCTCCGGCTCGGCTTTCGCGGCGTCCGGCGGCAGGGGCAGGCGCTTGTCGTCGAGCATGAGGCGTTCGACTTCCGGGACGGGTACCGGTGCGCTGAAGAGGTGGCCTTGCATCAGGTCGCAGCCGAGGCGACGCAGGCAGGCCAGCTGCGCCTCGGTCTCCACGCCCTCGGCGATCACCTCGAGCTGCAGGCTGTGCGCCAGGCGGATGATCGCGAGCGCAATCGCCGCGTCGTCCGGGTTGCTGGCGATGTCGCGCACGAAGGCGATGTCGATCTTGAGCTGGCTCACCGGGAAGCGGCGCAGGTAGGGGAGGCTGGAATATCCGGTGCCGAAGTCGTCGATGGAGATCTGCACGCCCAGCTGCTTGAGCCCGCGCATGATGCCGATGGTGCGCTCGGTATCGGCCATGAGCGAGCTCTCGGTGAGTTCGAGCTCCAGCAGGTCCGGCGGGATCGCGCTGTCCCGCAGCGCCTTCACGACGTCGCCCTCGAGGTCGCCTCCGACAAACTGGCGCTCCGCGACATTGACCGACACCTGCATCGGTCCCACCGGCGAGGCGATCCATGCCGCGATCTGCCGGCAAACCTCCCCGACCGCCCACGCGCCCACTCGCTCGATGAGCCCGGTCTCGTCCAGGCAGGGGATGAACTCGCGCGGCGGGACCAGCCCCACGCCCGGACGATCCCACCGCAGCAGCGCCTCCAGGCCGTCGATGCGCCCGCTCCCCAGCCGCACCTTGGGCTGGTAGTGCAGCACGAACTCGCCGTTTTCCAGCGCGTGCCGGAGCGCCGCCTCGAGGGCGCTGCGCGCCAGAGCTTCGTCGTTCATCTGCGCGGTGAAGAACCTGAAGGTGTCGCGCCCGGCCTGCTTGGCGCGGTACATGGCGGTGTCGGCGAAACGCATCAGCGTCTCGGCGTCGCTGCCGTCGGCTGGATAGAGGCTCACGCCGATGCTGGCGGTGAGCGTCGTTTCGCTTCCCTGCAGGCTGAAGGGCGCCACCAGCGCCTGGCGGATCCTGGCGGCGGTGAGCGCCGGCAGCTGGGGGTTGTCGTCGACGGCGAGGATCACGGCGAATTCATCCCCGCCCAGGCGCCCGACGGTGTCGCGGATTCGCACGCACTCGACCAGGCGCCTGGCCAGCGTCACCAGCAACTCGTCACCGAGCGCGTGACCGAGCGTGTCATTCACGTTCCTGAAATGGTCGAGGTCGATGCAGAGCACCGCGACATTCCAGCCGCCCTTCGACGCCTGCGACACCGCGGAGGCCAGCGTTTCCTGGAACAGCGTGCGGGTGGGCAGGCCGGTGAGCAGGTCGTAGTGCGCCATCCGGTGCAGGCGCTTCTCGGCTTCCTTGCGCTCGGTGATGTCGCGCATGACCGCCACGATGATCCAGTCCTCGCCCGCGCGCTGCGCCTGGCGGTGGATTTCCACCTGGATGGTCGACCCATCGCTGCAGGTGAGCTGCACCTCCTTCAGCGCGTCGGTGCCGTGGCCGGCGATGAGCAGGTCGTAGGCCACGCCGCTTTCCTCCGCGGAGTCGCCCGTGACCTGCCCCGGGTCGATGGCGAACATCTGCTCGCGCGAGTAGCCGAGCATGCGGCACGCGGTTGTGTTCACCTCGATGTAGCGCATCGACTTGCGGCTCACCAGCAGGATGGCGTCGCCAGTGGCGTCCATGGCGTTGCGGAAGCGTTGCAGGTCGGCGGTGCGTGCCTGCACCTGCCGCTCGAGGATCGCGGCATGGTCGGCGAGCAAGTCGCCATACGCCTTGAGGCGCAGCAGGTTGCGCACCCGCAGCCACAGCTCCGCTCGGTCGACCGGCTTGGTGAGGAATTCCTCGGCGCCGGCGTTGAGCCCGGCCAGCCGCGCGGCGCGATCCACCAGGGCGGTGAGCATGATGATCGGGATGTGCGCGCTCGCGGGGTTGCCCTTGAGCACCTTGGCTACCTGGTAGCCGTCCATGCCCGGCATCATGATGTCGAGCAGGATCAGGTCCGGCATGCTGCGCTCCACCAGCTCGAGCGCCTCCTCGCCGCTCGCCGCGGTGATGGTGAGGTGGCCTTCGGGACCCAGCAGCGCCTCCAGCACCTTGCGGTTCTGCGCCTCGTCGTCGACGATCAGGATCGTCGCCGGGAGTGTGGATGGCGTCGCGCTCAAGGTGGCGCGTCCTTCGCCAGCAGCGCGTCCATGGCGGCGTAGAGCTCCTGGTATCGCAACGGCTTGGCGATGAAGGCATCGCAGCCCGCGACCTGGCTTGCCACCTCGTCGGATTTCATTGCCATCGCCGTGAGCGCGATCACCGGAATCGCGGCGGTCGCGGGATCGCCCTTGAGGATCGCGGTGGCGGCGAGTCCGTCCATGCCGGGCAGCTGGATGTCCATGAGGATGAGGTCGGGATGCTCCGCGCGGGCGAGCGTGAGGCCCGCCTCGGCGGAGGTCGCCGGCAGCACCTCGTGGCCGGCGTTGCGCAGCAGCAGCGAGGCGAGCTTGAGGTTCGCGAGGTTGTCCTCGATCACGAGCACGCGTGCCATGGGGGCTCGTCAGTTCCGGGGTAGTCCACGGGCGCCGGACTCTCGGGCGCGCCGGGAGAAGCGGCATCGATGCCGAAGGCGCGGAAGGCGCCGGAGCCATCGGGGAAAGTGGCGCGCAACGGCAGCCAGACGGCGAACTGCGCGCCGCGCCCCACCAGGCTGGACACCGCCACCGTGCCGCCATGCAGCTCGGCCATCAGCTTGACCATCGCCAGGCCCAGGCCGGTGCCCTCGAATTTGCGCGCCAGGCTGCTGTCGATCTGGCTGAACGGCTGGAACAGCTTGAGCATGTCGGCCTGCGAGATGCCGATGCCGCCGTCGCTCACCACGATCTCGATGAATTCGCCGTAGTTGCTGGCGACGAGATCGAAGCCGTGTTTCGGCCAGTCGCCGGCGAAAGTGCCCACGACGGCGCGTGGCACCTGGCGCGCGCGCATCACGACGCGCCCGCCGCTGGCGCTGAACTTGACCGCGTTCGAGAGCAGGTTGTAGACGATCTGCTTGGTCTTGCGCATGTCGAGCAGCGGTTGCCCCAGGCCTGACGCCGCTTCGAGCTCGACCTGGATGCGCTGGCCGGCCGCCTTCTCGCGCACGATCGACAGGCTGTTGGAGAGCAGCGTCTCGAGGTCGACGGCCTGCAGCTCCAGGGCCATCATCCCGGCCTCCACCTTCGAGAGGTCGAGGATGTCGTTGATGAGCGAAAGCAGGTGCTGGCCGCTGGTGAAGATGTCGCTGATGTACTCGAGCTGCGTGCCGGGCATGGTCCCCATGAGCCCGTCCTTGAGTGCCTCGGAGAAGCCGATGATGGCGTTGAGCGGCGTGCGCAGCTCGTGCGACATGGTGGCGAGGAACTCGGACTTCATGCGGCTCGCGTGCTCGAGCTCGACGTTTTTCTCCTCGAGCGCGCGCTCGAAGCGCTTGCGCTCGGCCTCGACTTCCTTGCGGGCGGTGTTGTCGGTGCCGATCAGCAGGTAGCCGATGATCGTGTCGCGCGCGTCGCGCAGCGCCGTGACCGACACCAGCGCCGGGAAGCGGCTGCCGTCCTTGCGGATGTAGGTGAGCTCGTAGATGTCCTCGATGCCGCGCGAGGCCTTGAACACCAGCGCCTCGAACCCCGGCGTGATCGTGGTGGCGAGCTCCACCGAGAGCGCCTTGGCGCGCGCGATCAGCTCCGGGGGGTCGGAGATCTCGGCCGGGGTGATCGTGTCCATCACCTCGGCGGCGGTGTAGCCCAGCATGCGCTCGGCGCCCACGTTGAAGATCTGGATCACGCCGCTCGCGTCGGTGGCGATGCTGGAGAAGTTGGCGCTGTTGAAGATGGCGCTCTGCAGCGCCCCCGCGCGCAGCAGCGCCTCCTCGGCCTCCTTGCGCGCGGTGTTGTCGGTGCCGATGAGGAGGTAGCCGATGATGGCGCTGTCCACGTCGCGCAGCGCCGTGACCGAGACCACCGCCGGAAAACGGCTGCCGTCCTTGCGGATGTAGGTGAGCTCGTAGATGTCCTCGATGCCGCGCGAGGCCTTGAACACCAGCGCGTCGAACCCCGGCGTGATCGTGGTCGCGAGCTCCACCGAGAGCGCCTTGGCGCGCGCGATCAGCTCCTG
>JBDSMR010000041.1:0-63833 GCA_039915735.1 Usitatibacter sp. | reverse complement strand
TCCAGCGAAGCAGGTCCTTGAGCTTCCACTTGAGCGGCATGTAAGGCCGCTTGTAGAGCAGGAAGCGGTTGCGCGTCATGTAGTAGATGCGCTCGGGTGAATGAACCACCAGTTCGAAGGCGTTCAGTACCGCGTGGCGGCGGTCACCGAGACGATGGTCGAGGCGCGCGGCGCAGACGCCATAGAGCGCGAGCCCTCGCGAACGCGCCCGGCAACACCACTCGAGATCGACGCTATCGATGAAGAGGCCCTCGTCGAATTCACCCACGGCGGCGAAGGCACTCATCGGCACCAGCGAGCCCGAGCTGATGAGGAAGTCGCAGGGAATGACTTCGCCTTCCTCCGTGCCGCAGCGGATGTGGGGATTGTGGAACCAGCCGAGCCGGATGAACGGATAGTCGAGTGAATCACGCGCGTCCTGGATGCGCGGGCCGACGGCCGCCACCTGCGGTGCGCCTTCCTCCAGTTGGCGCCCGCGGAAGGCGGCAAGCAATTCTTCCACCATCCCGGCGATCGGCACGCTGTCGTCATCCAGCAGCAATACGAAATCGGATCCACGCTCTCGCGCCGCCGCGATGCCGGCGTTGAATCCATGCGCCACGCCGCGGTTTTCCGGCAGCGCGATGACACGCATCGTGAGGCCCGCCAACTGGGGCAACTTGGCGACGGCGGCGTCGGAACCGTTGTCCACGACAACAACCTCACCCACCTCCGACTGGAGCGCGCGCAACTGCTCTGCCAGGCGCTCGGGGTTGGGGTTGAAGGCAACGGTGATGCTGCTGACGCGTGCGTTCGGGGATGGGACGGAAACCGGCATGGAGCGATGGTACACAAGGCTAGAATCCGATGATGGCCCGCATCGCAATGAAAGGCCCGCTGGCCTGGACGCTTGTCTGGGCTTGCTTGCTCGTGTCGTTGTGGTTGCGGCATGCATTCCCGGTGTTTGCGCTGGGCCCGGTCATGCACGACGACGCATTGTTCGTGAAGCTCGCTGGCCATATCTGCAGCGGCAACTGGCTTGGCCCCTA
Source organism: Usitatibacter sp. (assembly GCA_039915735.1). GTDB lineage: Bacteria > Pseudomonadota > Gammaproteobacteria > Burkholderiales > Usitatibacteraceae > Usitatibacter. Next base: position 62,805 of record JBDSMR010000041.1, on the reverse strand, counting down.
CGACAACCTCACCCTCGCCAAGGGCGCGGGCTATCCGGCATTCCTGTGTGCTTCGCACCTCGCAGGCGTGCCGCTCAAGATGGCGGAGCACGGGCTCTACCTTGTTGCCGCGGTCTACTTTGCGTGGGTCGTGGGCCGCCTGCTGGATTCCCGCGCTGCCATGGTTGTGCTGGTTGCGGTGCTGGCGTTCAACCCGGTGTTCTGGGCTCCGGAGATCGGTGGCCGCGTGATCCGCGAGAACCTGTATCAGGGCCTTTCGCTGCTGTTGCTGGCACTCTGCATGCACGCGTATGTCACGCCATGGAAGGGTCTTCTTTCGCCCCGGCGTATCGGTGTCCTGTGTGCACTGGGGGTGGTGGGCGCGGTCTACTGGCTCACGCGGGAGGAGGGCGTCTGGCTCCTGCCCGCGATTGCAGTGCTGGCAGGGTGGGGGCTCTACGAAGCGCGGCGAAGAGTCCGGAACGTTCTGCTCCTCGCCGGAATTCCGGTCGCTGTGTTCGGATTGCTGGTTGGGGCGACGAACGCCATCAACCTCGCCTACTACGGTACGTTCCGCAACAACGACTTCCGCTCACACGATTTCCAGTCGGCCTACGGAGCGCTGTCACGAGTCTCCCATGACAAGTGGCGGCCGCACGTGGTGTTTCCCGAAGATGCTCGGCAGCGGGCTTATCGCGTGAGCCCAGCAGCGAGCGAGTTGCGCCCCTATCTCGACGGCAATGGAGGCGAGATGTGGCGCCAGACGGGCTGTCCGCGTTTGTCGAAGGCCGAGTGCCCGGAGATTCCCTCGGGGTGGTTCATCTGGGCGCTGCGCGACGCTGCTGCTGCTGCGGGCCATTACCGCAGCGCGCCGGATGCCAGCGAGTTCTATCGCCGTCTCGCTGCCGAGGTCGATGCGGGCTGCGAAAGCGGTGCGATTCCCTGCGGTCCACGCCGCAGCTCGATGGTGCCACCGTGGCGCGCGGAGTTCGTGCCGATGACGTGGAAGGCTTCGCAGGAAATGTTCTGGACGCTGGCATCGTTGGGCGAACCACGAGTGGGCATCGAGCCAAGCATGGGAACGCCGCAACACCTGGATGCTTTCCGCCGAGTCATCCACGGCCGCCTCGCGCGCGCCGAGGACGTGGGCTACCGTGGCTGGCGCATGCGCATTGCGCGCTGGATCGCACCCATCCAGGTGGGTGCCACCGCCATCCTGCTGCCTTCGGCGATCGTGGCCTGGCTGGTACTGCTGGTGTATTCGATGCGCAGGCGTGCGTGGAATCGAACGCACCTGGTGGTAGCCGCGCTGTTTGCGGCGGTGGCTGCACGCTCCGTGCTGCTGGGTTTCCTCGATGCGACTTCGATTCCCGTGAACCGCTCGCTTTATCCATCACCCGCGGTGCCGATGGCGCTGGTGTTTGCGCCTTGCGTGTTGTTCCTCGCGTGGCGCATTTGGGCGCAAGTATCATATGCACATGGCTCAATTCCATTTCGTCGAAGACTACGAGAGGCTGATCCAACGCCTGGTGGCCGAACACCCCATTGACGAGGCAATGGCGCTCGCCGTCGGTGGCGGCGACTTCGCCATCTTCGGCCAGATGGAGGCCGAAATCGTCAAGGCAGCGGGGCTCGCCGATGGCATGCGGATCGTCGACCTCGGCTGCGGGAGCGGGCGGCTTGCTTGCGCGTTGCACAAGAGCTCGAGTGTTTTCTATGTCGGCATCGACATCATCCAGCCGCTGCTCGATTACGCCAAGACCAAGGCGCCTGGCTACCTGTTTGTGATGAACCGGGGCCTGAGCATTCCCCAGGCGGACCAGACGGTGGACATGGTCAGCGCCTTCAGCCTTTTTACACACCTGCTTCATGCGGAGACCTACGTCTACCTGCAGGAGTGCGTGCGTGTGCTGAAGCCGGGTGGGTGCGTGGTGTTTTCGTTCCTCGAGTTTTCGGATCCGTCGCACTGGACCATCTTCGAAAACACCGCCAGCAACGCGCGCCATTCGGTGGGTGATCACCTCAACGCGTTCATCGATCGCGAGTCGATTGGCCTATGGGCCGCCAAGCTGGGGCTGGTCCCCGAGAAATTCCACGACAGCACCGTGACGTGGAGCGGGCATGCGCTCGGGCAATCGATTGCCGTGCTGCGCAAACCCGGCGCAGGGCATGACGTTTCGCCAGCACCTGCTTGACGGGACAGACTAGACCGAATAGTCTAGTCAAATCGACTTCGACGATCCGTCCTGGAGGGTAGTGGTCATGACTGGCAAGGCATCTGAAATCGGCTTCCTGCGCGCGTGCTTCGAGCTCTTCGGAATCGTCCTGGTGCGATTCCGTCCCCTGCAGAGGATCTGGGGCATCTGGCTCATCACGGTGAATTCGGCGAGCCTGCTGTTCGTCGGCCACGTAGAGGCACAAGTGGCACTGGCCGCGGTGGGCCTGGCCGCGGTCGCCCAGACGCTGATCTATCAGCGCAAGCGCTTCATTCGCATCCTCGGGTCAACCCACGTTGTCTGGCTTCCCATGCTGGCGTGGATGGCGCTGCGCCTCGAAGCGATTCCTGCGGAGCAGGTCGCCTTCCGTGCCTGGCTCATCCTGCTGATCGCCACCAACGCGCTCTGCCTGGCAATTGATGCCTGGGACACAACGCGATTTGTCCGTGGCGAGCGTCGCCCCTACTACGTGTGGTGATCGCGCGGCATGCAGCGCCTGCTACGATGGTTCCGGAGGTCAAATGGACACTCGGGAAAAGCTCATCCGCACCGCGGAGAAGTTGATGTTGCGCGAGGGTTATTCCGCGATGCGCGTGGACGATGTCATTCGCGATGCAGGACTCAGCAAGGGCAGCTTTTACCACTTCTTCGACAGCAAGGAGTCGCTGGGCCTCGCCGCACTGGAACACTACTATGGCGATCGAGTGGCGCGATTGGCTGCCGGCGCCTATGCCACCGAGACCGATCCGCTCAAGCGCGCCGATGGTTTCCTGAAACATGCCTCCAAGGTCGCCTCAGACCTGTGGAAGGAGGGATGCCTGCTGGCCAACCTTTCGGCCGAGGCCGTCGGATCGAGTCGAGTCATCTCGGAGGCGCTCCGGAAGCGAACCAGTGAACTGCATGCGTTGCTCGTCGAGTTGCTGCGTCCGTACGCCACGCGGGAGCTCACTGCAGCCGACCTGGCGGACCACTTCCTTGTTTGCGTCGAGGGGTCCATCGTCCTGGCGCGCATCTACGACGACCCCGGTTACCTTAAGCGCGGCCTCAAGCAATTTCGACGTTTCCTCGGCAAGGCAGGTGGCAGCGGCACGTGACGCATCTTCCTGCGGCCTTATCGGCGTTGTTCTGGCGTCGTCCGGCACACCTCGTCGTCTACTGCACCAGCGTCGGCACGAAGGTCCATACCCAGTTCTCGGCACCCTTCATCGAGAAACTCGTGCGGTCAGCCGAGATGGAGAGGGGGGCCCCCTTCATGATCGGCATCGCGAGCACTTCGGGCCCGATACCCGTGATGTGCAGCAGCACGTTGACCTTGGAGCCCGGGATGGAGCGCATGGAGCAACTCGCCGGGTAGTTCGAAACACTCGCCGCCGGGTAGGTGCGGATGCCCTTGATCTGGATCAGGTCGCCGACCATCGAGTTCGACACGGCCTGGAAGTGCTCGTATTCGCCCTTGAGTTGCGGCGGCGGGCAATTGCTCCCGTCGGATTTGATATTCCTGAGCTCGGATTTCGCGTCGACCACCGACACCGCGCCGATGACCTTGCCCTTCTTCGCATCCCACGTGAACTCCAGCGTGACGCGGTCGGTCACGTCCGCCTTGCCCTCGTAGTCGCCGAACACGACGGGCACTCGCGCGCTGTGCAGGCCCTCTACGCGGTACTTCACCACCTTGGCGTCGGACCATTTGGCTGCCGCAGCCATGTCGACCGCATGTAATGGGAGGGTAGATACGCCAAAGGCCGCAGCAACAATCGAAAGCAGCTTGCGCATTGCAGGGCACCTCTGGAAAGTCGGGGTTAGGATGAACAATGCCATCTCGATGATTCGGTGGCGCCTAGAGCGTATGGAGTTTCAGCGGAACACGGCCGCTGTTGATGATGTTGTGATTCGTCCCGGCTGGGAAGAGTACCGCGAATCCGGATCCGAGCGACGTGCGAATGCCGTCGAAGTCGGACCGGGACGTATCATTTGCCGCGGCCGAGAATCGCACCCGATGCGACCAGGTCATCGAGTAGCGCCAGTGTGTTCCGACCCGAGCAATTGAAAGGATCCATTTCGGCCTTCTCCGAGTACTTCAGCAGAATGGCAGGACTGACTTCCTGGATGTTGACCTGGCCCATTGTCCAGTTGCCGAAGCGCCGCTCGCTTATCTCCTCATAAGACAGCAGCCGCACCTGGAGGTGCCGATCGTCACGGACGATGGCGTTGAACACCTCGCAAACCTCGTCACGGCCACCTTCGATAACCTGAACGAAAACGTCATTGGTAAAGCACAGCATGCCGGTTATGCCGAGCGTAGGGTTGTTCCGGCGAGACTGCTCCAGGATCGAATCGAGCACGTCTGCGGAAAGCGGTTTCGCCGCACGGCTGGCGTAGAGGCAACGGATGAGCATATGCGCCTTAGTTCTTCAGGTTGATAAGGGACAGGAATTCGCGACGCAATGCCGGGTCCTTCAGGAAGGACCCGCGCATGACGCTGTTGACCATTTTCGAGGCCGAATCCTTGACGCCCCGCCAGTGCATGCAGAAATGATCAGCTTCCATCACGATCGCCAGCCCGTCGGGCTTGACCAACTGCATGAGCAATTCAGCCATCTGCATGATGGCTTCTTCCTGGATCTGCGGGCGGGACATGATCCACTCGGCAAGCCGCGAATACTTCGACAGCCCGAGCAGATTCGAGTGCTGATTCGGCATCAGGCCGATCCACAGTCGTCCCATGATGGGACAGAGATGATGACTGCAGGCACTGCGCACGGTTATCGGCCCGACAATCATCAGCTCATTGAGGCTTTCTGCATTCGGAAACTCGGCAACCGCCGGCATCGGTACGTACCGACCGCGAAACACCTCCTGCAGATACATCTTGGCCACGCGGCGGGCTGTGCCCCTGGTGTTGTGGTCGTTGTCGGTTTCGATCACGAGGCTATCGAGTACCGCAGCCACTTTGCTGGTGACTTCCTGCAAGAGTTCATCGGCCTCTCCCGGCTTGATAAACGCCGATATGTTGTCGTTGGCATGAATTCGATGCTGCGCCCGTTGCAAGCGGGCTCTGATTCGGGCTGAGACCGGCAACTGCAGATCGTCCGTGCTCTCGTCCGGATCGTGCCTGGTCATCGGATTCTCAATATCAAGACCGGCGGGATGACGTGAGCTGCCTTGGGCGGGGTCGGCCGGAGCCGGCACAGGCGGGGAGGCGGCAGTGCGATCCGATGGCGGGCGGATGATCACGAATTGATTTTCCGAAGCGTTGCTTGCGCCTGCTGCGGCCGGACCGGCGTGCTGCTTGAGCGCGCCATTTTTCTGAACTCATGGATCGTGAGTGCGAAGCCGACCAGAATCATGGAAAAGCAGACTATGCCCGCGTAGAGAATGGTCCCGTCACTCATTCGTCGCTCCTTGCAGGCTCATTACTTTGAAATAGATGCCAAAGCAGAGGATGGATGGCACCCACGTGGCGGTGAACAATCCTTCCTCTTTTTGACCGTTGAACCAGAGATAGCCGGAGATGGCGAAGGACACCATGACTGCAAGCAGAATGCATACGTCGGACATCTTGATCATGAAAAGTGATCTTTCTGAAAATCGGCGGTTGGTCTGACAAGGAGCACGCGTCTCGTTAGCTGTCCCAGAATCCCCACGCGGCAACCATCAAACTTCCCACCGCCGCCGCCGCATGGACTCGCAGGCTGGTTTCGCCGGGCAGCGCAAGCACAAAAGGCACGATCTGGAATATGCCCAGCGGTAGCCATGCGATGAATGCCAGGGCCAAGGCGAATGCCCCGCTTCCTATGGAGCTTCGAAGTTTGCGTAAATGCAGTGTCATCGCAGAACCCGGGACCGGATGGCGCAAAGGGCTTTGCGCGTCTTCTCGGCGGAACAAGAAAGCCAAGCCCAAAGGGCCTGGCTTGTTCGCAGGAAGTCCTCTTAGTTGGGCATCATGACGCTGTCGATGACGTGGATCACGCCATTGCTCGCCACGATGTCGGTCTTGGTCACGGTGGACTTGTCCGCCATCACGCGTCCGTTCTCGATTGAAATCGTCAGGTTCTCACCTTCGACGGTTTTCACGGGGCCCGCCTTTACGTTAGCGGCCATGACTTTTCCGGCGACCACGTGGTAGGTGAGCACTTTGGTCAGCATGGCTTTGTCAGCCAAGAGAGCGTCGAGCTGGGCCTTCGGAATCTTCGCGAAGGCGGCGTCGGTCGGCGCGAACACCGTGAACGGGCCTTCGCCCTTCAGCGTGTCGACCAACCCTGCTTTTTGAAGAGCGGCGGCGAGCGTTTTGAAAGAACCGGCGGCAACGGCGGTGTCGACGATGTCGGCGGCCATGGCGGCGCTTGAAACAAGTACCAGTGCAGTTGCGGCAACCAGGGATTTGAACTTCAACATTTTTCGGCTTCCTTTTTGAAAATCGTGCTGTGTTTGAGAATCGGGTGGGTTTTTGCGTGTTACGGTGACCGCTCCCGCCCATACCGGGGCGAGGTCGCGTTCTGCCTGCTTTGGGGAGATCGGCTGTTGTTTATATGTTGTACTGTTCAAGTAATGTACATAGGCGACATTATCCCTGTCAAGGGATTTCTTGAACATATTTTGTATATGTCTGGGCGGCCGGGGAGATGCGGCGCCGACTGCAGCTGCGGCGGGGACCTGGCGCCGTCCCGATTGCCGGCTGAGTGGCCAGCGGCGCAGAGATGGATACGGCCGCGGGTGGCCTACTACTCGGCGGTGAATCCTTCGAATTCGATGAGCTTGGCCAGCGCCGATTCCAGAAGCGCGCGGCCAGACGCCGTCGTGGCATGCAGCAATGCATGAATCTGGCGGTCCTCGGGATTGAGATTTTCGCACTCGCTGCTGTAGAGCTCAAATGCCACCAGGCTATTGATCAGGCTCACGAGATGGTGCGGGCATTCGCACTTCACGGCGGGCACCCTGGCGGCGATACGGGCGAGCTGATCGCCGGTGAAGCGGCGCGGAGGAATCGCACCGGAGCGGACCTGCGTCTCATCAGCAACGTCGGCTGCAAGACCGCGCGCCACGACGCACGCGCGCTCGATCTCTGACGCGTTCGATGGCGCTTGCAGGCACAGAACGCCGGCGCGCTCGAACTGCTTGACGGTGGCCTTCGCGCCGAAACCGAAAATCACGACCGCGTGACGCGCGCCTGTGGCCGCCACGTGCCGCGATACATGCGCCAGCGTTTCCGGCTGCAAGGTCGAGTACTCAAGCAGCAGCACTTCCGGCGCGAGCGCCTTGGCCTTCTTCTCGAACTCGCTCGCAGCGCGAAACACGCCGACGATTTCGATTCCCGAGAGCTCGGCCTTTTGGGCAACCAGCCGGGTGGGAAGCGCGTCCCCCAGAACCACGACGCGACAAAGCGCCGCGCGTCGCTTGGCAACGGGCAACGTCCTCGCCGAGGAAGCCTCGATGCGTGAGCGCAGTTCATTTGCAGATAGCCGCGCAAGGCTGCTGACCGGATGGCCGGCATCGACCAGGGCCTTGACCAGCGCGAGCCGGTCGACGTCCTGCTGAGAGTAAAAACGGCTCTTGCGCGCCCCGCTGCGCGCCGGGACGGCCATCTGGTAGCGCCGCTCCCAAACGCGCAGGGTTTCAGGGTTGATTCCCGTCAGGCGGGAAACAACCCCGATCGAGTAGGTCGGCTGGGTTTCCGGGTCGCGCTTGGTTGTCATGTCGGCCGCACTTGCTTCGCTGAAACGACGCTAGTGTAACTGTCACCTTTGTACTGGACAAGATATGTTCGTCCAGCCAGTGCGGATATACCTCGCCGTCGGCGCATTCCTCGGCACTTGGGCCGCCGCCTCTTGATCCAACCGCGACGATAGCTTGGCTACCTGGGCTTCACGAACCGCAACGCAAATTTGTCCGACAGCGGCTCCGGGTTGTTGGACGAGCCCTCGCGGGTGTCGCTGGGGTTGCGCATGAACGACCCATCGCCATCGAGCACGAAGCCGACGCGCTTGATCTCCGCGACGACCGCCGCCTCCTCGATACGATGCAGTGTCTTGCCTGTTGTAAACCCCGTGCCCACCACTGCCGAATGGTCGATGACGACGTAGCGTCCACCCGGCTTCAGTGCGGCGAAAATCCGGCGGTTCATGGCGTCGCGGTCGACTGGCAGGTAGCTGATGTCATGGTAGTTGAGGATCAGCGTGACGAGATCCAGGGGCGGCGTGCCCGGCGGCACCGGATCCTCGATCTCGCGCTGGGCGAGCGCAAGCGTCGGCTGCTGCTTCGCCAGCCGCTCGGTCAGTGTTGGGTTCGGCTTCGCTGCCTGTGCCCAGACCTTGCCGCCCGGCGCGACGGCGAGGGCGAGCAGTTGCGAGGTGTATCCACCGCCCGCCACGATATCGAGCACCTGCATGCCGGGGCGCACCTGCGCGAACTGCAGAAGCTCCACCGGATGGCGCCTCGCATCCATGCTGCGGTCGCGGTCGAGGCGCACCGGATCCGCGACGATCGCGAGGTATTTTTCCGTAGTGATGGGCTCATCGCGCGTGCCCATGGAGCAAGCCGTGACGAGCAGGAGAACAGGCAACAGGGCTTTCATGGCGGCTCCACAGGGACTTTCGGCGTTAGAAAGCACGCAGCAGTATTGCGATGGCGACGGCGAAGAGACAAACGTATGTGCCGAGTGCCCCGAAGTACCTGAGAGGGTGGCGCTCATTGACGCTCGCGATGCGGAACATGCCCGCCGCATGTGCTACCCGGCTCACGGTTGCCAACACGGCGACCACGGCCAGCGTGGGACCCGATCCTGAGATGCCAAGGAAGAGGAACGAGGCAATAAACAGCGGAATGTATTCAGACGCGTTTCCGTGGGCCCTGATTGCCTTCGTAAGCTGTGCCTCCGTGACGGACGAATCTTTTCGCTTTCGCAAACGTGTAACGGATACGTTGACGCTCAGTGCGGCATAGAGGATGGCCAACAGGCCGGAGCAGAGAATGAGGATGTTCATGTCATGACTCTTGGTTGAAGCACGGTTTCGTCCATGCCCCTCAATATCGGCCGGACCCAGAATTCACAAACGCAACCATTGCACCCAACGCGATAATTATCGCGAAGAATATTGAAAATCCAACAAGCAACGGCTTTGCCCAACCTTTGCGTATGTAATTCTCTCCCCAAAAGGATTGCACATACTGAGCTTGCTTCTTTTGAAATGCGAAGTGCCAAACAATCAAGTAAGCAAGACCGATAAAAAAGGCAGACATTATCGATGGCAGAATCATGGCTGCGCTTACGATCAACCACTTCTTCGCTGATCGTTCTTTCTCCGCATCACCTATTTCCGCCCAGTTCTTCCATATCAGGTAGGACCCGAACGTTGGTGTAAGAAGGATGCTCCAGAGGCCAGCAGCGTTCGGATTCCATAGCGACGGAGCTTCAACTCCCTGAGTTGGCTCAGTCACAACGTTTGATCGCGGGGCATCATAAGGATTACTTCCCACAACTTTCTCCTATCAGCACATGGCTGGGCTGCCGCATAACCGCTTGCGTTGAGCGGCCGGCCACGATGACCGTGCCGCGGTGGCGCGCATCATTTCTTCGGCGCGCCACCGCGGGCCACGATCTTCCCCGGCCCGCTCGAACGCGTTGTTAGAGGGCGCGCATGTGCGTCTACGTATGCGTCGAGCAGCTGCCTGATCATTCGCTGGTACTGGGTCTGGTTCTTCGCGGCGTGCGACTTGAAGAACTCCACACTTCGCCTGCTCAGAGCAATCGTGACCTTCACGCCCTCGTCTCGGAAGGCCAGTTGGTCGGGAGGCGGAAGGAAGTCGCGAACTACGCGAACCTCTCCGATGGACTCATTCGTGTATTTCGTTTTCGCGTTCATAGATGGCTTTCCCTTTGCGCCAAAAACCGGCGCCGAAGATCCGGATGACTCCGTCCCGATACGTGAAGCGGACGGTCAACACTCCCCGATCAACGCGCCCAAAGCAGAAATACCGCGCTTCCGCGGCGCCGTGATCCAGGTCCTCGGCTATGACGCGCTTGGCATCGGCGAACGCAAACTGGGCTTCCGCGAATGACACGCCGTGCTTCCGGAGATTCTCGATGTCCTTCGCAGAGTCCCATTCGAAGGGCGTCATGGCCATGCCTGAAGCATATCATCTATATGTCTTTATAGCCATACGTAAATATTGCAATATGGCAATGCGCTCCTTGTGCGCCCTCTAACGATTTGTTCAGCGGCGGGCTACGATGCGTTTCCGAACCGGCCTGCGCGCGCCATCTATTGCGCGCACGGTGCCAGTTGGGAGATATGCGCATCGGCGTCACAAGGCGGGAAGGGTGCGTGGAGCCGGAGGGAATCTGACCCAGGGCGTTCGCTGCATCGAACGCCCGCTCGCCCGGCGCCGACTCAAAGCAGTTTGAGTCGACGAAACCCCGGGCGAGCCCCCCGTCCGCCTGCGGACGGTGAGCATCCCCACCGGACTACAACAACAAATGAAAAGGGCTACCCAGAGGTAGCCCTTTTCATTTGTTGGTGGAGCCGGGGGGAATCGAACCCCCGTCCGCAAGCCGTCTACAGTCAGTTCTACATGCGTAGCCAGGCCATTTGGTTTAACCGCTGTCCCGTAGACCGGCGAACTGGACAACGCTGAGCTACCTTGGATTTAGCAGTGGATGAAGTAGCCCCACCCACCACGATCCCATGAATATGACTCTGCTTCCGGTACTGCAAGTCCGGCCAGGGGCATGGGCATCCCTGGGGCAGAGTCCAGCCGGTATTAGGCGGCTAGAGCGTAGTTGCTATCGTTGGCGACTATTGTCGTTAGCGGCTGTATTTACGAGGTGTATCCGCGCCTCGGCATGCCCTGCACTGCTTTCGAACCCACGTCGAAACCGGGTCGGCCCCAATAAGTCGGGATTGCTTAAAGATTATACGGCACTCACTATGTGGGCACGTTCCACACAATAACAAGGACCTCCCATGTCATCGCTCAAGATCGTCGGCATCGTGCTCATCATCGCAGGCGTGCTCGGGCTCGCCTATGGCGGGTTCAGCTTCACCAAGGAAACCCACAAGGCGGAGATTGGCCCCATCAAGCTGTCGGTCGCGGAGAAGGAGCAGGTCAACATCCCGCAATGGGCCGGCATCGCCTCGATCATCGCCGGCATCGTGGTACTGGTGGTCGGTGGCAAGAAGTAGTAGTCAGGCCCGCAGCAAATCGAGGGGCTGGTGCCTCGTGGTGAAGATCCCCGAGGCATCCTGCCCCCACCACTTCTGTGCCACCGTCGTCCAGAGTCGGCGCGTGTCGATGGTGGGTGCAGGCCCACCGATCTCATGCATCTTCACCACGCGGGTGGCTTCGCCGTAGAGGCCGCCGGCCACGCGCCCGCCCATCACGAAGTGTGTCGAAGCCAGCCCGTGATGCGTGCCGCGGTCCTCGTTCTCCATCGGCGAGCGGCCAAATTCGTCGTACGTCGTCACCATCGTCTCGTCCCAGCGGCCGACCTCGATCAGGCCCGAACGTAACGCCGCGAGTCCTTCGGCCAGGCGCTTCAGCGCATCGCCGTGGTACTTCACCTGGTTCCAGTGGCAATCGACGGAATGGTGCTTGTCGCCATCAAGCCCGTTGAGCGTCAGGTGGATCACCGGCAAGCTGCGATCGGCAGCCGCCAGCTCCACCGCCATGCGCACGGATTGGCCAAACGGGTCGGTGGGGAAATTCGTTTTCATCACCGGGGAAGGAATGGCAGCGGTTGCGCGCGCGGCGAGAACCTTGCCCTTGGTATTCGCATCAGTGACGCATTGCGAGATGCGGCGCTTCTCCAGCAGCTCGTAGGCGTAGTGCACCTGCACCACGCCGAGCTTGTCGCCGCGGAATGGGCCGGTGGGATCGGACTCGCGGATGTCTAGGTCACCGAGCGCGATGGCGTCCGCAATGCCGGGGGCGGGTGCGCGGCGCGACAACACGCGCGTGACCCAGCCGTCCTTGAGCATGTCTTCGTCGCAGGCGGTGAACGCGATTTCGGCATCGCGGTAGTGCTGCTGCGTGGCATTTGAATAACCGATGCCTTGCACCAGCGCCAGGTCCTTCGATTCCCACGCGGGCATCAACGCGGCCAACGACGGATGGAAGCCCTGGCGATCGGTGATCTTGAGGACGGAGTCCCTTGCCACGGCGATATTGGGACGCACGCGGTAGTAGACCGGATCCGCATACGGCACCCAGGTGTTGTACGCGTCGTTGCCGCCGTAGAGGAACACGAGGACCAGTAGTCGGCCCTGGCGCCCGCCCTGGGCGAGGGAAGGCATCGCGGCCGCAATTGGCGCGGCGGCCAGCGCCTTCAGGAGGCTGCGTCGATCCATTTGCCGATTTCTCCCACGTTTTGCACCACCGCATCCGCGTTCCAGCTCGCGGGCGGCGTTCCATCACCCAGGTAGCCGTAACCGGCGGCCAGCACCGGCATGCCCGCGGCGCGCGCGGCCTGGATGTCGCGCACATCGTCACCCACGTAAAGCGTGTTCGTCGGCGCGATGCCGATGGCCGCCGCGGCATGCAACAGCGGGTCGGGGAAGGGTTTCGAGCGGGGGCAGGTGTCGCCACCCACCACCACGGAGGCGCGGTTGTCGAGGTCGAGGTGCTTCATGATCGGGTTCGCGAAACGTTCGAACTTGTTGGTCACCACGCCCCAGAGAATGTTCCGCGTTTCCAGCATTCCGAGCAGCTCCAGCATTCCCGGGAAGAGAACGGTGTCGCGGCAGAGGTTGTCGCCGTAGAGGTCCAGGAATTCCTCACGCATGGCGCTGAATTCGGGATGCGCCGTGGTGATGTCGAAGGCGGAGCAGATCATGCCGCGCGCACCCTGGGAAACGTGCCGTCGGACTTTCTCCAGCGGCACGGCGGCCAGCCCGCGCTTTTCGCGCATGCGGTTGACGGTGTGCGCCATGTCCGGCGCGGTGTCGGCAAGCGTGCCGTCGAGGTCAAAGAGGACAGCCGAGATCATTTTCGGCAGGCAGCGATGTAGTTCACGTCGACGTCGCGCCCCAGCGCGTACACCTTGGTGAGCGGGTTGTAGGTCATGCCGGTCAGGTCGTTCATCGTGAGTCCGGCGGCGCGACAATCGCTGGCGAGCTCCGAGGGGCGGATGAAGCGCGCGTATTCATGCGTGCCCTTGGGCAGCAGGCCGAGCACGTATTCCGCGCCAACAATTGCGAACAGGAAGGACTTGGGGTTGCGGTTGATGGTCGAGAAGAAGATCCAGCCGCCGGGCTTGCACATGCGCGCGCAGGCGGCGATGGTGCTGGCAGGTTCAGGCACGTGTTCGAGCATTTCCATGCAGGTCACGATGTCGAACGATTCGGGCGCTTCCGCGGCGAGCGCTTCCGCGGAAATCAATCGGTAGTCGACCTGGCTGCCGGTTTCGGTGCCGTGCAGCATGGCGACCTTCAACGGCTTGTCGGCCAGGTCGATGCCGGTAACTTTTGCGCCACGGTCGGCCATCGCTTCGGCGAGGATGCCGCCACCGCATCCCACGTCGACCACGCGCTTGCCTTCAATGCCGCCGGCCAGCATCTCGATATGCGCCAGGCGCAGCGGATTGATCTCATGCAGCGGTCGAAACTCGCTCGTGGGGTCCCACCAGCGGTGGGCGAGGGCGCTGAACTTGGCCAGTTCGGCCGGATCGACGTTGGTGTTCATGCCAGCCTTCCTTGCCACCAGAGCGCCTTGTCGTGCAGCTCCTGCGCGTCGATGCCCATGAGCCGGCGGTTGATGAGGCGCGCTTCACCGGCGACCCACACGTGGGTCACGTTCTCGCGGCCCGCGGCGTAGACCAGGTGCGAAACCGGGTCATACATCGGCAGCGTTTCGAATGAAGACAGCTCCACCGCCGTGAGATCCGCGGCCTTGCCCGCTTCGATGGAGCCGATCTCGCTGTCCAGTCCCAGGGCACGCGCGCCTTCGAGGGTTGCCATCTCGAGGGCTTCTGCTGCTCCAACGGCAGCGGCGTTGCCGCTTCTGGCTTTTGCCAACAACGCTGCGGTACGCATTTCGGTCCAGGGATCGAGACGGTTGTTGCTCGCGGCGCCATCAGTGCCGATCCCCACTCGCACGCCACGCTCACGCGCCGCGGCGATGTTGGCGATGCCGCTCGCAAGCTTGAGGTTCGACGAGGGGCAATGCGCGATGCTCACGCCTTCGCGCGCCAGGAGGTCCAGTTCCGAGTCCATGAGGTGCACCGCATGCACGGCGATCAGGCGCGGGCCGACGATGCCCAGCTTGCGCAGGCGTTCGAGCGGACGCACTCCGTGTTGCTTCAGTCCTTCCGAAATCTCGCCTTCGGTCTCGTGCACATGGGTGTGGATGGGGACGTCCAATTCTTCCGCGAGCACGGCGATGTGCTTGAGCGATTCATCGCTCACGGTGTACGGCGCGTGCGGCGAGAACGTGAACGAGAGCAGTGGCTCGCCTTGATAGGCATCGCGGGTTGCGAGCCCTTTCTGGAGGTAGTCGCTGGCGTCGGACGCGTAGGCGCTCGGAAATTCGATCACGATCATGCCGAGGGACGTGCGCATTCCCGCACGCAACGCGGCACGCGCCGTTGCTTCCGGAAAGAAATACATGTCGTTCACGGTGGTGGCACCCGCGCGCAGCATCTCCGCCATCGCGAGCAGGCTGCCGTCGTGCACGAACTCGTCGCTCACATGCCTGGCCTCGGCCGGCCAGATGTGTTCCTGCAGCCAGGTCTGCAGCGGCAGGTCGTCGGACATGCCGCGCATCAGCGACATCGCTGCGTGGCAATGCAGGTTCACCAGCCCGGGGATGATCGCGTGGCGCTCGAGGCGCACGACTTCCTTCGCCTGGTAGAGCGTGAGCGCGAGGCTCGAGGGCAGCACCTCGACGATGCGTCCCTGGTCGATCGCTATCGCGTGATCGGTCAGAACCCCGCGCGGCGCCACGGGGATCACGTGGCCAGCGAGGATGAGGGTGTCTATTTCTTTCATGTCGCCGCTATTGTCGCGGATTTGGTGGGTAGCGGGGCGGGTAGCGGGGTTTGCGAAGGCCGTGTTTGAACACAGAGGACACAGAGGAAAAAGCGAGGACACAGGGTAAAGAAAAGGGATGATTGCATTCGAGTCGTTGCCAGCTCGAACCATCATCATTTGTTTTTACCCTGTGTCCTCGCTTTTTCCTCTGTGTCCTCTGTGTCCAAACACCAGCCGTTGCGCACCACGGTGCTTGGTGCCGGAAACCACCAACAAAAAACCCCGCCGAAGCGGGGTTTTTCTTGAAGCGTGTTGCTGTTACTGGCGGACGCCCTTGAACTCGATGTCCACGCGACGGTTCTTCTGGCGGCCTTCCGCGGTCTTGTTGGTCGCGACCGGCTGGGACTCACCCTTGCCGATGGTCGTGATCTTCGCGGCGGGGATGCCCTTGCTGACCATGTACTCCTTGACCGCGGCAGCACGGCGCTCGGACAGGCGCTGGTTGTAGGCGTCGGTGCCGACGGAGTCCGTGTGGCCCGTGGCGATGACCATCTCGAGGTCCGCGCCTTTGAGCTTGGCGACGGCGTCGTCGATGCTCTTGCGGCCATCCGGACGCAGGACCGACTTGTCGAAGTCGAACAGCGCGTCAGCCTGGATCACCACGGCCTGGCGGACAGAAGCCGGGGCGGGTTTGGCGGGCGCGGCCGGGGCCGACGGAGAAGCCGGGGCGGCCGGAGACGACGGCGAAGCCGGGGCAGCGGGCATGGCCGGAACGGCAGCCTTAACACCAGCGCAATCAGGGTGGACGATGCCGGAGGTCACGACGCAAGCGCCTGAGCCATCTTTAACCGGATTACCGGAACCGTCAGTCAGGTTCGGGGTGACGTTTGCGAAGGCGGTGCCGGCGACCAGCGCCATAGCGCAACCCAGCGTCAGCTTCCCAAGCGAGGAAATCTTCATATTCGGAACTCCCAAGAGGATATAGATGATTGGTTTTCTGCTTAATTTTTTCTCTGAGGCTCGCGCCCGAAACTGCTCCGCAACATGATACACAAAGCCCGAGAGGGTCCACAACCAAAAGTGGGCCTTTCCGCAACAGATTACCCATAAAGGGTTGCATTTTCGCTACACCTCTCTGACCGCTGAGTCCGTTGGAAAGTGCCCCACGGATATGCTAGAATTTGCGATTGAGCAAGTTCATATTGTTTAGCTAAAACAAGTACTTAAGAGCCCCTCGCAATGGGGGGCAGCCCTAGGAGCCCATGGAACAGTTCGCCAAGGAAACCATCCCGATCAGCCTCGAGCGCGAAATGCGCCGCTCGTACCTGGATTACGCCATGAGCGTGATCGTGGGCCGCGCGCTCCCCGATGTGCGAGATGGACTCAAGCCCGTGCACCGCCGCGCCCTCTTCGCGATGCACGAGGTCTCCAACGACTGGAACAAGGCCTACAAGAAGTCCGCTCGTATCGTCGGCGACGTGATGGGCAAGTACCACCCGCACGGCGATACCGCGATCTACGACACCATCGTCCGCCTCGCGCAGGATTTCAGCCTGCGCTACCCGCTGGTGGACGGCCAGGGCAACTTCGGCTCGGTTGATGGCGATAACGCCGCTGCCATGCGCTACACCGAAATCCGCATGGCGAAGATCGCGCACGAGCTGCTCGCCGATCTCGACAAGGATACGGTCGACTTCGGCCCGAACTACGACGGCAGCGAGCGTGAGCCGCTGGTGCTGCCCTCCAAGTTCCCGAACCTGCTGGTCAACGGCTCCTCCGGCATCGCGGTCGGCATGGCCACCAACATCCCGCCCCACAACATGGGCGAGGTGATCGATGCGTGCCTCACGCTATTGAAGAACCCGGAAACGACCATCGAGGACCTGATCAAGATCGTTCCCGCCCCGGACTTCCCCACCGCGGGAATCATCTATGGGGTGGCCGATGTGCAGGAGGGCTACCGCACCGGCCGCGGCCGTGTCGTCATGCGCGCGCGCACCCACTTCGAGGACCTGGAAAAAAGCGCCAAGCAGGCGATTGTTGTTGATGAGCTCCCCTACCAGGTCGGCGGCGACCAGGTGCTCAAGCGCATCAGCGAGTTGATCGGCGACAAGAAGATCGAAGGCATCTCCGATCTTCGCAATGAGTCGGACAAGAAGGGCATGCGCCTGGTGATCGAGTTGAAGCGCGGCGAAGTGCCCGAGATCGTGCTGAACAACCTCTACAAGCTCACGCAGATGCAGGAGACGTTCGGCATGAACATGGTGGCGCTGGTGGACAACCAGCCCCGCGTGCTGAACCTGCGGCAGTTCCTCGATGCGTTCCTGCGCCATCGCCGGGAGGTGGTCACGCGCCGCACCGTGTTCGACCTGCGCAAGGCGCGCGAACGCGGCCATATCCTCGAAGGCCTCGCGGTTGCGCTCTCCAACGTGGATGAGGTGATCGCCATCATCAAGGCGGCCGCCACGCCGGCCGTCGCGCGCACCGACCTCATGTCGCGCACCTGGCGCTCGCCGCTGGTGGAGCAGATGCTGCAGCGCGCATCCGCCGATGCATTCCGTCCCGAAGCCCTGGCGCGTGAGTTCGGATTCTCGGACGCCGGCTACCGGCTTTCCGACGTGCAGGCCCAGCGCATCCTCGAGATGCAGTTGCAGCGCCTCACCGGGCTGGAGCAGGACAAGATCCTCTCCGAGTACCGCGAGGTCATCGCCGCCATCGAAGACCTCCTGGACATCCTGTCCAAGCCGGAGCGCGTCACGCAGATCATTGGTGACGAGTTGCTCGAGATCAAGCGCGAGTTCGGCGATGCCCGCCGCAGCGAAATCGTGGTCAACGGGCAGGAGCTGCATCTCGAGGACCTGATCACCCCGGAAGACGTCGTGGTCACGCTGTCGCACGCCGGTTACGTGAAGAGCCAGCCGCTTGGGGAGTACCGCGCGCAGAAGCGCGGCGGCCGCGGCAAGCAGGCCACGGCAACCAAGGAAGACGATTTCATCGAGAAGCTGTTCATCGCCAACACGCACGATTATGTGTTGTGTTTCTCGAATCGCGGCAAGGTCTATTGGCTGAAGGTGTATGAGGTGCCGCAAGGCAGTCGCAACAGCCGCGGCAAGCCGATCGTGAACCTCCTGCAGATGGAAGATGGCGAGCGCATCAACGCCATCCTGCCGGTCAAGGAGTTCCGCGAAGACCAGTACGTCTTCTTCGCAACGCAGGAAGGCGTGGTCAAGAAAACCGCGCTGGCGGATTATTCGCGCCCGCGCCCGTCGGGAATCATCGCCGTGGACCTCGACGAAGGTGATTGCCTCGTCGGCGTCGCGGTCACCGACGGCAAGCATGACGTCATGCTTTTCTCGGATGAGGGCAAGGCCGTCCGCTTCGACGAAAACGACGTCCGTCCCATGGGACGTGGCGCGCGCGGCGTTCGTGGCATGAACCTCTCCAAGGGCGGCCGCGTCATCGCGCTGCTGGTGGCGGAGAACGAAAGCCAGGGCGTGCTGACGGCCACGGAGAACGGCTACGGCAAGCGCACCCCGATCGTGGAATACACGCGCCACGGGCGCGGCACCCAGGGAATGATCGCCATCCAGACTTCCGAGCGCAACGGCAAGGTGGTCGCCGCCACGCTGGTGTCCCCGGAAGACGAAATCATGCTGATCACCTCGGGCGGCGTGCTGATCCGCACCCGCGTGAAGGAGATCCGCGAGATGAGCCGCTCCACCCAGGGTGTAACGCTCATCAACCTCGATCAAGGCGAAAAGCTCTCCGGCCTGCAGCGCATCTTCGACCGTGACGATGAAAACGGCGAAGCGGCTGCTCCGGTCGCGAGCAACGACGGCGAGGTGGCACCTCCCGCCGCAAGCAATGACGGCGATGGCGGTGGCGATGACAACCCCACCGGAAATTAAGGCCGCCTCCCGCATCTTCAACTTCGGCGCCGGCCCCGCCGCGATGCCGGTCGAGGTGCTGGAGAAGGCCAAGTGGGAGCTGGTCAACTGGCACCAGGCCGGCATGTCCGTGATGGAGATGAGCCATCGCGGCAAGGAGTTCGTCTCCATTGCCAGCGAGGCGGAGGCGGACCTGCGCAAGCTCGCCGCGATTCCCGCCAACTACAAGGTCCTCTTCCTGCAGGGTGGTGCGTCGATGCACTTTTCCGGCGTGCCGATGAACCTGCTGCGTGGCAGGAAAAGCGCGGACTTCGTGAACACCGGCGAGTGGTCGAAGAAGGCGATCGCGGAGATGAAGAAGTTCGGCACGCCGAACGTCGTCGCCTCGAGCGAGGATCGCAACTTCACCTACGTGCCGAAGCAATCGACGTGGAAAACGTCGAAAGACGCCGCCTACCTGCACGTCTGCACCAACGAGACGATTGGTGGGGTGGAGTACCAGTGGACTCCGGCTACGGGTGATGTGCCGCTGGTCGCGGACATGTCCTCGCACATCCTCTCGCGCCCCCTCGATGTCTCGAAGTTCGGCCTGATCTACGCCGGCGCCCAGAAGAATATCGGCCCTGCGGGCCTGGTCATCGTGATCGTGCGTGAAGACCTGCTGGGCAATGTCCTCAAAGAAACGCCGACGGTGCTCGACTACGGCAAGATGGCCGAGGCGGATTCGATGATCAACACGCCGCCGACTTTCTCCGTCTACCTCGCTGGGCTCACCTTCAAGTGGTTGCTGGAGCGCGGCGGCCTCGCCGGTATCGAGCAGGCCAACATCGCCAAGGCGAGGTTTCTCTACGGCTACCTCGACGCGCAGGATTTCTATTCCAATCCCGTGGCACCCGAGGATCGCTCGCGCATGAACGTGCCCTTCACCCTCAAGGATGCTTCGAAGGACGCGGCTTTCCTCACGGAATCGGAAGCGCGCGGACTCTCGCAGCTGAAGGGCCATCGTTCCGTGGGCGGCATGCGCGCGTCGATCTACAACGCGATGCCGATGGAAGGCGTGGAGGCGCTGGTGGCCTTCATGGAAGAGTTCCGCAAGAAATACGCGTGAGCAAGGCCCCTTTGGCCGCGCGCTTCCGCATCGCCGTCTACAACGCCGTGTCCGCCCGCGGGTTGAAGCGCTTTCCGCAGCCGGACTACGTGGTCGGCAAGGCGATTGAAAGTCCGGACGGCATCCTGCTGCGCTCCCACGCCCTCCAGGTCTGCGAGATTCCCGCGTCCGTGAAGGCCATCGGCCGCTGCGGCGCGGGCGTGAACAACATCCCCGTGGATGAGATGACGCGTCGCGGCATTCCGGTCTTCAACGCGCCCGGCGCCAACGCCAATGCGGTGAAGGAGCTGGTGCTTGCCGCCATGCTGCTGTCCGCGCGCAACATCATTCCCGCCGCCGGTTTCGTGCAGTCGCTCTCGAAGGAGGGCGATTTCGACAAGCAGGTGGAGCTCGGCAAGAAACAGTTCGCGGGCTTCGAGCTGCCGGGGCGCACGCTCGGGGTGATCGGCCTGGGTGCCATTGGCGGGTTGGTGGCCGACACCGCGATCAAGCTCGGCATGAACGTTCTGGGGTTCGACCCCGAGATCACCGTCGACAACGCCTGGCGCCTGCCCGCCGCGGTGAAGCGCGCCGCTTCCATCGACGAGGTGCTGAAGGGCTCCGAGATGGTCTCCCTCCACGTGCCTCTCAATGCGCGCACGCACCATTTCATCGACGCCAGGCGGCTTGCCTCTGCCCAGCGTGGCCTCACGTTGCTGAATTTCTCGCGCGACGCGGTGGTGGATGAAGACGCGGTCATCGCGGCGCTCGCCGAGGGCCGGCTGCGTTCGTACATCTGCGATTTTCCCAGCGCACGGCTCCAGGGCCATCCTGGCGTCGTGGCGCTGCCGCATCTGGGTGCGTCCACGGAGGAGGCGGAGGAAAACTGCGCGCTCATGGTGGTTGACCAGGTGCGCGAATTCCTCGAGCAGGGCAGCGTGCGCAACGCCGTCAATTTTCCTTCAGTCGAGATGGCGCGCGAGTCGCCGCACCGCATCGCCATCGTCAACTCCAACGTGCCCAACATGGTCGGACAGATTTCCACTACGATGGCGCAAGCAGGACTCAACATCCACAACATGGTCAACAAGTCGCGAGGGGAGATGGCGTACACGCTCGTCGACCTCGACAGCGCCGCCGCCCCCGAAGTGATCTCCCGCATCGCGCGGATTCCCGGTGTGTTGTCGATCCGCCCCATCCCCGGCGTGGAGGCTGCATGAGCGCCAATGAGCTCGATCGCCTGCGGGAGAAAATCGATGCGATCAATGTCGCCATCCTCGAGAACCTCAACGAACGCGCCAGGCTCGCGCGCGCCATCGGCACATTGAAGGTGGGCCAGGCCTATCGCCCGGAGCGAGAGGCGCAGGTCCTGCGCAGCATCAAGGAGCGCAATCGCGGTCCGCTCTCGGATGAAACCGTGGCGCTGCTGTTCCGCGAAATCATGTCCGCGTGCCTCGCCCTCGAGCGTCCCATCACGGTCGCCTACCTGGGCCCCAGGGGCACGTTCAGCGAAAGCGCTTCCACCAAACATTTCGGCCACGCCGCGGAAGGCCAGCCGGCCCCTTCCATCGACGAGGTCTATCGCGCGGTGCAGTCGGGCGCGGCGGATTTCGGCGTGGTGCCGGTGGAGAATTCCACCGAGGGTGCAGTGGGCCGGTCGCTGGACCTGATGCCGCAATCGCCGCTCAAGGTGTGCGGCGAGGTGCTGATTCCGATTCACCATCATCTGATGGCCAACGGTGTCACCGACATCTCCACCATCCGCCGCGTGTTTTCGCACAGCCAGTCCCTGGCGCAGTGCCATGAGTGGCTCAACAACAACCTCCCGCAGGCCGAGCGCATCGCTGTGGCCAGCAATGCCGAGGCGGCGCGTCGCGCGGCGGAAGATCCGGGCACGGCTGCAGTGGCAGGGGAGGCGGCGGCAACGCATTACGGACTCGAGCTGCACGCCTCCAACATCGAAGACGAACCCAACAACACCACGCGGTTCCTCGTACTCGGCAACTACGTGCCGCTGCCTTCGGGCAAGGACAAGACTTCGCTGGTGCTTTCCGCCAAGAACCGCGCCGGCGCCGTGTACGAGATGCTCACTCCGTTCGCCACGCGCGGCGTCTCCATGACCAAGTTCGAGTCGCGCCCATCGCGCGCCGCGCTCTGGGATTACCTCTTCTTCGTCGACATCGAGGGCCATCGCGACGATCCAAGCGTCGCCGAAGCGCTCGAGGAAGTCGGCCGCATCGCCGGCTACATCAAGGTCCTCGGCAGTTATCCCCAGGCGGTGCTCTAGATGGACACGAACGCAAAAACTTCCAGCGTCGCGATGCTGGCCCCTGAGAACGTGCGCAAGATCGCGCCTTATGTTCCCGGCAAGCCGATCGCGGAAACTGCGCGTGAGCTGGGCCTCGCGGAAGGCGACATCCTCAAGATGGCGTCGAACGAGAATCCTCTCGGCGCCTCACCCAGGGCACTTGAAGCGATCCGTGGCGCGCTCGACGTGCTTCATTACTACCCCGATGGAGCCGGCTTCGAGCTGAAGTCGGCGCTGTCGCGCAAGCTGGGCGTCACGCCCGCGAACCTGATTCTCGGCAATGGTTCGAACGACGTGCTGGAACTGGTGGCGCGCGCCTTCCTGCGCGTTGGCGACTCGGCGGTGTATTCGCAGCACGCCTTCATGGTTTATCCGCTGGCGGTGCAGGCGATTGGCGCTACCCATATCCAGGTGCCCGCAAGGGATTACGGTACCGATCTCGATGCGATTGCTGCAGCCGTCCGCGCGGACACGAAGATCGTCTTCGTCGCCAATCCCAACAATCCCACCGGCACCTTCAGCCCGTGGGCTGAAGTGCGCCGCATGATCGAGCGCATCCCGCCGACCGTGCTGGTGGTGCTGGACGAGGCTTACGAGGAATACCTGCCGGACGGCCTGCGTTCACCCACGCCGTCGTGGATTCCGCAGTTCCCCAATCTCGTCATCACGCGCACGCTGTCCAAGTCCTATGGCCTCGCCGGCCTGCGCGTGGGATATGCGATCGCGGATCCTTCGGTCGCCGAGGTGATGAACCGCGTGCGCCAGCCCTTCAACGTGAACCACCTGGCCATGGTCGCTGCCTGCGCGGCAATCGAGGACGCGGAGTTCATCGCCGAGAGCCGCCGGGTGAACGCCGCCGGATTGAAGCAGCTCGAGGAAGGCTTCAAGCGCCTCGGCCTCGAATACATCCCTTCGCACGGCAACTTCATCACCGTGCGCGTCGGTGATGCGGACCGCATCTATCGCGAGCTGCTGGCGCAAGGCGTGATCGTGCGCCCGATCGCCGGCTACGGCATGCCGCAGCACCTGCGCATCACCGTCGGACTGCCGGAACAGAACACGCGTTTCCTCTCGGCGCTCGAGCGCGCGGTCGGAAAGCGCTAGGGCATGCGCCGCCTCAAGCGCGTCGCGCTCATCGGCGTGGGCCTCATCGGCGGATCATTCGCGCTGGCGCTCAGGAAAGCCGGCGTGGTGGGCAGCATCGTGGGCGTGGATCGCGATACCCAGGCCCTCGAGCGTGCTGCCGTGCTGGGTGTCATCGACACCGCCGCGGAGTCCGTTTCCGAAGCCACCAAGGGCGCGGAGCTGGTGATTGTTGCCGTGCCAGTGCGCGCCATCGGCACGGTGCTGCATGACGTGGCGCTCGCGCTCGATCCTTCGGCGGTGGTCACCGATGTCGGCAGCACCAAGGGCGATGTCACGCGTGTCGCCCAGGAAGAGCTGCGCGCGCACTTCTCGCGCTTCGTGCCGGGCCATCCGATCGCGGGCGCTGAATCTTCCGGCGTTGAATCGGCCACCGCGGACCTCTTCAAGGGCGCGCGCGTGGTGCTCACGCCGGTCGAGCAGACCGCGGCGGAAGCGGTCGACCTGGTGCGCCACTGCTGGGAGGCCGTCGGCGGTCGCGTGGCGCTGCTGTCGCCGGGAGACCACGACCGCATCTTCGCGGCCGTGAGCCACCTGCCGCACCTGCTGTCTTTCGCGCTGGTATCGGAATTCATCGGCCGTCCCAACTCGGCCGAGCTCTTCAGCTTCGCCGGCGGCGGCTTCCGCGACTTCACGCGCATCGCCGCGAGCTCGCCGGAGATGTGGCGTGACATCGCCCTGCAGAACCGCGAGGCGTTGCTCGACGAGCTCGACCGCTATGGCGCGCGTCTCGCCGTGTTTCGTGCGCTGGTGGAAAAGGGCGACGGGCCAGGCCTCGAACGGCTCATGACCGAGGCCCGCGCCACGCGCCAGGCCCTCAATCCCGCGCGCCGGTCCCCAAGCGAATGACGTGGAATCGCTGAAACTTGCACGGGTGAGTCGCGCCGTGGGAAGCCTCCGGCTGCCGGGCTCGAAGAGCATTTCCAACCGCACCCTGCTGCTCGCGGCGCTGTCCCGTGGCGACACGGTGCTCGAAGGCCTGCTGGATTCCGACGACACGCGCGTGATGCGCAATGCGCTGGGCGCGCTCGGCGTGGTCATCGATCAACTGGAGGTGCCGGGGCGTGTGCGCGTCCACGGCCTCGGGCCGGCACGGAGCTTCCCGGTGAAACGCGCCGAGCTCTTCATGGGCAACTCCGGCACCTCCATCCGTTCTCTCGCCGGCGTGCTGGCGGTCTCCGACGGCCATTACCTGCTCAAGGGCGTGCCGCGCATGCACGAACGTCCCATCGGCGATCTCGTTGATGCACTCATCCCCACCGGCGCGCGTATCGAATACCTCGGCAACAAGGGATTTCCTCCGCTCGCCATTGCGCCGCGCGAGAAGGTGCCGGTGCGTACCCTGCGCATCCGCGGCGACGTCTCCAGCCAATTCCTTTCCGGCGTCCTGATGGCGTTGCCCTGGGCCGGCGAGGCCGCGCGTGTCGAGATCGAGGGCGAGCTGATCTCCAGGCCTTATGTGTCGCTTACGCTGGGCCTCATGGAGCGCTTCGGCGTAAAGGTCGTGAACCATGGCATGCAGGCCTTCGACATTCCTTCCTGCGCGGGTTACGTCTCGCCCGGGACGGTCGCGGTGGAAGGTGATGCGTCGTCCGCTTCGTATTTCCTCGCGGCAGGCGCGCTCGGGGGTGGACCCCTGCGCGTGGAAGGCGTGGGCAAGGCCAGCGTGCAGGGCGACGTGCGCTTTGCGGACGTGCTTTCGGCCATGGGCGCCCGCATCACCTTCGGCGACGACTGGATCGAATGCCGCGCCCCCGAGGAGTGGCAGGGGTCGGGATCGCCGGCGCTCAAGGCCTTCGACCTCGACATGAACCTGATCCCGGACGCGGCCATGACTTCCGCGGTGCTGGCGATGTTCACCGAAGGCGGCCCCAGCACGCTGCGCAACATCGGCAGTTGGCGCGTGAAGGAGACCGACCGCATCGCGGCGATGGCGACGGAGTTGCGCAAGTTCGGCGCCGCGGTCGAGGAGGGCCCCGATTGGCTGCGCGTGACGCCGCCCGCCGGTTTCCTCGCGCGCGACCCAAGCGTGAACCCGGTTGCTGTCGACACCTATGACGACCACCGCATGGCCATGTGTTTCTCGCTGGCTTCCTTCGGGCCGGTGCCGGTGGTGATCAACGATCCGCGTTGCGTCGCCAAGACCTTCCCGGACTACTTCGCCGCCTTCGGGCGCCTGGTCTCGTGAACCCGGAAAACAGGGACAGACCCTCTTTTTCCGCAGCCGCGGAAAAAGAGGGTCTGTCCCTGTTTTCCGGGTTTCCGGTGATTGCCATCGATGGCCCCTCGGCCTCCGGCAAGGGCACGGTCGCGGCCCGCGTGGCAGCCGCGCTGGGCTTCCATTACCTCGATAGCGGCGCGTTATATCGGCTGGTTGCCCTGGCCGCCACTCGTTCCGGCACGGCGCTGGATGACGAGCCGGCGCTGGCACGCCTCGCGCAAACCATGCCCGTCGCTTTCCACCAAGGGGGCGTGACACTCGGGGGCGAGGACGTCGAGGCCGCCCTGAGGGGCGAGGAGATCGGTACCGCTGCTTCCCGAGTCGCCGCCTACCCCGGGGTTCGTGCTGCCTTGCTGACGCGCCAGAGGGGGTTCAGGCGCGCCCCGGGCCTGGTGGCGGATGGTCGCGACATGGGCGCGATCGTGTTCCCGCAAGCCCCGCTGAAGGTGTTCCTCACCGCGGGCGTCGAGACCCGTGCCCAGCGGCGCCATAAGCAGTTGATGGAAAAGGGAATGTATGCGAAAATTGAGGACGTCATAGAGGAACTGCGGCGGCGCGACGAGCGAGACAGTACCCGCCCCGTGGCACCGCTAAAGCATTATCCCGACGCGATTTTTCTCGATACCGATGGCATTTCCGTGGAGCAGGCCGTGGCGGAGATTCTCAAATGGTGGCGGGAAAGGTCGTAAAACCCAAAGGTGTCAGGGGGTTAGCCTCACGTTGTGGCCCTGCTGGCGATGTTTAACGATGGCATCACGCCATCACTTTCCGAAAGCCAGGTTTTTTCATGTTGTCCCAAACCTCAACCAACCCCACCCCGAACCCTGTTGGACTTGAAAACAGCTTCGCCCTGCTCTTCGAAGAGAGCCTGTCGCGCCAGGAAATGCGCATTGGCGAAGTCATCACCGCCGAGGTCATCTCGGTTGATCCCAATGTCGTGATCGTCAATGCCGGCCTCAAGTCGGAAAGCACGATCGCCACCGAAGAATTCAGAGACGACCGCGGCGAGATCGAGGTCAAGGTCGGAGACTTCGTCTCCGTCGCCATCGAAGCCCTCGAAGACGGCTTCGGCGCCACCAAGCTGTCGCGTGACAAGGCCAAGAAACTGGCCGCATGGACCAGCCTTGACGACGCACTTGCCGGCGGCACCATCATCAAGGGTGTCGTGAGCGGCAAGGTCAAGGGCGGC
Source organism: Usitatibacter sp. (assembly GCA_039915735.1). Lineage (GTDB taxonomy): Bacteria > Pseudomonadota > Gammaproteobacteria > Burkholderiales > Usitatibacteraceae > Usitatibacter. The sequence goes on along the minus strand of JBDSMR010000041.1, from coordinate 35,813 downwards.
CTCACCGTCATGGTGAACGGCATTCGCGCCTTCCTGCCTGGCTCCCTCGTGGACCTGCGCCCCGTGAAGGACACGTCGCATTTCGAAGGCAAGGAGCTCGAGTTCAAGGTCATCAAGCTCGACCGCAAGCGCAACAACGTCGTGGTCTCGCGCCGCGCCGTCATGGAAGAGACCGCCGGTGTCGAGCGCCAGCAACTCCTCGAGACGCTGAAGGAAGGCGCCGTGGTGAAGGGCATCGTCAAGAACATCACCGACTACGGCGCGTTCGTGGATCTCGGCGGCATCGACGGCCTGCTCCACATCACCGACCTCGCCTGGCGCCGCGTGAAGCACCCGACGGAAGTCCTGGCGGTCGGCGACGAAGTCACCGCCAAGATCCTCAAGTTCGACGCGGAAAAGAACCGTGTTTCCCTCGGCCTGAAGCAGCTGGGCGAAGACCCGTGGATCGGCATTTCCCGCCGTTACCCGCAGGGCACGCGCCTCTTCGGCAAGGTCACGAACATCACCGACTACGGCGCGTTCGTGGAAATCGAATCCGGCATCGAAGGCCTGGTGCACGTCTCGGAAATGGACTGGACCAACAAGAACGTCCATCCGGCCAAGGTCGTGTCCCTGGGTGACGAAGTCGAAGTGATGATCCTCGAGATCGACGAAGACCGCCGCCGCATCTCCCTGGGCATGAAGCAGTGCATGCCGAATCCCTGGGAAGAGTTCGCCATGAACCACAAGAAGGGCGACAAGGTTAAGGGCGTGATCAAGTCGATCACGGACTTCGGCGTGTTCATCGGCCTGCCGGGCAACATCGACGGCCTGGTGCACCTGTCCGACCTCTCGTGGCATGCCACCGGCGAAGAAGCCGTCAAGTCGCTCAAGAAGGGCGATGAAGTGGAAACCGTCGTGCTGTCCATCGATGTGGAGCGCGAGCGCATCTCGCTCGGCATCAAGCAGCTCGAGGGCGACCCGTTCGGCAACTACACGACGGCCCACGACAAGGGCAACATCGTCAGGGGCACGGTCAAGACGATCGAGGCCAAGGGCGCCGTGATCCAGCTGGATACGGACGTGGAAGGCTACCTGCGCGCCTCGGAAATCTCCCGGGACCGCGTGGAAGACGTCCGCGCCCACATGAAGGAAGGCGACGAGCTCGAGATGGTCATCGTCAACATCGACCGCAAGAGCCGCTCCATCAACCTGTCCATCAAGCAGAAGGACGCGGCCGAAGAAGCCGACGCCATGAAGAAACACGCCTCCGATGCGGGCAACGCAAGCTCCGGGACCACCAACCTGGGCGCGCTGCTGAAGGCGAAGCTGAGCGGATCGAAGGACAAGGAATAAAGCGATCGAAACCAAGGGGGAGATTCGCGCCATGACCAAGTCGCAGCTCATCGAGCTGTTGAGCGCGCGCCATAGCCAGCTGGCTCCGAAGGATGCCGAGCTCGCGGTCAAGACGATGCTGGACGCCATGTCGCAGACACTGGCGTCCGGCAATCGCATCGAGATCCGCGGTTTCGGCAGCTTCGGGCTGAACTACCGCCCGCCACGAACCGGCCGCAATCCCAAGACCGGAGAGAAGGTGCAGGTGCCGCGCAAGTACGTGCCGCACTTCAAGGCGGGCAAGGAGCTGCGTGAGCGGGTGGACTATCACGAAGGCTGATCGAACCTCGAGCCAACCGGCGGCGGGCTGTGCAAGCAGCTCGCCGTTTTTTTTGATCCCTGATTGGTAAAATAGCCGGCTATGCAAGCACTCGTCTGGATCTTCCGTTTCGTCATCGTCGTGATCCTCCTGTGGTTCGCGCTGAAGAATACGGACGCCGTGAAAATTTACGGCTTCCCCGGCCAGGTCTGGGAAGCGCCACTGGTCTTCGTGATCCTGGTGGCCTTCGTGGCCGGTGTCGTCATCGGACTGCTGGCCTGGGTGCCCACCGTGATCCGCCAGCGCCGCGAGATCGCGCGCCTGCGCAAGGCGGCCGTCCAGGCCGCCGCGGTCGCCTCGATCACGCCACCGCCCGTCATCGACGTCTCGCCGACGGATGTCCATGGAGTTTGAGATCTGGTGGCTCGCCGCCCTTCCGGTCTTCTTCGGGATGGGTTGGATAGCGGCGCGCATCGACTTGAAGTCGCTGCTCTCCGAATCGCGCGCGCTGCCAACCTCGTATTTCCGCGGCCTCAATTTCCTGCTGAACGAGCAGCCGGACAAGGCGATCGAATCCTTCCTGCTGGTCGCCAAGGAAAACCCGCAGACGGTCGAGCTGCAGTTCGCGCTCGGCAGCCTCTTCCGCCGCCGTGGCGAAGTCGACCGCGCCATCCGCATGCACCAGGACCTGATGAATCGCGAGGACCTGCCCGCCGAGCAGCGCCGCCAGGCCTCGTTCGAGCTGGCCGAGGACTACTTCAAGGCGGGCCTGCTCGACCATGCGGAGCAGGTGCTGGCGAAAATGGCGCAATCCGATCCTTCCGCCGACGTGCACCGCCAGCTCCTCGACATCTACATCCAGGAGAAGGACTGGGAGAAGGCGATCGCCGCCGCCAAGAACCTCGAGGCGAGCGCGAAGCGCAACTACCAGAAGGAAATCGCCAACTACTACTGCGAGCTCGCTACCACGGAGCACGTGCACAACCGGCCGGAAGCGGCGCAGGCCCACCTCGCGCGCGCACTCGAGGCCAACCGCAAGTGCGTGCGCGCGAACATGTTGCGCGGCGAGTGGCTGGCGCGCGATGGCAAACATGCGGAAGCGATCGAAGCCTGGAAGGCGATCGAATCGCAGGACCCCGCGTACCTGGGCCTGGCCGCCGACCAGATGGTGGAGAGCTACAAGGTGCTGGGCAAGCCGGGCGAGGGCCTGGCGCTGCTGCGTGGCCTGCAGCACCGCTATCCCGGCCTGGACCTCCTCAACGTCGTCTACCAGGTCACCGCCGAGCAGGAAGGTGACGAGGCCGCATGGCGCCTGGTGCGCGAGGAAGTGCGCCGCAACCCGACGCTGGTGGGCCTCGATCGCCTGATCGATGCGGAGCTGGTCCGCGCGCCCGCCGAGCGCCGCCAGGACCTGCAGCTGATGAAGAACCTGGTGCACTCGCATGCGCAGGCGCTTTCGGTCTACCTCTGCACCAACTGCGGCTTCAAGGCGCGCCAGTTCTTCTGGCAATGCCCCGCTTGCGGCGGTTGGGAAACCTTTGCGCCGCGGCGCACGGCGGAGCTCGACGACGCCGGCCGACACCTTTCGAGGATGCAGATTGGACAATAAACGCGTCATTGTTGCGCTGGACGTTGCCGACCTCGCCGCGGCAGTGGCGCTCGCCGCACGCCTCGACCCGCGCATGTGCCGCGTCAAGGTTGGCAAGGAACTCTTCACGGCGGCGGGCCCCGCAGTGGTACAGGCGATGCAGGAGCGCGGCTTCGAAGTGTTCCTCGACCTCAAGTTCCACGACATTCCCAATACCGTTGCCGGAGCATGCCGCTCGGCCGCGCGCCTGGGCGTATGGATGATGAACGTACACGCCAGTGGTGGCGAAGCGATGATGCGCGCCGCGCGTGAGGCGGTCGAAGGCGTAGCCCGCCCGCCGCTGCTGATCGGGGTGACGATCCTGACCAGCTTGTCGTCGGAGGACCTGGCGCGTGTTGGTTTCACCGGCAATGTCGCAGAGAACGTGGAGCGCCTGGCGCGCCTCACGCGCGCCTGCGGCCTCGACGGCGTGGTGTGCTCGGCGCAGGAAGCGCATGCGCTGCGCCAGGTGACCGGGGAAGATTTCCTGCTTGTGACCCCGGGCATCCGTTTGGCAAGCGATGCACCGGGCGACCAGGTTCGCGTCGTGACGCCGCCCGAAGCCGTGCGCCTCGGGTCTTCATACCTTGTGATCGGGCGCTCGATCACGAATGCGCCCGATCCGGTCGCAACCCTCGAAGCGATTCGAAAATCCCTCGGAGAAGGCATCCCGGCATGAAAGTCAGCATCATCGGAACCGGCTACGTGGGACTTGTCACCGGCGCATGCCTGGCCGACGTCGGCAACCACGTCCTCTGCCTCGACCTCGACGAGAAAAAAATCGCCAAGCTCAAGGGCGGCGAGATGCCGATTTTCGAGCCCGGCCTGAAGGAGATCGTGACGGCCAGCGTCGCCAGCGGGCGCCTCGCCTTCACCACCGATCCGGCCGAATCCGCGCGTTACGCCAAGCTGCAGTTCATCGCTGTCGGCACGCCCCCCGGGGAGGATGGCTCCGCGGACCTGCAGTACGTGCTCGCGGCGGCACGCAACATCGCCAAGTACATGGATGGCCCGCGCGTGGTGGTCGACAAGTCCACCGTACCGGTGGGCACGGCGGACAAGGTGCGCGACGCCATCAAGCAGCAGCTGAAGGAGCAGGGCCATTGCCACTCGTTCGCGATGGTCTCCAACCCCGAGTTCCTCAAGGAAGGCGCGGCGGTCGAGGACTTCATGCGCCCGGACCGCATCGTGATCGGCGCGGAGGATGCCGACGCCATCGCCACCATGCGGGAGCTCTACGCGCCGTTCCAGCGCAACCACGACCGCCTGCAGGTGATGGACATCCGTTCGGCCGAGCTCACCAAATACGCGGCCAACGCCATGCTCGCCACGCGCATCTCATTCATGAACGAGCTGGCCCTGCTGGCCGAGCTGCTTGGCGCCGACATCGAGCAGGTGCGCATCGGCATCGGCTCGGATCCGCGCATCGGCTACCACTTCCTCTATCCGGGCGCGGGCTTCGGCGGCTCGTGTTTTCCCAAGGACGTGACCGCGTTGCTGCGCACCGCGAAGGAGAACGGCCTCGACCTCATGGTTGTGCGCGCGGTGGAGGAAGCCAACGAGCGCCAGAAGGGCGTGATCGCCGAGAAGGTGGAGAAACGCTTCGGCCGCGACCTGAAGGGCAGGCACTTCGCGCTCTGGGGCCTCGCATTCAAGCCCAACACCGATGACATGCGCGAGGCACCCGCGCGCGTCGTGATCAAGGCGCTCACCGATCGCGGCGCCACCATCACCGCCTACGACCCGGTCGCGATGCCGGAGGCGAAACACATCTATGAAGGCGACAAATCCGTGGGGTTCGCGGAAAGCGCGATGCAAGCCGCCCAGGGTGCCGATGCGCTGGTGATCATGACGGAGTGGAAGGCGTTCCGCAGTCCCGACTTCGCCGCGCTCAAGGCCGCGCTCAAGGAACCGGTGATCTTCGACGGTCGCAACCTCTACGAGCCCGCGGTTGTACATGCGCAGGGCATCGAGTACTACGCGATCGGCCGATCGTCCCCGCGATGACCACCAACGGCCTCCCCGATTTCTCGCGTACCCGTGTCCTCGTGGTGGGCGACGTCATGCTCGACCGCTACTGGTTCGGCGACGTGACGCGCATCTCGCCGGAAGCCCCGGTGCCTGTGGTGCTGGTGCGCAAGACCGAGGAGCGTCCCGGGGGTGCCGCCAACGTGGCGCGCAACATCACCGCGCTCAAGGGGGCCGCGACGCTGCTCTCGGTTGTTGGCAATGACGAAGCCGGCGCGACACTCGAGCGACTCGTGGTCGAGGAGGGCGTGCAGGCATCGCTGCATCGCGACGCGGAGCTCTCCACCACGGTCAAGCTGCGCGTGATCGGCCAGCAGCAGCAGTTGCTGCGCATCGACTTCGAACGCATGCCCAGCCACGAGGCGCTGGCGGCCAAGCTCGACGAGTTCGAGCGCCAGGTCGACCAGGCCGACGCCGTCGTGCTCTCGGATTACGGCAAGGGGGGGCTCGCGCACGTCGCGCGCATGATCGAAGCTGCGCGCCGCCACGGCAAGCCGGTGCTGGTGGACCCGAAGGGCTCGGACTACGAGCGCTACCGTGGCGCCACGCTGCTCACGCCCAACCGTTCCGAATTTCGCGAGGTCGCGGGCCGCTGGACCGATGACGCGGACCTCGCGCGCCGCGCGCAGAAGCTGCGCATGGACCTCGACCTCGAAGGCCTCATCGTCACCCGCAGCGAGGAGGGCATGTCGCTTTTCACCGCCAGGGACACCTGGCACGTGCCCACGCGCGCGCGCGAGGTGTTCGATGTCAGCGGTGCGGGCGACACCGTCATCGGCGTGCTGGCGCTGATGGTGGGGACGGGCTGTGACATGCGCGCGGCCATGCGCGTGGCGAACCATGCCGCCGGCATCGTGGTCGGAAAGCTTGGCACCGCGGTCGCGCACCGCGACGAGCTCGAAGCCAGTCTCGCAACCCCCTGACCGAGTCAAAACGCATGTCCATCATCGTCACCGGCGCGGCCGGATTCATCGGATCCAACCTCGTGAAGGCGCTCAACGCGCGCGGGGAGACCGACATCATCGCGGTCGATAATCTTGCTCGCGCGGACAAGGTCGCGAACCTCACCGACCTCGAGATCACCGACTTTGTCGACAAGCGGGACTTCATCGACATCCTGCGCGGCGGCCTCGATGGCGAATTCCGCGCGGTGTTCCACCAGGGCGCCTGCTCCGACACCATGGAGACGGACGGGCGCTACATGATGGAGAACAACTATCGCTACTCGCTCGAGTTCATGGACTGGGCGCAGGAGCGTGGCATCCCGTTCATCTATGCGTCGTCCGCTTCGGTTTATGGCGCGGGCAAGGTGTTCTCGGAATCGCGCGAGCATGAGAGCCCGCTGAACGTCTACGGCTACTCCAAGTTCCTCTTCGACCAGGTCGTGCGCCGCCGCCTGCCGGGCACTGCACAGATCGCCGGCTTCCGCTACTTCAATGTCTATGGCCCGCGTGAATCACACAAGGCACGCATGGCGTCCGTGGCGTTCCACTTCTCCAACCAGTATCGCGAGACCGGCAAGGTGAAACTCTTCGAGGGCAATGAGGGTTTCGGAAACGGCGAGCAGGTGCGCGATTTCGTGAGCGTGGAGGACGTGGTCAAGGTGAACCTCTTCTTCCTCGACCATCCCGGGATCTCGGGCGTGTTCAACGTCGGCACCGGCGCATCGGCCACCTTCAACGATGTCGCCGCCGCCACCATCAACAGCATGCGGCGCGCCAGGGGTGACGGCCCGCTCACGCTCGAGCAGCTGAAGCAGGCCGGCGCAATCGAATACGTTGCGTTTCCGGCGCAGCTCGTGGGCAAGTACCAGAGCTACACGCGCGCCGACGTGACTCGCCTGCGGCAGGCCGGATATGAGGAACCCTTCCTCGACGTGGCCCAGGGCGTGGGCCGCTACATCGATCAACGCATCGCGAAAGGTGAGCTGTGAAGAAACTCCTGAGTTGCTTGGCCGTGTTCTCGGCCGCCGCGGGCTGTGCGGCGCCCCCGCCGCAGGCCACCATCGTCCCGGTGAAGCCGGTTGCCGCCGGGTTGCCTTCGGTACCCAAGGCCCCCATCGGCGCATTCGCCCTGAAGAACCCCCACTTCGACGCCGAAATGGGCGAGCACGCCCGTTGCGCGACGGGGTGGTCCTGCACCATGCACGGCGATCCGAACTCGTTCCGCTACGTGCATGCCGACGTCGATGGCCGTCGCGCCTTCTGCATCGAGCCCATCACCAGGGAGCCGTGGGCGCTGCTCACTCAGGGAACCTACGATGGCGGCCTCCGGGGCATGCGCCTGCGCTTCTCGATGTCGCAGCACCTGACCGGCGTGACCGGCGATGGCGCGGGCATCTGGGTGCACATGCCGCGCCCGCGGCCGCCCAACGGCCATGTGGAGAGCGTGACGCCGAAGTCCAATGGCTGGGAGACCCGCTCGGTCGAATTCGACGTGCCCGACGACAGCCCGCTGGTGGAGGTCGGCGTGATACTTCGCGGAAAGGGCCGAGCGTGCTTCGATGACGCCCGCCTCGAGGTCCTGCGGCCGGCGAAGAACCCCGTATAATCAAGAAGTTTGGCGAACGGGAAGAAGCGTACGCATCGAAGTCCAACAGCGGTAAAGGGAAAAAACCATGAAACGAATTGCAATGCTGTTCGCGGCGCTGCTGGCTTATGCCGGCATGGCGCTCGCGGCTGTGAACATCAACTCCGCTACCCGGGAGCAACTTGAGTCGCTCGACGGCATCGGCCCGGTCAAGGCGCAAGCCATCATCGACTACCGCAAGAAAAACGGCTCGTTCAAGCGTCTCGACGAAATCAAGAACGTCGACGGCGTGGGTGATGCCACGTTCGACAAGATCAAGGGCGAAATTGCCCTCAGCGGTACTACCAAGGTCGCCGCTGCTCCGGCCAAGTCCGAAGCCGCGATGAAGGCCGACGACACGAAGGCCAAGGCCGACGACAAGGCGATGAAGGCGAATTCCAAGGCCGACGAGAAGAAAGCCAAGGCGGATGCCAGCGCCAACGAAAAGAAAATGAAGGCCGACGTGAAGGCCGACGACAAGAAAGCCAAGGTCGACGACAAGGCCAATGCCAAGGTCAAGAAGTCGGCGGTCGAGGACAAGGCCGACAAGGCGAAGGTGAAGGCCGAAGCGGACGAGAAGAAGGCCAAGGCCAAGGCGGAAGCCGACGCGAAGAAGGCGAAGGCGAAGGCCGACGCTGAAGAGAAGAAGGCCAAGGCCAAGGCGGAAGCCGACGCGAAGAAGGCCAAGACCAAGGCGGCCACCGAAGAGACGAAAGCCAAGGCCGACGCCAAGGCCGAAGCCAAGGACGCGAAGAAGTAGGGAAACATTCTCCAGCGCGAGGCAAGCCCCGCCACGCGCGGGGCTTTTCTTTACAGAGATGAACAAGACACTCCAGGACTTCGTCGGCAACACGCCGCTGGTGCGCTTGCAGCGCATCCCCGGGCGCACCACCAACAAGGTCTTCGCCAAGTTGGAAGGCAACAATCCCGCCGGCTCGGTGAAGGACCGTCCCGCGCTTTCGATGGTCCTCGGCGCCGAGCGCCGTGGCGAGATCAAGCCGGGCGACACCTTGATCGAGGCCACCAGCGGCAACACCGGCATCGCGCTGGCCATGGCCGCGGCAATGCGTGGCTACAAGATGGTGCTGGTGATGCCCGAACACCTCTCAATCGAACGGCGCCAGACGATGGCCGCCTTCGGTGCGCAATTCGCGCTCACGCCCGCGAAAGGCGGCATGGAACTGGCGCGCGATACGGCGGAGCGCATGCGCGAAGCGGGCGAGGGCGTGATCCTCGACCAGTTCGCCAACCCGGACAACCCGCTGGCGCACTACGTCGGCACGGGCCCCGAGATCTGGCGCGACACCGAAGGCAAGGTCACGCATTTCGTGGCGACCATGGGCACCACCGGCACCATCATGGGGTGCTCGCGTTTCCTCAAGGAAAGGAATCCGAACGTGCAGGTCGTGGGCGTGCAGCCGAAGGACGGCGCGTCCGTGCCCGGCATCCGCAAATGGCCGGAAGCGTACCTGCCGAAGATCTTCGAGCGTCCGCGCATCGACCGCGTGATCGAGGTGAACCAGGATGAGAGCGAGGAGATGACGCGACGCCTTGCGCGCGAGGAGGGCATCTTCGCCGGCATCTCGTCGGGCGGCGGCCTTGCGGCGGCGATGAAGATCAACACGGAGGTGAAGGACGCGGTGATCGTGCACATCGTCTGTGATCGCGGCGACCGCTACCTCTCCACCGGCGTGTTCCCCACTTGAAAGCGCGAACGTGACGCCGATCCTGGTCTTCGACATCGAGACGATCCCCGACGTCGAGGGATTGCGCCGCGTCTGGGATCTGGCGCCCGAGGTGAGCGACGACGCGGTTGTCGACCTCGTCTCGCAGCGCCGCCGCCAGGCCACAGGCAGCGATTTCATGCCGCATTACCTGCAGCGGGTAGTCGCCATTTCCTGCGCGCTGCGCTCCGACGACGGCATGCGCGTCTGGTCGCTGGGCAATCCCGCCGATGGCGAGCGCGATATCGTCCAGCGTTTTTTCGACGGCATCGAGAAATACACGCCCCAGCTGGTGTCCTGGAATGGTGGCGGCTTCGACCTGCCGGTGCTGCACTATCGCGCGCTCTTCCATGGAGTGACCGCGTCCGGCTACTGGGACATGGGCGAGAACAACCGTGATTTCAAATTCAACAACTACCTCGGTCGCTTCCATACCCGCCACATCGACCTCATGGACCTGCTGGCGGGATACCAGAATCGCGCCTGGGCGCCACTCTCCGAAATCGCGCAGCTCTCGGGCCTGCCCGGCAAGCTCGGCATGGACGGCTCGCAGGTGCACGGCGCCTGGAAGCGGGGCGAGATCACCGCCATTCGCGACTACTGCGAGACCGATGTCGCGAACACCTACCTGCTGTTCCTGCGCTTCCAGCTGATCCGCGGCTTGCTCGATCCGCAGGGCTACGAACGCGAGGTCGGCGTATTCCGCTCGTGGCTCAACGAGCAGGCGTCGCCGCACTGGAAGGAATTCTCCGCCGCGTGGAAATAAATGGGGTCAGGTTACCTTTCTCATCTCGAAAGGTAACCTGACCCCATTTATTTCCTGAACGGCGAATGCTCGTTCAACTCGTCGACGTAGGCGGAGATGTTCTCTCCCTCGCGGCCCAGGTATTCGTCCACGGCCTTGTTGAACGCCGGATGGGCAAGCCAGTGGAAGGATCGCGTGGCCTCGGGCAGGAATCCACGCGCATGCTTGTGCTCTCCCTGCGCGCCGCCTTCGAAGAGCGCGATGCCGCGCTCGATGCAGAACTCCACGCCCTGGTAGTAGCACGCCTCGAAGTGCAGGCCGGGCACGTATTCCACCGAACCCCAGTAGCGGCCATACAGCGCGTGCGGGCCGAAGAGGTCGAGGGCCGCGGCGATACGCCTGCCTTCCCGCTCCGCGATCACCAGCAGTACGTTATCCGGCATGCGCTGCGCGATCATCGAGAAGAACTCGCGCGTGAGATATGGCGTCGAGCGGTGCTCGCGATATGTGCGCCGGTAGCAGCTGTTGAAGAAATCCCAGTCCGCCTCGCTCGCCTGCGCACCGGTCACGCGCCGCAGCGTGACGCCGGCTTGCGCCACGCGTTTCCTCTCCTGGCGGATCTTCTTGCGCTTGTCGTGCGACATGGCGCCGAGAAAATCCTCGAACGTGCCATAACCCGCATTGCGCCAGTGGAACTGCACGCTTGCCCTTTCGAGCAGGCCCTGCGATCTCAACGCCTCGGCGTCCTCCGCCTCGGGGAACAACACATGCAGCGAGGAGACGGGTGCGGCGCGAGCGGTCTGCAGCAACGAGTTGGCCAGTGACCTCCTGACGCCGGCATCGGCGGCCAGCAGGCGCACGCCCGTGGCGGGCGTGAAGGGCACGGCGCACAGCAGCTTCGGGTAGTAGTCGATGCCGTGGCGCTCGTAGGCCTGGGCCCAGGCCCAGTCGAAGACGTATTCGCCGTAGGAGTGCGCCTTGACGTACATCGGCACCGCTCCCACGAGCCTGCCCGCCTGCCATGCCGAGAGGTATTGCGGCGCCCAGCCCGACTCCGGCGAGGCGCAGCCGCTCTCATGCAAGCTGGAAAGGAAGGCGTGCGCCAATGTCGGGTTTCCGCCGGCCAAGGCGTCCCACTCGGGGGCGGGAACCTCTCCAAGGCTTTCGAGGATGCGAAGGGTGGGGGGCAACGTGGGATAATCGGGGGGCTGTTCCAACAAATTCTACCGCTCCCCAATGAAAATCGCCGTCGCCCAGATCAACGTGACCGTGGGCGATTTCGCCGGCAACGCGGCGCGCATCCGCAAGGCAGTGGATGCCGCCCGCGAGGCCGGCGCCCGCCTCGTCGTCTGCCCCGAGATGGCCCTGTCCGGCTATCCGGCGGAGGACCTGTGGCTGCGCGACGACTTCTGCGACCAGTGCACTGCCGAACTGGTGAAGCTGGCCCCGTATTGCCTCGATGTCGCCGTGGTGGTGGGTTATCCCCATCGCGAGGGGCGCACGCGCTACAACGCCGCCGCGGTGCTGCGTGGCGGACGCATCGAACAGGTCTACTTCAAGCAGCATTTGCCCAACTACCGCGTCTTCGACGAAAAGCGCTACTTCGAAACCGGCGACCGCCCCTGTGTCTTCGAGGTCGACGGCCGCAAGGTCGGCCTCACCATCTGCGAGGACCTGTGGTTCCCGGAGCCGGCGGCGCAGGCCAAGGCAGCGGGCGCGGAACTGCTGCTATCGATCAACGCGTCCCCCTTCAACCGTTCGCAGCAGGCGGAGCGCTACCAGAAGATGGGCGCGCGTGTGAAGGAGACGCAGCTGCCGCTGCTCTACGTGCACGGCACCGGCGGCCAGGACGAAATCGTCTTCGACGGCGCCTCCTTCGCGCTCGACAGCGAGGGCATGGTGACCTACCAGGCGGAGACCTTCCGCGAGGCGGTCGACATCGTCGACTTCGAGGGCAAGGCCGTACGCGGCACCATGGCCAAGCCGCTCACCGAGGAAGAGACGATCTATCGCGCGCTCATGACGGGCGTGGGCGACTACGTCAACAAGAACAAATTTCCCGGCGTTCTGCTGGGGCTCTCGGGCGGCATCGACTCCGCGCTGGTGCTGGCCATCTGCGTCGATGCGCTTGGCGCGGACCGGGTGCATTGCGTGATGATGCCGTCCGACTACACCGCCAACATGAGCATCGACGACGCGCGCGAGATGGCGAAAATCCACGGGGTCAAATACACCGAGATCTCCATCAAGCCCACGTTCGAATCCTTCCTCGCGCAGCTGGCGCCGTCCTTCGAGGGACGCGCCGAGGACACCACGGAAGAGAACCTGCAGTCGCGCATCCGCGGCACGCTGCTGATGGCGCTGTCGAACAAGTTCGGCTCCATCGTCGTGACCACGGGCAACAAGAGCGAGATGGCAACCGGCTATTGCACGCTTTATGGCGACATGGCCGGCGGCTACGCGGTCATCAAGGACATCGTGAAGACGCTCGCCTACCGCCTTTCGAACTGGCGCAATACCCAGGGTCGCGTCATACCCCAGCGCGTGATCGACCGGCCGCCTTCCGCCGAGCTGCGCCCCGACCAGACCGACCAGGACAGCCTGCCGCCCTACGAGGTACTCGACGCCGTGGTGGAGCGCTACATGGAGCGCGACATGTCGCCGGAGCAGATCGCCGGCATGGGCTACGACATCACGGCGGTGCGCCAGGTGGTTCGCCTCATCCAGCTCAACGAGTACACGCGCCGCCAGGCGCCGCCGGGCGTGCGGATCACTCCGCGGGCTTTTGGCAAGGATTGGAGATATCCGATAACCTCGGGCTTCAAGCCGAAGTCCTGACCCTATCCCGGAATGCCCATGAAAAAAATCGAAGCGATCGTCAAACCGTTCAAGCTCGACGAGGTGCGTGAAGCGCTTTCCGAGATCGGCGTGACCGGCCTCACCGTGACCGAGGTGAAGGGATTCGGGCGGCAGAAGGGCCATACGGAACTCTACCGGGGCGCCGAATACGTGGTCGACTTCCTGCCCAAGGTGAAGGTGGAGGTCGTGATCGCCGATTCGATGCTCGAAAAAGCCATGGATGCCATCGTCAAGGCGGCCCGCACCGGCAAGATCGGCGACGGCAAGATCTTCGTTTTCGACGTGGGCCAGGTGGTCCGCATCCGCACCGGCGAAACGGGCGAGGAAGCGGTCTAGTATGCCGGGGTCTCTTTCCGGTATCCTTGATCCAACGCCCTGAAGAAAGACAAGAAATGCTGCTCGCCGCCTTCTATGTTTTCGCGATCGCCGCGATCATCCTGCACTACACCGGGCACCTGAAGCGCTGGAACTGCGAATGGGTCCTGATCGTCCTGGCCATCGCCGTTTTCCCCGCCGTCCTGTTCCTCTAGCCAACCCCGCTTCCCCAGCCGCGCGCGCACCGGTAGTCGTTCCGTGACGGAGTTGTGCAAGGCCGTCTTCCTCAGTTACGCCTCGCAGGACGCCGAGGCCGCCAAGCGACTCTGCGAAGCCCTCAAGGCGGCCGGCATCGAGGCCTGGTTCGACCAGAGCGAGCTGCGTGGCGGCGACGCCTGGGACCAGAAGATCCGCCGCCAGATCCGCGACTGCGCGCTTTTCATCCCCGTCATCTCGGCCAACACCGCCTCCCGTCCCGAAGGCTATTTTCGACTCGAGTGGAACCTCGCCGACCAGCGCACGCACATGATGTCGCGCAACAAGGCGTTCATCGTGCCGGTCTGCATCGACGACACCAGGGAAGCGGCCTCGGACGTGCCGGACTCCTTCGCGCGCGTGCAGTGGACGCGCCTGCCCGGTGGCGAGGTACCGCCCGCCTTCGTGCAGCGCGTCTCGCGCCTGCTCGCCACGGGGGAGCAGGATCCGTCCCCGGCGGATCGCATGGAAGCCCCGCCGCCTGCGGAAAAGCGCCGGTTGCGCCGCCGTTGGGTGATCGCGGCCGTGATCCTGGCGATTGTTGCCATCAACACCACGCGCGTGAAACTGAACATCGGCAACGCTCACGCCAACATCGACACCGTCGCAGTGCTGCCCTTCGAGAACACCAGCGGTGACAAGAGCCTCGACTACCTCGGCGACGGCATTTCCGAGACCCTCATCAGCAAGCTGACCGCGGTGAAGGGGCTGCGCGTCATCTCGCGCAACTCGGCCTTCAAGTTCCGGGACCGCAAGATGGACATGGCGCAGGTCGGCCGTGCGCTGGGTGTCGAAGCCATCGTGATGGGCACGGTGGAGCTGCGTGGCGACGACCTCGCCATTACCGCGGAGCTGGTGCGTCCTGCCGACGGCACGCAGATCTGGGGCGAGAAATACTCGCGTGATGCCGGCGATGTACTGGAGGTCGAAGGCGAGATCGCGACCACCATCGTGCGCAACCTGCGCACAAAACTGAGCGGCGACGAGAAGGAGAAACTCACCCGCACCTCCACCAGGGACCCGGAAGCCTATCGCCTGTACCTGCGGGGGCGCGAATACCTCATCGGCACGCAGCGCGAGATGGACAAGAGCGTGGACTTCCTCCAGCAGGCGATCAAGCGCTCGCCGGACTACGCGCTGGCGTATGCGGGGCTCGCCGAGGCCTATACGCGCCAGGCGTTCCTGCGCGGCGAGGATCGCGCCACGTCGCTCGAGAAGGCGCGCGAGGCGGTCAAGCGCGCGCTCGAGTTCGACCCCGAGCTGGCCGAGGCGCACACCGGATCGGCCCTGGTGAAGTTCTACTTCGAATGGGACTGGGCAGGCGCCGAGGCCGAGTTCCGCAAGGCCCTTGCGCTCAATCCCGGCAGTGTCTCCACGCACGAGGAATACGGCGTCTTCCTGATGGCGATGGGACGTCTCGACGAGGCGCACGCCCAGAGCAGCGAAGCGGTACGCCTTGATCCGGCGTCGATCGGACCGATGCACGACATCGGCATCGTGTCGCTGGCTCGGCGCGACTATCCGCAGGCGGCGGCAACCTTCCGGCGGGCGCTGGTGATCGATCCCAACTGGCTCTGGGGCTATATCAAGCTCGCCCGCGCGTTGGCGCTGCAGAAGGATTGCAAGGAGGCCCTCGCGCAGGCTGCCCTGGCCGAGACCAGGCTGGGCGAAGGCTCGCCGCTGGCCATTTCGTGGCTGGGCGCGACCTACGGCAACTGCGCGGACACTATGCGTGCTCGCGAGAAGCTCGAGCGCCTGCGCGCGATCGGAAAGCAGCGCTATGTCGATCCGACTGCGTTCGCGGCGATCCACTTCGCGCTGGGAGAAATCGAGCCGGGACTCGCGGCCTACGAGAAGGCCGCGGCGGACCGATCCCCGAACATGGTGTACGCGAAGATTGCCCCGGCCATCTTTCCGGAGCTGCAGGGCAACGCGCGCTACCAGGCGATTGTCGATCGCATGGGATTTCCGAAGTAGCCGGTTCGCGTTGTCCTACGCCGCTTCCGGTTTCCGTCCGATAACCCGCGTAAGGCCGCCTCGATAACGTAGCGGGTGTGCCGTCCATTACGGATGGCCAATGCGGAGAACGCCATGAACCACAACACTTGGAATTCGGCTGCGGCGCGAGTGATCGCGGCGTCTTTCCTTCTCGCAGGTGTCACTGCCTGCGGTGATCGCATCGCCGATACGACTGCCAAGACGCCCGATCCCGTGGCGCCCAGCAGCTCGACGGTCGTGGTCGGTACCCCCGCCGCGCCGCCGACAGGAGATCCGCCCGGCACGACGCCGGTCGCGCCGAACACCACCGAACTCACGAAGAGCGTCGAGAGCTCCGCCGGGCCGCAGCCGGGTCAGGCAAATGACCACTCGAACGTAGCCGCCAAGCCTTCGCAAAAAGCCGGCGAGATTGCCAAGACGCCCGAAGAGGGCAAGCAAGCCAACAAATAGCCAGCGACCAAGGAGTCCGAATGAAATCGAACGACAAGCAGCAGCAGGCCCAGCAGTCCGGCGAAGGCCAGCAGTACGGCGAAGGCAACTACAAGGCCGCCAAGCAGTACAACGACGGCCTCAAGGATCATGTCGAGCACCACGACATCGAGAAGGAGGCGCGCGACGCTGCCCCGAAGAACGAGAACGAAGCCAAGGAAATGGAAGAAGCCGAGCGCATCGGCCGCAGCCACTCAAAGGGCGAAGGCACCGGCAAGACTTCGAAGTAAGCACCCGAAAATCGGGGACGCACCCTACTTCTCTTACCGCGGTGAGGGGGCAAGAAAGGTAGGGTGCGTCCCCGGTTTTCGGTTCAATCGCGCCAGGGGGTCCTGGCGATAGAAAAGACGCAGCTGCTCGTAGACGGCCGGATAGGCCGGTGCGAGCAACTCTGGAGTTTCGAAGAACGCTTCTGAGCCCACGGCGAAGAATTCGCCCGCGTTCTCCGACGCATACGGGTCCATCGGCAATGCGTCCAGCGCCTCGTCGATGCGGTGCACGGGACGTCGATCGGCTGCATCCACCCTCCTGCAGAAATCCTCGTACGCCGTGGTGAAGGCCTGCTTCCATGCGGCTGCGCTCATTCCCGCGTGCAACGGCGGAAAACCATTGGGATCGCCATCCCGCATGTCGAGCTTGTGGGCGAATTCGTGGATCACGACGTTGTAGCCAGCGACGCGCTCTTCCTCGTCGGCGGCGAGCGCCACATCTTCATATGAAAGCACCACCGGTCCGCCCAGCCACGCTTCGCCGGCCATCGGGTCGTTGGTGATGTGCACCACGCCGGCCTCGTCGACGACCTCGCGCTCGGGCGCGAACTGGCTTGGGTACACGATGATCTCCGACCAGCCCTCGTACCAGTCGATGCCGATCTCCAGCACCAGGATGCAGGCCTGCGCGGCGATGGTGACCTGCATTTCCGGCGTCACCTCCAGATCGTGTGTGCCTGAGAAATGTTTGCCGCCGAGGAAATGGCCGGCGATTTCGCGCAGCCTCATGTCCTCTTCGGGTTTCACGCCGCGCATGAAGAGCCACGACGACGTGGCCCGGCGCCAGAGCTGCGCGTCGATCTCGCGTGGAGTCCTGGCGCGCGAGCCGAACCAGGCCATCAGGCCGGAGCGGCTCCCAGCCGCCTGATTTCGCCGGAGCCCGCGACGCTGCGGGTGAGGCTCGGGTCACCGTAGTAGCCCACATCGCCGGAGCCGGCCACACTCACCGTGAGCGATTCGCGCGCCCAGACAGTGGCATCACCCGAGCCGGTGATGGAAACCACGGCCCGACGCACCTCGAGCCGGCCGGCGCCGAGGTCGCCGGAGCCCGAGATCTGCAACGCCAGGTCGCCCACCTTGCCGCCGCCGATGGAGATGTCGCCCGAACCCGCAATGCCGATCGCCAGCGCATCGGCGCGCAGCTCGCGCGCATTGATGTCGCCAGAACCGTTGATGTTGAGGGCGCTGACCTTCTTCGCCGTGATTTTCACGCGCACCTTCTCCGCGCCATTCACGTTCCAGCTGAAGACCTTCGAGTCGCGCTTCATGCGGATGTGCAGCGCGCCGTTCTCGACCGAGGTCTCGATCGCCGCGATGGCCTTGTCATCACCTTCGAGGACCACGGATTCGCGGTCGCCCAGCACCAGGTCGACGCGGATGGGAGCTGACAAGGTTATGCCGGAGAAACCGGAGACGTCCCGGGATTGCGACGCCGCTGCGGCGGGCAGCGCAAACGCGAGCATGGCGGCCGTGGTGAGCAGGAAACGCTGGTTGTTCATGGAGGATCTCCGCGGGGGTTGATGTCCCTTGGATGCAGCCCCGGCCTCAGCCGGATTCACCGATGCCGAGCGCGCGACGGATTTCCATGGCGACTTCGAGGGAACGCTCCACCGTCGCCTCGCAGATGGTCACGTGGCCCATCTTGCGACCCGGGCGTGCCTCGCGCTTGCCGTACAGGTGAAGGTGGGCGCCGGGATGTTTCAGCACCGCGCTCCAGTCGGGGTCGGTCCCGCGCCAGGCGTCGCCCAGCAGGTTCACCATCACCGCCGGCGTGTGCTGCGACGGATCGCCCAGCGGCAGGCCGCACAACACGCGCACCTGCTGCTCGAACTGCGAGGTGCGGCAGGCATCCATCGTGTAGTGGCCGCTGTTGTGCGGGCGCGGCGCCATCTCGTTCACCAGCAGCTTTCCGCCGACCACGAACATCTCCACCGCCAGCACGCCGACGTAGTCGAGCGCGGTGGCCAGGCGCGCGGCGATATCGGCTGCTTCGCGCGCCATCGCGTCCGGCACGCGCGCGGGGGCGATGGTGACATCGAGGATGCCGCCCGCATGGCGATTCTCCGCCAGCGGGAAAACCGCGATCTTGCCCGACTCCGACCGCGCCAGCACCACCGAGACTTCGAGCTCGAGCGCGAGCAGCTCCTCGAGTACACACGGCACGAAATTCCATGCGGCGAAGTTTTTCTCCAGCTCGGCGCGTGAGTTGATGCGGGCCTGGCCCTTGCCGTCGTAGCCGAAGCGCGCGGTTTTCAGCAGCGCGGGCAGGTTCACGCGCAGCAGCGCGCGATCGATGTCGTCCGCTGAACCGATGATCGCCCATGCGCCCATCGCGAAGCCGCGGTCGGCGAAGAAGGCCTTCTCGCGCCGCCGGTCCTGGGCCACCGCGACCGACGAGCCGCGCGGGCGCACCACCGTTTTCGCGGCAATTGCATCGAGCGCATCGGCGGGCGCGTTTTCGAACTCGGTCGTGACCGCGGCACAGGTGCGCGCGAGCTCCGCCAGAGAAGCCGGGTCGGTGTATTCGGTATTCAGATGCCCGGTTGCGAATTCGGCGGCGGGCGAGAGCGGATCGGGGTCGAGCACCGTGACGCGATAACCCAGCGTGCGCGCGGCCACCGTGAACATGCGGCCGAGCTGCCCACCGCCAAGCAGCCCGAGCGTGGCGCCCGGGAGGATCACAGCACGTCGGGGAGTTGCATCGCGGCGACCTGCTCGCGCAGCTTCTCGCGATATTCGGCAAGTTTGTGCGCGAGGCTCTCGTCGGAGGTGGCGAGCAGGCTCACCGCGAAGAGACCGGCGTTGGCTGCGCCCGCTTCACCGATGGCAAAGGTCGCCACGGGAATGCCCTTGGGCATCTGCACGATGGAATAGAGCGAGTCCTGCCCCGCGAGGTGGCGCGAAGGCACCGGCACGCCCAGGACCGGGATGGTGGTCTTGGAGGCGATCATGCCGGGCAGGTGGGCCGCGCCGCCGGCGCCCGCGATGATGCAGGCGAGGCCGCGGCTGCGCGCCGTCTCCGCGTAGTCGAACATGATGTCGGGCGTGCGGTGCGCGGAGACCACGCGCTTCTCGTGCGCAACGCCGAAATCCTGCAGCACGCGCACGGCGTGTTGCATCACGTCCCAGTCGCTCTGGGAGCCCATGATAACGCCGACCAAAGGTTTTTCTTCCATCACTTCCTCAGTTCGCCAGCGCGCGGGCGTCGTCGAGCTGGCCCTTGTACGCATCGAAGATGTTCGCAAGCGCCGTCTTCATCGTCACCTTCGGCGCCCACCCCAGGTCCTTCATGGTATTCGCGATCGCCGGGACGCGGTTCTGCACGTCCTGGTAGCCCTTGCCGTAGTAGTCACCCGAGGTGACCTCCAGCAGCTTCACCTTGGCGGCGTTGTCGCGGTACTCCGGGTACGACCTGGCCAGCTCCAGCATCATCTGCGCCAGCTCGCGCACCGAATAGTTGTTGGACGGGTTGCCGACATTATAGATTTGCCCGCTGGCCACGCCATCGCGGTTCTCGATGATGCGCATCAGCGCCTCGATGCCGTCGTCGATATAGGTGAAGGCGCGTTTCTGCGCGCCGCCGTCGACCAGCTTGATCGGCTCGCCGCGCACGATGTGGCCGAGGAACTGCGTGATCACGCGCGAGCTGCCTTCCTTGGCGGTGTGGATCGAGTCCAGGCCCGCGCCGATCCAGTTGAACGGGCGGAACAGCGTGAAGTCGAGCTGGCCCATGGAGCCGTAGGCGTAGATCACACGGTCCATCAACTGCTTCGAGCACGAGTAGATCCAGCGCTGCTTGTCGATCGGACCCAGCACCAGGTTGGAGGTGTACGGATCGAATTGCGCGTCATCACACATGCCGTAGACCTCGGAAGTCGAGGGAAAAAGCACGCGCTTGCCGTATTTCACGCAGCTGCGCACGATCGGCAGGTTGGCCTCGAAGTCGAGCTCGAACACCTTCAGCGGCTCGCGCACGTAGGTCGCCGGCGTGGCGATGGCCACCAGCGGCAGGATCACGTCGCATTTGCGGATGTGGTATTCGATCCACTCCTTGTTGATCGTGATGTCACCTTCGAAGAAGTGGAAGCGCGGGTTGGCCATCAGGTCGGCAATGCGCTCCGAGCTCATGTCCATGCCGTAAACCTCCCAGTCCGTTTCCGCGAGGATGCGGTTCGAAAGGTGGTGGCCGATAAAGCCGTTCACTCCGAGGATGCAGATTTTTTTCATGTCCATTCCCATTCGAGGATAGCCAGCCGACCGCCGTCGCCGCAGCGAGCGAAGAGTCCGGCGTTGGTCTGTTCGACCCCGGGGCGTGCCGATTCGGCTCCATCGCCCGGTAACACGCGGGTGCGCAAGACACGAAGCCTGCGATCGCCCACGTCGCAGAACGCGCCGGGGTAGGGCGGAGCCACGGCGCGCACCAGGTCGTGGATGCGGCGCGCCGGCTGCGTCCAGTCGATGCGGCCGTCCTCCGGCTTGCGCCCGCCGTAGTAGCTGCCGGCCTGCAGGTCCTGTGGCACCGGGCGCACGCTGCCGTCGAGCAGCCGCGGCAGCGCGCGGTCCATCACGACTTCCGCGGCGACCACCACCTTGCGGAAGACATCGCGTGCAGTGTCGTCGGGAAGGATGGGGACCGCCATCTGGTCAACGATGCCTCCGGCGTCGGGCCTGGTTGCCATTTCGTGCAGTGTGGCGCCGGTTTCGCGCTCGCCGTTGAGCACCGCCCAGTTCACCGGCACGCGACCGCGGTATCGCGGCAGCAGCGAGCCGTGCATGTTGTAGGCCCCACGGCGCGCAGCGCCCAGGAGCGCTGGCGGCAACATGTGGCGGTAGTAGAACGAGAAGATGAATTCGGGCGCTATTGCCTGGATACGTGCGGCAATCTCCGCGGGATCTGCCGGCGTCACCGTATCGAGGCCGTATTCGCGCGCAAGGCGCTCGACGTTGCCGAACCAGATGTTTTCCTTCGGGTCGTCGCGGTGCGTGACCACCAGTGGGACATCGACGCCATGCGCAAGCAGCACCGAGAGGCAGCGCACGCCGACGTCGTGGTAGGCGAAGACCACCGCGCGCGCGGCCATCAGTCCTTCTTCTCCAGGATCGCCTGGATGAGGTAGCGCGGGCGCTCGCGCACCTGCTGGTAGATGCGCCCGACATATTCGCCGATGAGGCCCATGCCGAAGAGCTGCACGCCGATGAGGAAGAACTCGAGGATGTCGCGGTCCCAGATCACCCACAGCCCGTCGCCGCCGGCCAGTACGCGCTGGATGATGACCACGACGTAGACGCCCACGGCGCCAACGGCCACGAGGATGCCGAAGAGCGAGAAGAGTTGCAGCGGCAGGACGGAAAAACCGGTGACCAGGTCGAAGTTGAGGCGGATCAGCTTGTAGAGCGAATACTTGGACTCGCCCGCGTGGCGCTCCTCGTGCTCGACTTCCACTTCCACCGGGTTATGCGCGTACGAATAGGCCAGCGCCGGGATGAAGGTGTTGATTTCGCGGGAGGCGCGGATGGCGTCGATGATGGCGCGATCGTAGGCGCGCAGCATGCAGCCCTGGTCGGTCATGCGGATGTTGGTGATGCGCTCGCGCAGCCGGTTCATCGCGCGCGAGGCCACGCGCCGCCAGGCCGCGTCGTGGCGCTGCTTGCGGATCGATCCCACGTAGTCGTGGCCCTCGTCCATCTTCGCGACCAGCTTGCCGATCTCCTCGGGCGGGTTCTGCAGGTCCGCGTCGAGCGTCACGACGCGATCCCCACGGCAATGCTCGAAGCCCGCCATGATCGCCATGTGCTGGCCGAAGTTGCCGTTGAAGAGCACCACGCGCGTGACGTCCTCGCGCTTCTGGAACTGCTCGCGCAACATGGCCACCGACTTGTCGCGGCTGCCGTCGTTCACGAAGACGATTTCGTAGGTGCAGCCGAGCGCGTCGAGGGCGGGATAGAGGCGCGCGAAAAGTGCCGGCAGCACTTCTTCCTCGTTGTAGACCGGGATCACCACCGAGAGGCTGGGTGTGGTCATCTCAGGCCGCCTTGCGCCGCAGGACGCGCGACATGGTGGAGCAGACGCGTTCCACGTCCGAAGGCGTCATCTCCGCATGCAGCGGCAGCGTGACCGTCTCGCGCGAGATGCGCTCCGAATTCGGGAACTGGCCTTCGTGGAACCCCTTCGAACGGAAGTAGCTCGTGAGGTGGATGGCCTCGTAGGAAAGGCCGGTGCCGATGCCTTCCTTGTGCATTGCTTCCATGAAGGCCTTGCGCGGGATGCCGGTGGCCGTGATCGGCAGCAGTATTGCGAACAGGTTCCAGCTGTGGCCGGGGTTGTCACGCGGCGGTAGTTGCTCGGGCGCGAACAGCTCGTCACCCGCGAGGCATTCGAAGTAGCGGCCGGCGAGGGCCGCGCGCGTCCTGCACCACGCGTCCAGGTGTGGCAGCTGCGTGTTGCCCAGGCGCGCGGAAACATCGGACATGTTGTATTTTCCGCCCGGCACTTCGACGTCGCGCGTGCCGTCGGCTTTGCGCACGATGCCATGGAAACGCAGGCGTTCGATGGCAGCGGCCTCGGCGGCATCATTGACCACCAGCGCGCCGCCTTCGATGGTCGTGAGGTTCTTGTTGGGATGGAAGCTGAATGAAACCAGGTCGCCGCTGGCGCCCACGGGCTTGCCGCCGGCGCGCGAGCCGATGGCCAAAGCCGCGTCCTCGAGGATGCGCACGCCATGGCGCTTGCGGAAACCTGCGAGCGCGGCGGGATCGATGGGCGCGTTGTAGTGCGTCGGCAGCAGCATTTTCGTGCGCGGCGTGACCGCCGCATCGGCCTGCGCCATGTAAAGGTTGCGCGTCACCAGGTCCACATCGACGAAAACCGTCCGGGCGCCGGAGCGCTCGATCACGTTGCCGGTGCAGAAGAAGCTTTGCGCCGGCGTGATCACCTCGTCGCCTTCTCCGATGTGCAGCATCTCGAGGGCGAGCTGCATCGCGGCGGTGGCCGAGGTCATGACACGCACCGGGCGGCCGCCGACATATTCGGACAGCCCCTTCTCGAATGCGGCCACCTGCGGGCCACTCGCGAGCCAGCGGCTGCGCAGCGTTTCGCCCACGGCCGCGATCATCGCCTCGTCGATCACGGGGCGCGCGAATGGAATGAAGGGTCTGTCGCTCACGAGCGCGCCACCAGGTAGACGCCGATCATGATGAAGCCGATGCCGACGAGCTTCTGCGCGCCGAGCGATTCGCCGAAGAGCATCCATGCCGCGAAGGCATTCACGATGTAGCCGACCGACAGCATCGGGTAGGCCACGCTCACGGGAACGCGCGACAGCGCCATGATCCAGACCACGACGCTCACGCCGTAGCAGGCCAGGCCCGCGATGATGGGCGGGTTGGTTGCGATCTTCACGCCGATGGGCACGACGTTGTCGAGCGAAAACGCGAATTCGCCCATGCGATTGGTGCCGGCCTTGAGCAGCAATTGGGCAACGGCATTGAGCAGCACGCCGAGCATGACCAGCGAGAAGGTGAGGGCGTTCAAGGCTTGCGCACCAGGATGCGCCGTGGGTCTTCGTGCACCAGCTGCATGGGCAGGCCCTGCGAGCGCAGACTCTGGAAGATGTCGGGCTGCATTATAGCCAGCGCGTCGCCGGGCCGCATCCATTCGGCGGGAAAATCGGCGAGCTTCGGGATGGAGAGTTCGGGCTGTGCCTTCTGGCCCATCTCGAATTCATCGACGTAGTCCACCAGGGTGAACGTGCGCCCGAGGTAGAACGGCAGCGTCTGGTCGTAGATGCCGACGCTGTAGAGGCGCGTGGCGGGCGTGATGAGCGGGCGCGCCGCGTCGGCGGCCACGATGCCGGACTGGCGCGGGGCGAGCTCCTCATAGGCGTCCTCGAGGCAGCCGATCATCAGCACCGAACCCAGGGCGACCACCACGATCGCGAGCCGGCGGCGCCCGCGCCAGAGCAGCCACGGGCCCAGCAGGCCGGCCACGAACAAGACGGCGGCGCCGCCCAGCGCCCACGGTCGCGCCTTGAGGTACAACGCGGCGGTCCACGCATCACGTCCGCGATCCGGCATCTGCCATGCCGCGATGGCACCGGCGATGGCCACGAAGGCGATCGGCATCATGAATTTCGCCAGCCGCTTCGGTGGAGCCTCGACGAGGAAGCGCCCCACGACAAGGGCGAGCGGCGGGAAGGCCGGCAGGATGTAGGCGGGGAGCTTGGAGCCCGAGGCGCTGAAGAAGAGCACCAGGAACGCGCTGAAGACGATGGCGAGGCGCAGCGGCTGCCCGGCATCGAGGCGTCCATCGGCGCGCCATGCGTGGACCACCGCGGAAGGCAGCGTGAACATCCACGGCAGGAAACCCACGAACAGGATCGGAAGGAAAAACCACCACGGCTCGGTGCGGCGATGGGTTGTCGTGAGGAAACGCTCGAAGTGCTCGTGCACGAAGAAGAAATGCGCGAATTCCGGATTGGCGTGCGAGACCGCGACGAACCAGGGCGCGGCGATCGCGAGGAACACCAGCAAACCGTAGCCCCAGTGCAGGCGCGCGATGGGCGTGAAGTCGCGGCGCATGAGGCAGTGCAGGAAAATCGCGGCTCCCGGAAAAACGATGCCGACGAGTCCCTTCGACAGGACCGCGAGAGCCATGCCGGCCCACGCCGCCAGGATCCATCGCCGGCGCATGTGTTCATCGTGCGCGGTTTCGGCAATGAGATAGGCGCACAGCGTCACCGTGGTCCAGAGCGTGAGGCCCATGTCGAGTGTGACCGTGCCGCCGAGCGCCATGAAATAGGGGCTCGCCGTGAGCACCAGCATGGAGGTGAGGGCGTACTGGGGCCCCAGCACCCTGGCGGCGGTGAACCCGATGAGAAGCACCGTCGCCAGTCCGCACAGCGCCACATAGAGGCGCGCCGACCACTCCCCATCGCCGAAGAGCTTGAGCGAAAGCGCGCCAGCCCAGTACTGCAGCGGCGGCTTCTCGAAGTACTTGAGGCCGTTCAGGCGCGGCGTGACCCAGTCGTTGTCGGCGGCCATCTCGCGCGAAATCTCGGAGTAGCGGCCCTCGTCAGGATTGGCGAGCGGACGGTCGAGGTTGTCGATCGCGACCACCAGCGCAAGTAACGCCAGAAGCCACAGGGCGGCGCGGGTCAGCACGCCTCAGGCCTCGAGCAGCACGACCACGGCGCCACCCCCGCCGTGGATGGCGCGCGGCTCGACGAATGCGAGGACCTCGTCGCGGCGAGTCAGCAATTTGCGGATGCGGCGCTTGAGGACCGGCTCCCTGCCCGGCGAGCGCAATCCCTTGCCGTGCACGATGCGCACGCAGCGGATGCCCAGGCGCTTGCAGCCGGCGAGGAAAACGGCGGTCTCGGCAACCGCTTCGTCGCCGGTCATGCCATGAAGGTCGAGGTCTTCCTGGATCACCCAGTGGGTGCGCCGCAACTTGCGCAGGATGTCGCGCGGCAGGCCCGGCCTGAGGAACATGCCGTCATCTTCGAACTCGAGGTCGTCGTCATCGAAGGTGAGGCGCGCGAGTTCCGCGAGCACCGCACGCTCGTCCTCGATGCGCTTCGCGGGGCGGGGCGGCGGCGGCACGCGGTAGGGATCCACCCGGTTCGCGGGCTTGAGGGGCTTCGCATCCTTGACGGCTTCGCGGAAGAGGCTCGCGTCTTCTTCGCGCGGGTGCTTCACCGCTGCCCGTTCAAACCAGGCTCTCCAGGTATTTATCCGCGTCGAGGGCGGCCATGCAACCGGTGCCCGCGCTGGTGACCGCCTGGCGATAGACGTGGTCCTGGACGTCGCCCGCGGCGAAGACGCCGGGCACACTGGTGGCGGTGGCATTTCCCCTGAGACCGCTTTGCGTGACGATGTAGCCGTCCTTCATCTCCAGCTGGCCGGCGAAGATCTCGGTGTTGGGGCGGTGGCCGATGGCGATGAAGCAGCCGGTGACGGGCACGTCCTTCGTCTTGGCGTCCTGCGTGGACTTTATGCGCACGCCGCTCACGCCGGACTGGTCGCTGCCCAGCACTTCCTCGAGCGTGTGGTTCCACTCGATCGTGACCTTGCCTTCTGCCTGCTTGGTGAAGAGCTTGTCCTGCAGGATCTTCTCCGAACGGAATTTGTCACGGCGGTGGATCACCGTCACATGCCGGGCGATGTTGGTGAGGTACAGCGCTTCCTCGACCGCCGTGTTGCCGCCGCCGACCACGCAGACGTCCTGGCCCTTGTAGAAGAAGCCGTCACAGGTGGCGCAGCCGGAGACGCCCTTGCCCATGTATTTCGTCTCCGACTCGAGCCCCAGGTACATGGCCGAGGCACCGGTCGCGATGATGAGCGCGTCGCAGGTGTAGGTGGCCGAATCGCCGATCAGCGTGATGGGCTTCTCGCCGAGTCTTGCCGTATGGATCTGGTCGAAGATCATCTCGGTCTCGAAGCGCTCGGCATGCTTGGCGAAGCGGTCCATCAGTTCCGGCCCCTGCACGCCCATGGCGTCCGCGGGCCAGTTGTCGACGTCGGTGGTGGTCATCAGCTGCCCGCCCTGGGCCAGGCCCGTGATCAGCACCGGTTTGAGGTTGGCGCGAGCGGCGTAGACAGCAGCCGTGTAGCCAGCGGGCCCCGATCCGAGGATGAGGAGGCGTGAGTGTCTTGTAGTCATGAAGGGTAAATAGTGCCGGTGGCAGGCGTTTAAATGCTGATTATCGCACCGGCAGTATTCCGCTATGTGCCTGAAATGAATGCTCTAAATGAGCATGGCCTTCTAAGCGATTGACAATTAAGGGTTTTTTGTGTATTTAGACACCATGTCTGCCGTTCCTCCAAAACGCGTGCAAATAGGTGAACGCACCATGGCCCTCAAGGCCGTGCCGTTCTTCACATCGCTTGACGATCACGAGCTCGACGTCATTCGCGGCCTCGCGACGGAGAAGAATTATTCCAAGAATGCCGTCGTCCTCACCGAGGGCGAAATGGGCGATTCGCTCTACATGATCCAGGCCGGCAAGGTGAAGGTCTTCATCGGTGACGAGGACGGCCGCGAGATCATCCTCAAGATCCTTTCCGCGGGAGAGTTCTTCGGCGAGATGTCGATGATCGACAAGCAGCCGCGTTCGGCTTCGGTGACGACGATCGAGTCGTCCACGTTCCTGGTGCTGACACATGCCGCGTTCGAGAAAACCGTTGAGCAGGCGCCGCGCATCGGCAACATGGTGATGCGCATGCTGGCGCAACGCGTGCGCGAGGCGGACCGCAAGATCGGCACGCTCGCGTTGATGGACGTCTACGGCCGCGTGGCCAGCACCTTGCTGGAACTCGCGGTGTACAAGGACGGCAAGCTCATGGTGGGCGAACGGCTGTCGCAGCAGGATCTCGCCAACATGGTGGGCGCCTCGCGCGAGATGGTGAACCGCATCCTCAAGGACCTCTCGGACCGCGGCTTCATCTCGATCGAGTCGAAGGCGATCACGATCATCAACAGAGAGTTGCCGCCATCGCTGTAGTCGCCCCAGGACCCGGCATCAACCCGCGCGTTGGGCGCGTGCTTCGAGAGGCAGGCTGGATCCTCCTCCTCGCGATCGGCGCCTACCTGGCACTTGTCCTGGCTTCCTACCATCGCGGTGATCCCGGCCCCTTCTTCAGCGGCAGCGGCGCGCCCGTGGCCAACCGTGGCGGCGTGGTTGGCGCGTGGATCGCGGAGACACTGCTCTATTTCTTCGGCCTCTCGGCCTGGTGGTTCGTGGCGCTGGCCATCTTCGGCATCCTCAGGCTCTATCGCCGCGTCGAGTCGTGGGAGCTGCTGAACCGCCACACGCTTGCGGTTTCGCTCGCGGGTTTCGCGGTGCTGCTCGCCGCCAGCAGCGCCCTCGAGGCACTGCGCCTGCATTCACTCACCGCCGCGCTGCCGCAGGCGCCTGGCGGCATGCTCGGTGGCGTGCTCGCTTCCTTCGTTTCCGTGGCGCTGGGCTTCACCGGCGGCACGCTGCTGCTGCTGGCGTTGATCGCCGCCGCGCTCAGCCTTTTCACGGGCCTTTCGTGGCTCAGGCTTTCCGAACTCGCTGGCGCCGCCATCGAAGCCGGCTGGGCTCGGGTGCGCGCGCGCCTCGAGGCACGTCGCGACCGCGAGGAGGGCAAGATCGCGGCGCTCGAGCGCGAAGAGAAGGTCGAGGTCGCCAAGAAGATCTTCGAGGAGCACGAGCCGATCCGCATCGAGATGCCGCCGGTCGTCGTGGCCCGCAGCGAGCGCATCGTGCGCGAAAAGCAGGTGCCGCTTTTCAGCGACATGCCGGACTCGCCCCTGCCGCAACTGTCGCTGCTGGATTCGCCCGATACACACATCGAGCGCCCGACCGCGGAGACGCTGGAATACACGTCGCGCCTGATCGAACGCAAGCTGCAGGATTTCAACGTGCAGGTGAAGGTGGTCGCGGCCTATCCCGGCCCGGTCATCACTCGCTACGAGATCGAGCCCGCCGTGGGCGTGAAAGGCTCGCAGATCGTGAACCTGGCGCGTGACCTGGCGCGCGCGCTTTCAGTCACCGCCATCCGCGTGGTCGAGACCATTCCCGGCACCTCGTGCATGGGCCTCGAGATCCCGAACCCGAAGCGCGAGATCGTGCGCCTGTCGGAGATCGTGGGCTCGCAGGCCTACGCCGACATGAATTCGAAGATCACCATTGCGCTCGGCAAGGACATCACCGGCAAGCCGATGGTGGCCGACCTCGCCAGGATGCCGCACCTGCTGGTGGCGGGCACCACCGGCTCGGGCAAGTCGGTGGCGATCAACGCGATGATCCTGTCGCTGCTCTACAAGGCCACGCCGCAGGAAGTGCGCCTGATCCTGGTGGACCCGAAGATGCTCGAACTCTCGGTGTACGAGGGCATCCCGCACCTGCTGGCGCCCGTGGTCACCGACATGCGCCAGGCCGGGGCCGCGCTGAACTGGTGTGTCGCGGAGATGGAGCGCCGCTACAAGCTCATGTCCGCGATTTCCGTGCGCAACCTCGCCGGCTACAACCAGAAGGTGCGCGACGGCATCGAGAAGAAGCAACCGCTCAAGCATCCGTTCTCGCTCACGCCGGACGCGCCCGAGGACCTCGCGGCACTGCCGCTTGTGGTGGTGGTCATCGACGAGCTCGCGGACCTGATGATGGTGTCGGGCAAGAAGGTCGAGGAATTGATCGCGCGCCTGGCGCAGAAGTCGCGCGCCTGCGGAATCCATTTGATCCTTGCCACGCAGCGCCCGTCGGTCGACGTGATCACCGGCCTCATCAAAGCCAATGTCCCGACGCGCATCGCTTTCCAGGTTTCGGCCAAGGTCGATTCGCGCACCATCCTCGACCAGCAAGGCGCGGAAAGCCTGCTCGGCCAGGGCGACATGTTGTATCTCCAACCGGGCGGCGGCATCCCCATCCGCTCCCACGGCGCCTACGTGAGCGACCAGGAAGTCCTGCGCGTGGTCGAAGCGCTCAAGAAGCAGGGCGAGGCGCAATACATCGACGGCATCCTCGACGAGCCGGAGCAGGCCGACAGCAGCGGCGGCGGCCTGGACGGCGGTGGCTCGGGCGAGGGCGATCCACTCTACGACCAGGCAGTGCAGATCGTGTTGCAGAACAAGCGCGCGTCGATCTCGCTGGTGCAACGCCACCTGCGCATCGGCTACAACCGCGCGGCACGCCTGATCGAGGACATGGAGAAGGCGGGGCTGGTCACTTCCATGGCCTCCAACGGGAACCGCGAGATCATCCGGCCGGAGAAGTAGATCATTGTGGAGGTGGAGCAGGGGCCCCGCTTGCGGGGATGCGACCCGGAACGATGATCGCGGCCGACACTCCAAGTACCACATCAGGTAGCGCTAAAGGGAGGCCGCCAAGTGGTCATTCACCGGGTTGTTGCAACGCTGGCATTTGTGCTTCCGCTCTTCGCCCAAGCCGGCGGCCTCGACGACTTCCTTGCCTTCAACTCCTCGGCAAAGACCGCCACCGCGCGTTTCGAGCAGCAGGTCTTCGACCGCAACGGCAAGGTCACCGATCGGGCCTCGGGCACGTTCGCGTTCTCGCGTCCCGGCAGGTTCCGCTGGACCTACGAAAAGCCGCACAGGCAATTGCTGGTGAGTGATGGCGCAAGGCTCTGGATCCATGACCCGGATCTCAACCAGGTCACGGTCAAGCGCATCAATGCCGCGGTGTCCGCGACGCCGGCCGCGCTTCTCGCCGGCAGGGACGACATCACCAAGCTCTTCACGCTGCGTGACGCCGGCAGCAACGACGGCCTCGAATGGGTCGAGGCGATCCCGAAATCGCCGGACACGGGCTTCGAGAAGGTGCGCATCGGCATGAAGGGCAGGGTGCTCGCCGCCATGGAGCTTTCCGATTCGCTCGGCGGGCGCACCGGCCTGCAGTTCGCGGAACTCAAGCCCAACGCGCAGCTTGCGCCTTCCACATTCCAGTTCACGCCGCCCAAGGGCGCGGACGTGCTCGAGGACAAGTAGCGGCCAGCGGAGGGCAGATGAAGGCATGGAGCATCAAGGCGCGAGTCGCGATGGTCGTGGCGCTGATGTTCGTCGCCATGGTGGTCGCGGTGAGCCTCATGCAGATGCACTTCCTGCGCAAGGATTTCACCGACGTCATCTCCGACCAGCAGTACTCGCTGGTGCAGCGTGTCGCACGCGAGCTCGACGCCAAGTTGGAGACGAGCACCAGAGCGCTCGCCGCCACCGCCGCCTTCATCGCGGAAGGCAACCTCGACCGGCCGGAGCAGCTGGGGCGGGAATTCGAGCGGCAGCCGGCGTTGATGAAGATCTTCGATGACATGCTGGTGCTGAACGCCCAGGGCCGCATCATCGCCTACTACCCGAAGTCCGCGGGCCGCCTCGGTGTCGACGTCTCCGACCGCGCCTATTTCCGCGAGATCCTGGCCACGCGGCGCCCGGTGATCTCCGAGCCGCTGCTCGGCAAGGTCCGCGGCGAGCCGATCGTGCAGATCGCGGCGCCAATCCTCGGCAAGGACGACAAGCTGGTGGGCGTGCTGGTGGGCGTGATCCGCCTCTATCGCTCCAGCTTCATCGGCTCGCTCGGCGAGGAGCACATCGGCGAAACCGGTTACTACGTGGTCCTCACGCGGGGCTCCGATCCCGTGTACGTGTCACACCCGGATGTCGCTCGCATCCTCAAGCCCCGCCCCGCCAACGGTTCCGAAGCCGTGACGCGCGCCATCGCCGGCTACCAGGGCACCCTGGAGAGCACATCCAGCACCGGCATCGGAACGCTCTACAGCTCCAAGCTGCTGCGCAGCGTTCCCTGGGTGCTGGTCGCCGCTACACCCATCACCGAAGTCTTCGCGCCGCTGCAGCAGGCCGAGCGGCGCCTGTGGATCGTGGCTTCGGCTGCCGCCTTCGGCGTGATGCCCCTGGCCTGGCTCAGCGTGTGGCTGCTGCTCGCGCCGCTGCAACGCCTGCAACGCGCCATCGTCCGGATGCACGGCGGCGCGGGCCCATTCGTTCCCGTACTGGTGGATCGCGCCGATGAAGTCGGTGACCTCACCACTGCGTTCAATTTGCTGATGCACCAGCGCCTGGGCGCCGAGGAAGCGCAGCGCGAGAGCGAAGCGCGCCTGAGGCTGCTCGCCGACAACATGCCGGCGCTGATCTCCTATCTCGACGCGGACCTGCGCATCCAGTTCGCCAACTCCTGCTATCGCGAGTGGTTCCTGGTCGATCCCGCGCAGATGATCGGCAAGCGCCCGGATGAAATCTTCGGTGTCGATTCGTACGAGGAGACGCGTCCGCACTTCGAAGCCGCCCTGCAGGGTTATCCGGCGACCTACGAACGCGAGGTCGAAACACCAACCGGTGCGCGCATCACGCGCACGGTGCTGTTCCCGCGCCTGGACGAGCAATCAAAGGTCGTCGGCATCTACAGCATGACCACCGACATCACCGCCGATCGCCGCCTGCAGAAGGAATTGGACCGCCAGGCGCGGCGCGACACGCTTACCGGCTTGCACAATCGCCGCAGCTTCGAGGAGGTCCTGCCGCAGGCCATCGCGCGCAATGCTCGCGCCGGGCGCTGGCTGGCGCTGCTTTTCATCGACCTCGATCGCTTCAAGGTCGTCAACGACACGCTCGGCCACGGCGCGGGCGACGATGTGCTCAAGGCGACAGCCGAGCGCGTCTCCACCTGCGTGCGCGTGACCGACACGGTCTCGCGCCTCGCGGGCGACGAGTTCACGGTGATCCTCGAGAACCTCAACTCGCCGGAAGAAGCGGGGCAGATCGCCGCCAAGATCATCGCGGTGCTGGAGCGGCCGATCACCACACGCGCGGGCGAAACTTCCGTCGGCGCATCAATTGGTGTCGCTACCTGCGCGCATGAGCGGATCGACCCCGAAGAACTGGTCAAGGCGGCCGACGCGGCCACCTATGTCGCCAAGAACGCGGGGCGCGGCCGCTTCCATATGGCGGCTCCGGAATCGGGCTCGCTGCGATTGGTGCGCAAGCCGTAGCGGGGTTCTATATAGTAGCGGTAACAACTACAAGAGAGGTTCCCATGCGCGTCTCCCGATTGATTAAATCCCTGGCCGTTTTCTTCCTGCTGGCGGTCTCCGCGCTTTCGGTTGAGGCGGCGCCGATGCGGTTCAATTTCACCTTCGCCACCGGAGGTGCCACCGCCGTCGGTTTCATCGTCCTCGAGACGACGCTTATCCCCAATCCGGGAGGTGGCTTCATCGCCCTGCCCGACCCCAGCGTCGTCGACTTGCAGGTGACCGTTTCCGGCGCAGCGGGAGGGAACGGGACGTTTGGAATCGCCAGCTTCACTGCCGTGGTCTTCGATACTGGCCCCGGTGCGCTCAACTTGAGGGCCGAGCTTGTCGGACAGCCCAGTGGTGGCGGCAGTTGGGGCACGACGGCCGGCGATTTCAACCTTTTCGGCGTTGCTCCGACCCCCAACGGCGTAGGGCCCTTCAACCTGGAATCCAACGGCGGGGCTGGGACCACCATGGCGCTCGTTTCGATGGCGGCCGCAGCGTCTCCGAGCCAGGTCCCGACGATGAGCGAGTGGATGCTGCTGCTGATGGTGCTCGCGGTCGCGAGCCTGGGTGTTCACCAGTTGCGCCGCTTCCGGGCCTGAGGGCCGCGGTAAAAGGCCGGCGCACCCGCGCCGGCCGCCTTCCCCGCGGTGGATAATCGGGGGCATGAACGAATCGCGTGATCTCTTCGGCGCCGGCGGCGAAGCCAACGTCCCGCTGGCAGAGCGCCTGCGTCCGAAGACGGTCGACGAGGTTGTTGGCCAGAAGCACCTCCTCGGCGAAGGCAAGCCCCTGTGGGTGGCGCTGACGGCGGGCCGCCCGCACTCGATGATCCTCTGGGGGCCTCCCGGGGTCGGCAAGACCACGCTGGCGCGCCTCATGGCCAACGCCTTCAACAGCGAGTTCATCGCCATCTCCGCAGTGCTCGCAGGCGTGAAGGAAATCCGCGATGCGGTGGAGCGCGCCAAGCTCACGCGCGAGCAATACGGCCGCTCGACCATCATGTTCGTCGACGAAGTGCACCGCTTCAACAAGTCGCAGCAGGATGCCTTCCTGCCGCACGTGGAGTCGGGCCTGCTCACCTTCATCGGCGCCACCACCGAGAATCCTTCGTTCGAAGTGAATGGCGCGTTGCTCTCGCGCGCGCAGGTGTATGTGCTGGAGAGTCTCAAGCCGGACGACCTCAATCGCGTGATTGAACGCGGCTTCGAAGCCGAGAAAATCGATTCCACGTCGGATGCGCGCGCGCGCCTGGCGGAATTCGCCGACGGTGACGGCCGCCGCGCGTTGAACCTGGTGGAGCAGGTGGCGCAGGCCGCGCTGGTCGAAGGACGCCGCGGCGTCGATGTGGATTTCGTCAACGCGATCTCGCAGCGAGCCGGTCGCCGCTTCGACAAGGGCGGCGACAATTTCTACGACCAGATTTCCGCCATGCACAAGAGTGTGCGGGGGAGCGACCCGGACGCCTCTCTCTACTGGCTGGTGCGCATGCTTGATGGCGGGGTGGATCCGCGCTACCTCGCGCGCCGCATGATCCGCATGGCAAGCGAGGACATCGGCCTCGCTGATCCACGCGCACTCGAGGTGGCGATCGCCGCCGCCGATGTCTACGAGCGGCTGGGCACTCCGGAAGGCGAACTCGCGCTGGCTGAATGCGTGATCTACCTTGCGATCGCCGCGAAATCCAACGCGGTCTACATGGCCTACAACCAGGCCAAGGCGTTTGTCGCGCAGGACGGCACCCGCCCGGTGCCGCTGCACATCCGCAACGCGCCCACCAAGCTGATGAAGGGCCTGGGCTACGGCAAGGACTACCGCTACGCGCATGATGAAGACGAGGGGTATGCGGCGGGCGAGAGCTATTTCCCCGACGGCATGGAGCGTCCCAATTGGTACCAGCCGGTTGACCGTGGGCTGGAGGCGAAGATCCGCGAACGGCTCGAACACCTGCGCTCGCTGGACGATCGCGCGAAAAAGCTAAAATGACGCTCCCGCGTCATCCCGGGCGCCGCTGAGCGGTGAAGGCCCGGGATCCAATCACCTGAAACCATGCTCGATATCCAACTCCTCCGCAAAGACCTCCCCGCCGTCGTCGCGGGCCTGAAACGCCGCGGCTTCGACTTCGACGAAGCTGCCTTCCGCTCATTCGAGGAAGACCGCAAGCAACTTCAGTCGCGCACCGAGGAGCTGCAGGGCCGGCGCAATTCACTCTCGAAGCAGGTCGGGATGATGAAGGGCAAGGGCGAGGACGCCTCCGCCGTGATGAAGGAAGTGGGTGGCATCGGCGACGAGCTCAAAGCCAACGAGGCCGCGCTTTCAGCCGTGCAGGAGAAGATGAATGCCTTCCTGCGCATGATCCCGAACATTCCGCGCGCCGACGTGCCTGAGGGGAAATCGGCGGACGACAACGTCGAAGTCCGCCGCTGGGGCGAGCCGCGCAAGTTTGTCTTCACACCGAAGGATCACGTTGACGTGGGCGCGGGGCTCAAGGGGCTCGATTTCGATACCGGTGCCAAGGTCGCCGGCGCGCGCTTCGTGGTCTTGAAGGGGGGCGTCGCGCGGCTGCATCGCGCGCTCGCACAGTTCATGCTCACGCTGCACACCGAGGAGCACGGCTACACCGAGGTCTACGCGCCCTATATGGTCACGGGCGAATGCGCGGACGGCGTGTCCTCTCTGGCGAAGTTCAAGGACGACCTCTTCAAGATCGAGGGGCGCGACCTCTATCTCATCCCGACTTCCGAATACCCGGTGACCAACTTCGTGCGCGATTCCATCG